>NZ_JBIAYZ010000007.1:0-352698 GCF_042898635.1 Micromonospora sp. NPDC000442 | reverse complement strand
CACCGAGGCCGGCACCAACTCCATCAACGACATCACCCCGGTACTGAACAAGGAGACCGGCAAGGACGTCTACCGCTCGGTCGAGATCGCCGACGCCAAGGCCGACGACAAGCAGACCGACAAGCTGCGCGACGACATCGTCCGCACCGTCAACGACGGCCGTGCCGTAGTCGCCAACATCGCCGGCACCGCCACCGACACCGACGGCACCCCCCACAGCTTCGAAGGCGGCCACTACATCAGCGTCGTGGGCTACCGCGACGGCGGCGACACGGTCACCATCGCCGACTCCGCCGACCCCGCCCAGGCCTCCTACCGGATGAGCATCGACACCCTCGCCGACTGGATCGCCACCCGCGGCTACACCGCCACCTCCTGACCACACCCAACACCACGAAGGGCCGACCCCACCCAGGGGTCGGCCCTTCGTCATGCCCGACCCGAGCCAACCTCCGCCATCCCCACCCACACACCACCCCGCACCACCACCGACCGCCCGGACCGCCCGGACCGCCCGGACCGCCCGGACCGCCCGGACCGCCCGAAGGATGCGACAACATCGGGGATGTTGCTGTCTGAAACCACGACCACGGCCAGGCAGCACCATCCCCGAAGTTGCAGGCGGCAACGCTGCCAGCAGGCGGCGAGGGCCACGGCGGCCCGGCCCGGCGCGGCAGACGGCACGACGGACGGCACGACGGCACGGCGACGCCTATGGCGGCGGGCGGCGCGGCGAGGGCTACGGCGGCGGACGGTGCGGACGGTTGGCCAGCCGGTGAGGGATACGGGGGCGGGGTGGTGTTCAGGCGGTGGGGGTCAGGAACTCCAGGCGGTTGCCGTGGGCGTCGTGGGTGTGGAAGCGGCGCAGCCCGGGCAGTTCGTCGTCGCCCCAGGTGACCGGGTACCCCGCGGCGCTCAGCCGGGCGGCGAGGGTGTCGAGGTCGGGCCGCAGCAACGCGGGGTGTGCCTTGCGGGCCGGGCGGAAGTCGTCCTCCACGCCCAGGTGCAGTTCGGCACCGTACCCCTGGAACCAGCAACCACCGCGGGCGGCGAGGGCGGCCGGCTTGGTCAGCTCGGTGAGGCCGAGGATGCCGACGTAGAAGGCCCGTGACAGCCCCTCCGAGCCCGGAGGGCAGGCGAGCTGTACGTGATGGATCATGTGTGCACCTCCCGTCCACACGGTGGCACCGGGTTGCACGAATAACAAGACGGACGTACGGTTTTGTTGACGGCGAGAACCGGCGGTAAGTGTTGCCTAACCACGGCAGCGCCCCGGCCGGTGCGAAAGACTGCTCAGGACTACTCACGGTCGCTGGTGTGAAGGAGTACGACGTGGCGAGCCTCGACACCTTCGGTGCGAAGACCCAGCTACGCGTCGGAGACGCGAGCTACGAGATTTTCAAGATCAGCAAGGTGGAGGGCCAGGAACGGCTCCCCTACAGCCTGAAGATCCTGCTGGAGAACCTGCTGCGGACCGAGGACGGCGCGAACATCACCGCCGAACACATCCGCCAGCTCGGTGCGTGGGACCCGACCGCGGACCCGAACGTCGAGATCCAGTTCACCCCGGCCCGGGTGCTGATGCAGGACTTCACCGGCGTACCGTGCGTGGTCGACCTGGCCACCATGCGTGAGGCCGTCCGCGACCTCGGTGGCGACCCGACCAAGGTGAACCCGCTCGCCCCCGCCGAGTTGGTCATCGACCACTCGGTCATCGCCGACCTGTTCGGCCGCGAGGACGCCTTCGAGCGCAACGTCGAGCTGGAGTACACCCGCAACAAGGAGCGCTACCAGTTCCTGCGCTGGGGCCAGAGCGCGTTCAACGAGTTCAAGGTGGTGCCGCCCGGCACCGGCATCGTGCACCAGGTCAACATCGAGTACCTGGCCCGTACGGTGATGGAGCGCGGCGGCCAGGCGTACCCGGACACGGTCGTCGGCACCGACTCGCACACCACAATGGTGAACGGCCTGGGCGTGCTGGGCTGGGGCGTCGGCGGCATCGAGGCCGAGGCCGCCATGCTGGGCCAGCCGGTCAGCATGCTGATCCCGCGGGTCGTCGGCTTCAAGCTCTCCGGCGAGATGCCGGCCGGCACCACCGCCACCGACCTGGTGCTCACCATCACCGAGATGCTGCGCAAGCACGGCGTGGTCGGCAAGTTCGTCGAGTTCTACGGCCCCGGCGTGAGCGCGGTGCCGCTGGCCAACCGGGCCACCATCGGCAACATGTCCCCGGAGTACGGCTCCACCGTCGCGATCTTCCCGATCGACGCCGAGACCGTCCGCTACCTGGAGCTGACCGGCCGCGACCCGCAGCAGGTCGCCCTGGTCGAGGCGTACGCCAAGGAGCAGGGCCTCTGGCACGACCCGAACCACGAGCCGGCGTACTCCGAGCACCTGGAACTCGACCTCGGCACCATCGAGCCCTCACTCGCCGGACCGAAGCGCCCGCAGGACCGGGTGCCGCTCGGCAACGCCAAGACCCTGTTCCGCTCGGCCCTCACCGACTACGTGGCCGCCGACGAGACCGGCGGCGACCCGGGTCGCAAGTCGGGCGTCCCGCAGCAGGAGCAGCCGTACGGTGTGACCGGCCACGCCGACGAGGCCAGCGCCGAGTCGTTCCCGGCCAGTGACTCCCCGGCCAACGGGATCGACGACCCGGCCGACGCGCCCCGGGATCTGGTCAACGCCGCCGTGGGCTCCGGCGGACGGGCCAGCAACCCGATCCGGGTCACCGGTGCCGACGGCACCGAGTTCGAGCTGGACCACGGTGCCGTGGTGATCGCCGCGATCACCTCCTGCACCAACACCTCCAACCCGCAGGTGATGATCGGTGCGGCGCTGCTCGCCCGCAACGCCGTGGACAAGGGCCTGAACCGCAAGCCGTGGGTGAAGACCACCCTCGCGCCCGGCTCCAAGGTCGTCATGGACTACTACGAGCGGGCCGGTCTCACGCCGTACCTGGAGAAGCTCGGGTTCCACCTGGTCGGCTACGGCTGCACCACCTGCATCGGCAACTCCGGCCCGCTGCCGGAGGAGATTTCCGCCGTGGTGAACGAAGCCGACCTCGCGGTCGTCTCGGTGCTCTCCGGTAACCGCAACTTCGAGGGCCGGATCAACCCGGACGTGAAGATGAACTACCTGGCGTCCCCGCCGCTGGTGGTGGCGTACGCCCTGGCCGGGACAATGGACATCGACCTGGCCAACGAGCCGCTCGGTGAGGACAGCGAGGGCAACCCGGTCTTCCTGCGCGACATCTGGCCGAACACCGCCGAGATCCAGGACGTCATCGCCTCCGCGATCGGCGCCACCGGCTTCAGCTCCGCGTACGCCGACGTGTTCGCCGGTGACGAGCGCTGGCAGTCCCTGCCGACCCCGACCGGGGACACCTTCGCCTGGGACGGCGACTCCACCTACGTCCGCAAGCCTCCGTACTTCGAGGGCATGCGGCAGCAGCCGGAGCCGGTGACCGACATCGCCGGTGCCCGGGTGCTGGCCAAGCTCGGCGACTCGGTGACCACCGACCACATCTCGCCGGCCGGTTCCATCAAGGCCGACTCCCCCGCCGGGCAGTACCTCGCCGAGCACGGCGTGCCGCGCCACGAGTTCAACTCCTACGGCTCCCGCCGGGGCAACCACGAGGTGATGATCCGGGGCACCTTCGCCAACATCCGGCTGCGTAACCAGCTCGTCCCGGGGGTGGAGGGCGGCTTCACGGTCAACCACCTGACCGGGGAACAGACCTCGATCTACGACGCCTCCATGGCGTACCAGGAGGCGGGCGTGCCGCTGGTCATCCTGGCCGGCAAGGAGTACGGTTCCGGCTCGTCGCGGGACTGGGCGGCCAAGGGCACCATGCTGCTCGGTGTGCAGGCGGTCATCGCCGAGTCGTACGAGCGGATCCACCGCTCCAACCTGATCGGGATGGGCGTGCTGCCGTTGCAGTTCCCCGCCGGAGAGACCGCCGAGTCGTTGGGGCTCACCGGCACCGAGACGTTCACCGTCACCGGGGTGACCGCGCTCAACGACGGCGACACTCCGCGCACGGTGAAGGTCACCACCGACGGCGGGGTGGAGTTCGACGCGGTGGTGCGGATCGACACCCCGGGCGAGGCGGACTACTACCGGCACGGCGGCATCCTGCAGTACGTGCTGCGACGCATGATCGCCAACTGACCGCGATGCCGTGAGGGCTCCCACCCGCCCGGGTGGGAGCCCTCACGTCGGGTGGCGTAACCGTCAGTCGGCGCGACGGGCATCCCGGGTCTTCATGGCGTGCTCCACCAGCGTGATGAGCACCTCCTTGGTCGACTCCCGCTGCCGGGCGTCGCAGAGCAGCACCGGCACCTCGGGGTCGAGGTTCAGCGCCGCCTGCACCTCGTCGAGCCGGTACTGGCGGGCTCCGTCGAAGCAGTTGACCGCGACGAGGAACGGTGTCCCCCGACCCTCGAAGTAGTCGAGGGAGGGAAAGCAGTCGGCCAGCCGACGGGTGTCGGCCAGCACCACCGCGCCGATCGCGCCGAGTGCCAACTCGTCCCAGACGAACCAGAACCGGTCCTGACCCGGGGTGCCGAAGAGGTACAGCACCAGGTCGTCGCTGATGGTGATCCGACCGAAGTCCATCGCGACGGTGGTGGTCCGCTTCGTCTCGACGCCTTCCAGGTCGTCGATGCCCACTCCCGATTCGGTAAGCACCTCCTCGGTCCGCAGCGGGCGCGTCTCACTGACCGCACCGACCATCGTGGTCTTACCCACCCCGAAGGCGCCGGCGATCAGAATCTTGATCGCGGTGGGCAGCGGGGTCGCGCCCGACGGCCGCTCAGAGTGCCCGTAGTCCATTGATAACCGCCTCGAAGATGCTGTGGTCGGGTAGTCCGAAGGTGGTGTGCGGCTCGCGGATCTGTACCAGGTTGCGCGCCACCAGATCACCCAGCAGGACCCGTACGGCGCCTACCGGCAGGTCCAGGTGTGCCGCGATCTCGGCGACGGACTGCATCCGCTGGCACCGGCCGACGATCGCCAGGTGCTCCGGGCCCAGGCCGACCTCCACGGAGACGTCCTTGCGGGTTGCCGTCACCAGGGAGATCAGATCGAACGTGCCGGTGACCGGACGGGCCCGGCCGCCGGTCACCGCGTACGGACGAACCACCGGACCGGCGTGGTCGTCCACCCACTGGTGGTCGCCTGAATCGCCCTCCACCGTCATCCGGGTTACTTCTCCCCGTCGGCCTGCTCGGCTGACCGTGACGGCGACGCGACGTACCTGCCGACCCGGGTGACCAGCATGGCCATCTCGTACGCGATCAGCCCGACGTCGGCGTCCTCACTGGCCAGCACCGCCAGGCAGGCGTTGCGGCCGGCGGCTGTGACGAACAGGAACGACGACTGCATCTCGATGATCGTCTGCTGCACCTGCCCGCCACCGAACCGCTTGCCGGCGCCGCGGGCCAGGCTCTGGATGCCGGCCGCCATCGCCGCCAGGTGCTCACCGTCGTCGCGGCTGAGCCCCTGCGAGGAGGCCATCAGCAGACCGTCGGCGGACAGCGCGACCGCGTGCTCGGCCTGCTTGACCCGGCCGACCAGATCATCCAGCAACCACGTCAGGTCGGCACTCGAAGCCGTCTTCTGCGCCACTTCGTCGTCCTCTTCTCCCCCGGCTCATCGCCGTGCTCACTTGGACCTGACCGTTCTTCCCGGCTCGCCGGGCCGCGCACCCCGGTCAGGTCGCCTGTTGATCGGCGTCCTCGGGCTCATCGTCGGGCCCGAGCCGACCGCCAGCACCGAGCAGCCGTGCGGCGTCGGAGCGTCCCCGCCGGGTGCCGGTCTGGTACGAACTCATCATCCGCCGAACCTGTTCGGGCTCGCGGATCACGTCTCCACCCGCTTCCACCGCCTCGGGCTCGGCCCGCAACCCCGGGGCCAGGCTCGCCTGGCGTACCCGGACCGGCAGGCCCGACTCGGTGCGGGTCAGCTCGATCTCGGCCGGCGTGCGGCCGCCCGGCTCGGCCGGGGTCACCGGCTCGGTCGGCTGCCCGGCCACGGGGCCTCCACCGGCTCCGGGGCCGGGCTCGGCCGGCCGGTGCGGCGGCCACGGCGAGCCGTCGCCGGACCCGGACGCGACCGGCAGTCCGAACGGGACGGTCGGTCCGTCCAAGGCGGCGGAGTGCTCCGGCCGGCGTCGCGACCTGGTCGGCAGCCCGGATCCGTCGGCACCGGCAGCGAGCTGGATCTCCGCGGGGGCCTCCCGGCCACTCGTGCCGCCGTCGATGGTGGGCTGCGTCGCGGCGGCGGGATCGGCCGCCGGTCGCGCGGTGGGAGCCGCCGGGTTTCCCCCCGTCACGCTCGGCTCGGCCTCGTCCACGATCAGATCACCCGGGATCAACACCACGGCGGTCGTCCCGCCGTACGCCGACTCCTTGAGCCGCACCTGTACGCCGTGCCGGTCGGTCAACCGGCTAACCAGGTACAGGCCCAGCCGGGACGCGTCGGGGAGGTTCAGCTCGGAGCGGTCGACGATGCGGTGGTTGGCGGCGGCGCGATCCTGCTCGGTCATGCCCAGGCCGCGGTCCTCGATCTCGACGGCGAATCCGTTGGCGACGAGCTGTCCGCGTACCTCGACGCTGGTGTGTGACGGCGAGAACGCGAGTCCGTTCTCGATCAGTTCGGCGAGCAGGTGGATGACGTCACCGACGGCCCGCCCGGCCAGCGATACACCGCCGATCGAGAGCACCGTGACGCGGGCGTAGTCCTCGACCTCACCGACCGCGCCCCGGACCACGTCCACCATCGGGACGCTACGCCGCCAGGCCCGGCCGGGGGTGGAGCCGGAGAGCACGATCAGGTTCTCCGCGTTCCGTCGCATCCGGGTGGCCAGGTGGTCGACGCGGAACAGGTCCGCCAACTCCTCGGCGTCCTGCTCGCGCCGCTCCATCGAGTCGAGCAGGGTGAGCTGGCGGTGCACCAGGGCCTGGGTGCGCCGGGCCAGGCTCAGGAACACCTCGCGTACGGCCCGACGCCGCTCGGCCTGCTCGACCGCGGTACGGACAGCGCCCTCCTGCACCACGTTGAAGGCCCGACCCACCTGGCCGATCTCGTCGTCACCGAAGCGCAGCGGCGGCACCTCCCTGGCGACGTCCACCTGCTCACCGCGCCCGAGCCGCTCCGCCACACTAGGCAACTGTTCGTTGGCGAGCTGGACCGCCGCGTCGCGCAGTCGTTGCAACTGCTGCCCCAGGGCCCGTGCCGTGGTGATCGAGGCGACCACCGAGGCGATGACCGCGAGCAGGCCGAGACCGGCGACGAGGACCAGCCGGACGATGACACCGATCGCGACCGGCGTGGCTCTCTTGACGATGTCGTCGCCGCCGGCCAGCACCACGTCACCGATCTCGATCAGCGCCGGCCCGGTGGCGTCGGACCAGTCCGAGGTCGAGAACGGCAGTCGGGAGGTGCCGTTGCCGTTCATGATCTGGGATTCCAGATCGGCCAGCCGCCGGAAGTTCGCCCCGGTGACCATCTGCTCGTAGCGACGCTGATCAGCATCGGGCAGCCGGGCGATCGCCTGCTCGGCGACGAACTGACGGGCACCGACGACCCGGGTGAACTCGGCCCGCTCGACCGAGGTGATCCGACCCGCGGCGAGCACACCGGCCAGCATGGCGTCCTCCTGGGACAACAGCTCCCGGGCCCGGTTGAGCCGGATCAGTTGTGCGGTGTCCTCGGTGACCTGGTCGTCGTCGAGATTGCCGAGTTCGTCGTACACCTCGTAGATCGACGCGATCAGCTCGGTGAACGCCGCACCGGCGTCGGTGCGGCCGATGTTGCGCCCGTCGACGGCGGTACGCGTGTCGGACAGCGCGGCCAGTTGCTGCTCCAGTTCCGCGATGCGGTCGTGCAGCGCGCCGCTGCCGAACAGGCCGACCTGCCAGTTGTCGGTCGACGCGGCGAACTCGGCGGCCAACTGGTCGGTGCGCTCACGCAGCCGCGTCAGCTCGTCGAGCTGCGCCTCCTGCGGGCGTCCGAGATAGACAAGCGAGGTGCGCCGTTCCAGCTGCAACTGCAACAGCAGCGGCTCGGTGGGATCGAACACCTGCGCGTCGAGCGCCTGCACACCGAGCAGGTTCGCTCCATCGCGGACGGTGACCCAGGCGGCGAAGCTGCCGAGCGCCACCAGCGTGGCCAGCACGGCCACCGCCTTGGCACGCAGCTTCGTACTGCGGGAACCCATCACACCGTCCCTGGCCCTGAGCTAGTTGACCGGTCAGTCAGGAGCGAGCCACACAGCACACCGACCCCGGCGCAACCTAACAACGTCAACGCATCAACTCAAGCGCTCGTGATCATGTCCTGGTCGGCCGGGTCACCCCGCCGCCGGTGCACCGTTCAGAGGCGGTCCGGCGGCACCGAGCGCCAGCCGCACCCACCGCCCGTACGATGAGCGGCGGTGGGTGACCGCCGGGGCACGTGGCCCGTCCGTGCGATTCGCCGACGGGAATACGAGCCGTGGTCGGTCCCGCTGTGCCAGGCTCAGGGACATGGACGACAAGACCATTCTGAACCGGATCTCGGATCTGGTTGACGAGGAGCACCGGCTGCGCGCAGCGGCCCAGACCCACGAGACGGGCACCGACGACGAGGCCCGTACCCGCCTGCGTGAGCTGGAGGAGTCCCTCGACCAGTGCTGGGATCTGCTGCGCCGCCGCCGCGCCGCTCGGCAGGCCCACGGCGATCCCGAGGCCCAGGGCGCCCGCCCGGTGTCGGAGGTCGAACGGTATCTGCAGTGAATCCCGCTCGCCCGCACCTCGCGGTCCGGCCGAGGAAGGCCGACACCGCGTCGAGCACCACGAGCAGGCCGTCCACCAGCCCTGCGGTCGCCGGGTCGGCGGTGGTGTGCGCCAGGCGGTCCGGGATGTGCAGGATCCCGTAGCCGCAGAGGGCTCCGGGTGGCGCTCAGCACCACCCGGAGCCCACCGGTCAGGCCAGACCGGCCTCGCGGCACAGCAGTTCGGTCAGCACCATCGGGTCCACCAGGTCCGCCGGCAGGCCCCGGGCGGCGAACCAGGTGGCGACGATCCGAACATCGCGGGCCAGGAACTCCCGCCCCTGCGGGTTCACCACCACGTCGACCACCTGTGGCAGGTCGATCAGCGCCAGTCGCCCCGCGTGCACCAGCAGGTTGTACGGCGACAGGTCGCCGTGCGCGTACCCGGCCCGGGCGAGGACGACAAGTGCGTCGACCAGTTGCCCCCACAGCCCCCGTAGCTCGGCCGGGGATGGGCGCAACTCGGCCAGCCGGGGTGCGGCGCGTCCCTCGTCGGCGTCGCCGAGGAACTCCAGCATCAGCTCGGTGCCCCGCAACTGCACCGGGTACGGCACGGTGATGGTGCCGTAGCGCTGGCCGACCTCCCAGAGCCGGCTCAGGGCGGCGAACTCCGCCGCCGCCCACTGTCCGGCGATCATCTGCCGTCCGAACGCGGTCCGGCCGGTCATCGCCCGCATCTCACGTGAGCGGCGTACCCGCCGCCCTTCGAGATACCCCGCGTCCCGGTGGAACAGCCGGTGCCGGGGATCCCGGTAGCGTTTCGCCGCCAGCAGGCAGGAGCGGTCGGTGCCGGGAAGGCCCCGGCGCACCAGGTGCACGTCGGCCTCCTTGCCGGTCTTGAGCACACCGAGTTCGGTGTCCTTCGCGGCCAGCTCGGTGATCAGCCAGTCCGGGTGAGGCTGCGGACCGTGCAACGCGTCGTCCCAGGAGGACCACGTTTCGTCGGTCTCCGGGTCGGGCCCGTCGGGATCGGTGGGAGCGGGGCCGGTCGGTCGGCCGCGCTTCAGAAACTGTGGTTCGTCGTCGTCGAAGCGGCGTCGGCCGCGGATACGGCGCTCGGGCGCCGGAAAGTCTTGGTCGCGCATGGCGCTGGTAATCCCTTGGTCGAGTTGTGGGGAGGCAGGAAGTGACCTGCGAAGACGGCCATGACCGACCCCCTCTCCTCGACCGGGCGCACGCCCGGAGTGCACGATGCGCGGACCATGCTCGTCGGCGGCACCGATCGGGTCAACCGAATTAGCGCGACTCAGGCACCCATGATCTCGGCGATGGCGGCGATCACGGTGTCCACCGTCGTCGTGGGTGCGAACCGGGCGTCGGTCCAGGGACGCCCCCGGTGCAGCCAGATGCTGGGCAGGCCGACAGCGGTGGCTCCGCCGATGTCCGCCTCCGGGCTGTCCCCGACCACCCAGGCGCCGCGCAGCGGCATTCTGGCCCGCTGCGCGGCGAGCGCGAAGATGCGGGGGTTGGGCTTGCTGACCCCGGCCTCCTCGGAAATCACCCAGTCGGCGATGTACCGGTCCAACCCGGTACGTCGGATCTTGGCGTCCTGCTGCCGAACCGCGCCGTTGCTCACCACGACGGGCATCCAGCCGGCGTCGTCGGCGATCCGCAGGGCGCACGCCACCAGCGGGTCCAGCCGGGTGAACTCGACCACCCCGTCGTGCAGTTCCTCCACCAGGTCGATGGAGGGGATCCGCAACCGGTAACGGTCCCGGATCGCGTCCGCCACGTCCCAGCGATCCGTCAATCCGTCCGCGTCGATGGACAACAGCCACTCGATGTCGTGCGGTGGCGCTCCGACGCCGTCGAGGAAGCGCTCTGCCCAGGTGCGGAACGGCCCGGCCCGGTCGAGCAGGGTGTTGTCCAGGTCCAGCAGGAGCAGCGGCACTCGGGCACCTTACGGGAATCGGGCACCTCGCCGACAGGGCGGAAGGTTACGCGGTGGTGTCGGTCCGGGACAGCGGTCGCACGCGGCTACCGGAACCAAGCCGTACGTACGGTTTGCGGCAGCCCGGGGGAGCTGACACGATCGACACGTGCCCAGAGTAAGCCAGGATCAGCTCGACGCCCGCCGACAGGAAATCCTCGCCGCCGCGCGAGCCTGCTTCGCCCGGCACGGCTACGAGGGCGCGACCGTGCGGCGCCTGGAGGAGGCCACCGGCCTCTCCCGTGGAGCCATCTTCCACCACTTCCGGGACAAGGACTCGCTCTTCCTCGCCGTCGCCGAGGACGACGCGGCCACGATGGTGGAGACGGTCGCCCGCAACGGACTGGTCCAGGTGATGCGTGACCTGCTCGCCCGGGCGGTCTCCCCGGACACCACCGGCTGGCTGGGCAGCCAACTGGAGGTGTCACGACGACTGCGTACCGACCCGGCCTTCGCCACCCGCTGGGCACAGCGGTCGGCCGCCATCGCCGAGGCGACCCGGGACCGGCTGGCCCGTCAACGGGAGGCCGGCGTACTCCGCGAGGACATCCCCATCGACGTGCTGGCCCGGTTCCTCGAACTCGCCTACGACGGACTGGTGCTGCACCTGGCCATGGGCCGACCGGCCGGTGACCTGGGCGCAGTGCTCGACCTGGTCGAGGAAGCGGTGCGCCGACGCTGACCTCGTCAGGTAACGAGAAGATAACTCGACCGTCCGGGCAGCCGGATGCTGGCATCGCCGCTCCACAATGAAGCCGCGTTCCCTCGCGTGACAGGAGCAGGCCATGACGGGTTTCGCGGTCGATTACGACACCTGGGGTGTTCCCGGTCCCACCTTCATCACGCTCTACCTGGTGGCTACGGTGATCGCCGTCGCCGTCGTGCTGATCCGCCGCCGGGCGCTGCTGGGCGGCCGGGTCGCTCCTCCCGCCGACCAGCTGAACCCCCAACAGGTCGCCTACCTCAACGGCGGCGACGACTTCGCCGTCTGGACCTCGCTCGGCGCGCTGCGCAGCCAGGGCGCGATCGGCGTCGACCCGGACCGCCGGCTGACCGCCGACGGTCCGCTGCCGCCCGCCGCCACCCAACTCGACCGGGCCATCCACTACGCCGCGACGCAGCGCACCCTGGCCCGGGAGGTGCGGCGCACCGAGTGGGTCGAGCGCGCCGTCACCGAACTGCGCGACGGCCTCGACCAGCGCGGTCTCGCGATCGGTCCGGACCGGCGGGCCGCCCTACGGCACGGTCCGCTGCTGCTGGTCGCCCTACTGATGCTCGGTGTCGCCCGGATCGTCGCCGGGCTCGCCAACGACCGCCCGGTCTGGTACCTGGTGCTCACCGTCCTCGCGCTCGCCGTACTGACCACCGTGCTGCTCGTCCGGGTGCCCCGCCGTACCCGGGCAGCCGAGGCCGCCCTGCGGACACTGCGCCAGCGCAACCGGCACCTCGCACCCACCGCGAACCCGGCGTACGCCACCTACGGGGCGACGGGAGCCGCCATGGCGGTGGCTCTCTACGGCACCGCGTCACTCTGGGCACTTGATCCGACCTTCGCCCAGCAGGCCGAGATTCAACGCCAAGCTGTGGCCGGCGGCGCGACGTCCACCGGCGGGTGTGGCGGCGGCGGCACCGCGGGCGCCAGTTGCAGCGGCGGCAGCTGCGGTGGTGGTGGCTGCGGCGGTGGGTGCGGCGGATGAACCCCCCGCACGGGGTGGGCATCGGCTGGCGCCCGGAGATCGCCGGATTCGTCGCCGAGTTGCCCGGCCTGCGCTTCGTCGAGGTGATCGCCGAATCGGTACCGACCGCCGGACCACCCCCGGACGACCTGGTCGAGCTGCGGGAACGCGGCGTCACCGTGGTACCGCACGGCGTGCGGCTCTCCCTCGGCGGCGCGGAACCGGTCGACCCGGCCCGGGTCGCTCACCTGGCAGCGGTCGCAAAGCTGTTGGCCGCTCCGCTGGTCAGTGAGCACATCGCCTTCGTCCGGGCCGGCGGCCTGGAGGCGGGCCACCTGCTGCCACTGCCCCGCAGCTACGAAGCGGTCGACGCGATCTGCGCCAACATCATCCGTGCCCAGGCGGACCTGCCGGTGCCGATCGCCCTGGAACCGATCGCCGCCCTGTTCGACTGGCCGGACGACGAACTCGACGAGGCAGCGTTCCTCAACGAGATCCTCGACCGCACCGGAGCGCTGCTGCTGCTCGACGTCGCCAACGTGTACGCCAACGCCCGCAACCGCGGCACCGACCCACTCGCCCTGCTGGACCGGCTGCCGCTGGAACGGGTGGCGTACCTGCACGTCGCGGGCGGCGCGGAGCGTGGCGGCTTCTACCACGACACGCACACCGACCCGATCGGGCCGGACGTGTTGGGGCTGCTCGCCGAGCTGTGCGCCCGGCACCGCCCACCGGCGGCGCTGCTGGAACGCGACGGGCACTACCCGGCGGCGGCCGAGCTACGCACCGAGTTGGACGCCGTCGCCGCCGCCTGCGGCTTCCCGGTGGTGACGTGACAACGGCCGGGGCGGGACCGGACGGCCCGACCGGGACGCCAGCCGCGACGCCGGTCGAGAAGGCGACCGCGACGCTCGCCTCGCGACAGGCGGAACTGGTCGCGACCCTGGTGGCCGGCGGTCCGCCGCCGCCCGGCTTCGCACCCGGCCCGTTGGCCGCTGCCCGTGCCGCGTTGCTGCGCAAGCGGGCCGGCGAGGTCGCCCGGCACTGGCCGCTGCTCGCCGCCGGGCTCGGCCCCACCTGGTCGACGATGTTCATCGAATGGGCGGCCGACCGACCCACCGGCGGCGGGCTACGCGACGGCTGGGACCTGGCCCGTGCGCTGCACGCCCGCGCCGCCCTGCCGGCACTGGGCGCCGAGGAGTTGGCCGTCCGGGAGGCGGAGTTCCGCTACGACGGGTACCAGGCACCGCGCCGCCGCCGGTCCCCCGCCCTCGGACGGGTCGGCGGCGCGATCGCCGTCCAGGTCGCCGGCCGGGTACGGCTGCTACGTCCGGCCCGTCCCTGAAGCCGACTCCCGGCACGGGACCGGGGCTGTTTCCCGCCGGGCGGGCTGGGGCAGGATCATCGGCATGGATCTCGGACTGACCGATCGGGTGTACGTGCTCACCGGGGCCTCCCGTGGGCTTGGTTACGCCACCGCGCAGTGCCTGGTGGCCGACGGTGCCCGGGTGGTGCTCTCCGCCCGGCACGCCGACGCGGTGGAGGCCGCCGTGGCCGGCCTCGGCGGGCCCGACCGGGCCGTCGGCGTCACCGCCGACCTGGCGGACCCGGCGACACCCGAGCGGCTACTGACCACCGCGCAGCGTCACTTCGGCCGCGTCGACGGTGCCCTGGTCTCCGTCGGCGGACCGCCCGCCGGCAGCGCCGCGTCGGTCGACGACGAGCAGTGGCGGCAGTCCTTCGAGACCGTCTTCCTCGGTAGCGTCCGCACGGTACGGACGGTCGCCGCCGCCCTGCCCGACGGCGGTGCCATCGCGCTGGTGCTCTCCACCTCGGCCCGCGGCCCGGTACCCGGGCTGGGCATCTCCAACGGCCTGCGGCCGGGTCTGGCCGGCGTTGCCAAGGACGTCGCCGACGAGTACGGCCCACGGGGCGTACGGGTGGTCGGGCTGCTGCCGGGGCGGATCCTGACCGACCGCAACCGGGAACTCTTCGCCGCCTCCGGCGACCCGGAGCGGGCCCGGGCCGAGGCGGAGGCCGCCATCCCGCTGCGCCGCATCGGTGACCCCGCGGAATTCGGTCGGGTCGCCGCCTTCGTGCTCTCCCCCGCGGCCAGCTACCTCACCGGCGTCACCGTTCCGGTCGACGGCGGCGCGCTGCGCGGCCTGTGACCACCGGTCAGCCACCCCGCCGCGACCGGCGGGCCACCCAGGGCAGGTCGACCGACCCGTCCCGGCCGGGGCGCGAGCAGCCGCAGCCACGACCGTACCCGCGCCCGAGCCGCGAGGAGCTGTCCGCCGCGGCCGATAAGACCATCCCGGACATCATCGCCGTCGGGCTGGACGTGCTCTTCGTCGGGATCAACCCGGGGCTCTGGTCCGCCGCGACCGGGTGGCACTTCGCCCGCCCCGGCAACCGGTTCTGGCCCGCGCTGCACCGGGGTGGGTTCACCCCCCGCCTGCTGCACCCCAGCGAGCAGGACAAACTGCCGGCCCTCGGGCTCGGGATCACAAACATGGTGGCCCGAGCCAGCGCCCGCGCCGACGAACTGACCGCCGCCGAACTGGTCGACGGCGCGCAGCAGCTCACCGACAAGGTGGCCCGGCACCGGCCGCGCTGGGTCGCGGTGGTCGGGGTGACCGCGTACCGGATCGGCTTCGCTCGACCGAAGGCGGTGTTCGGGCCGCAACCGGAACAACTGGCCGATGCCCGGCTGTGGGTGCTGCCCAACCCCAGCGGCCTGAACGCCCACTACACCCCGCAGACCCTCGGCGCCGCCTTCGCCGAACTCCACTCGGCGACCCTCGGGTGAACCGGGCGGCCCGGCTGTCGGTCTGGACCAGCAGCCCTCAGTTGGCGGCGGCGGGCGGCATGGCCTCGTCGGCGACGTACTCCCGGGTGGGGATGACCACCGGCTCCGGGCCGGTGGCGTCGGCGTACGGGGTGGGCGAGTCCGCCACCGCGAACTGGGTGCGGTACAGCTCAGCGTAGAGACCGCCGACCGCGACCAACTCGTCGTGGCGGCCCCGCTCCACGATGCGGCCGTCGTCGAGGACCAGGATCTGGTCGGCGTCCCGGACGGTGGAGAGCCGGTGGGCGATCACCAGGGCGGTGCGCCCGGTCAATGCCACCGACAGCGCCCGTTGCACCGCCGCCTCGCTCTCCGAATCCAGGTGCGCGGTCGCCTCGTCGAGGATCACGATCGACGGTGCCTTGAGCAGCAGCCGGGCGATGGCGATGCGCTGCTTCTCGCCACCGGAGAAGCGGTATCCACGCTCACCGACGGTGGTTTCGAGCCCGTCCGGCAGCGACCTGACCAGGTCGACGACCTGCGCCCCGGCGAGGGCCGCCCACAGCTCGTCGTCGGTGGCATCCGGCTTGGCGTAGCGCAGGTTCTCCGCGATGGTCTCGTGGAACAGGTGCGAATCCTGGGTCACCACCCCGATCTCGTCGCGCAGCGAGTCGAGCCGGGCGTCCCGGACGTCGACGCCGCCGACCAGCACCTGCCCGTCGGTCACGTCGTAGATGCGGGAGATCAGCATGGACAGCGTGGACTTGCCGGCGCCGGAGGGCCCGACCAGCGCCACCATCTGCCCCGGCTCGACGCTGAACGAGACGCCCTTGAGCACCGGTTCGTTTACCGTACGATCCAGCGCGGCGACCTCCTCCAGCGACGCGAGGGAGATCTCGGCAGCGCTCGGGTAGCGGAACCGGACGTCGCGGAACTCGACCGTCCCCGCGCCCTGGGGGATCCGCACCGCGTCGGGTCGTTCCTTGATGCCCGGTTGCAGGTCGAGCACCTCGAAGACCCGGTCGAACGAGACGAGCGCGCTCATCACGTCCACCCGGACGTTGCTCAGCGCGGTGAGCGGGCCGTAGAGGCGGGTCAGCAGCAGCGCGAGGGTCACCACGGTGCCGGCGCTGACCTCGCCGCTGACCGCGAGCCAGCCGCCCAGGCCGTAGGTCAGGGCCTGGGCCAGCGAGGCCACCAGCAGCATGGCCACGAAGAAGGTCCGCGAATACATCGCGGAGGTGATGCCGATGTCGCGGACCCGTTCGGCGCGGGCGGCGAAGCGGGCCGCCTCGGCGTCGGGTCGGCCGAAGAGCTTCACCAGCAACGCGCCGGCGACCCCGAACCGCTCGGTCATCGTCGCGTTCATCTTGGCGTCGAGGTCGTACGACTCGCGGGTGATCTCGGCCAGCCGCCGGCCCACCCGACGCGCCGGGATGATGAACACCGGCAGCAGCACCAGTGACAGCGCCGTGATCTGCCAGGAGAGGGTGAGCATCACGGCGGCGGTGAGGACCAGCTGGATCACGTTGCTGACCACGCCCGACAGCGTCGAGGTGAAGGCCCGCTGGGCGCCCATCACGTCGTTGTTGAGCCGGCTGACCAGGGCACCGGTCTGGGTCCGGGTGAAGAACTGCAACGGCATCCGCTGCACGTGGTCGTAGACGCGGGTACGCAGGTCGAGGATGATGCCTTCGCCGATGCGGGCCGAATACCACCGTTGGGCCAGCGACAGGAGAGCGTCGGCGACCGCGAGCGCGGCGATGAACATGGCCAGCCGGATCACCAGCGCCCCGGCCTCGGAACCACCCCGGGTGATCGCGTCGATCACGTCGCCGGCCAGCAGCGGGGTCGCCACCCCGATCACCGCGGCGACGATCACGGTCAGCAGGAAGACGACGATGTCGCGTCGGTAAGGCTGGGCGAAGGCCACGATCCGGCGGGCGACACCGCGCTTCAGCCGGTGCTCGGAGATGTCGTCCTGGCTACGCATCGAGCGGAGCATGCTCCAACCGCCCATGCCGCCAGCGGCCATGTGGTTGGACACGCTCACCTCCGGGTCAGGACGTCGTACACCGTCGGGTCAATTCTCCCGATGACTACGACAACCACGCGAGTAACCCGGATCTTCCCGAACGGTCCTTACTATTCGCCCCGTCCGGCGAGGTCCCGCAGCCGTCGCGTCTGCGCCTCCCGCTCGGCGCGCTGCTGCTCGGCGTGGGTACGCCCAGCGGCTCCGGCGAGCAGCGCCTTGATCTCGACAACGGCGTCCCGGTTGTGGGCGAGCAGCCCAGCGGCCAGGTCACGTACCGCGTCGTCCAGCTCGGTGGTGGGAACCACCAGGGTGGCCAGCCCGATCCGGTCGGCCTCGGCGGCGTCCATCCGCCGCCCGGTGGTGCAGATCTCCAGCGCGCGGGCGTAGCCGACCAGCTCGACCAGGCGCTTGGTGCCGGCCAGGTCGGGGACCAGGCCCAACGTCACCTCGGCCATGGAGAACGTCGCGTCCTCGGCCAGCACCCGCAGGTCGCAGGCGAGGGCGAGTTGGAAACCGGCGCCGATGGCATGCCCCCGGACGGCGGCGATCGAGATGACGTCCGGACGGTGCAGCCAGGTGAACCCGCCCTGGTACTCAGCGATCTTGTCGGCGCACTCCTGCTCCGGCAGGGTGGTCAGCTCGGCGAAGGAACCGGGGCCGGAGGCACCGGCCACCGCCAGGTCGAGACCGGCGGAGAAGGCCCGCCCTTCGCCGCGTACCACGACCACCCGCACGTCACCGGGAAGCTCCCGGGAGAAATCGCTCATCGCGCGCCACATCGCCGGGGTCTGGGCGTTGAGCACGTCGGGCCGGCACAGGGTGACCGTGGCGACCGGCCCGTCGCATTCCAGCCGGACCCCGGTCGCCTCGGCGGTCACCAGGCGGCCCGGGTCGCGGTGGTGATGGCAGTGCTGCTGGACGACGCTGACGGGCGGGTCACGCCTTCTTGCGGCGCCGGGCGCCGCCGCGCTGCCGCAGCTGCACCCCGGACTCGGTGAGTACGCGGTGGATGAACCCGTACGATCGCCCGGTCGAGGCCGCGAGCGCCCGGATGCTCTCGCCCCCGGTGTACCGCTTGACGAGGTCCTTCGCGAGCGTCTGACGCTCGGCTCCGACGATCCGGCGACCCTTCTCAGTGCTGGTGGCTGTGCCAGTGGCTGCCATGCTGTGTCCTCACGTCCCAGACTGTGCGGTTCGGATACGGTCCCACCTATTAGACCGTCTCGAACGATCATGCGCCAGATATCAACTATTCGCCAACCGACACGCTATGCAATGTCAGCTTCCCGATAGGTGACGCCGCCGGCGGCTCATGCCAGCTCGACCAGTTCCAGCAGGTCGTCGCTCCAGGCGTCCTCATCGCCGTCGGGCAGCAGGATCGCCCGGTCCGGCTTGAGCGCGAGAACCGCGCCCGGGTCGTGCGTGACCAGCACGATCGCGCCCGGGTAGCGGGCGATGGCGTCGAGCACCTGCTCCCGGCTGACCGGGTCCAGGTTGTTGGTCGGCTCGTCGAGCAGCAGCACGTTGGCGCCCGAGCAGACCAGGGTGGACAGGGCCAGCCGGGTCTTCTCCCCGCCGGAGAGCACCCCGGCGGGCTTGTCGACGTCCTCGCCAGAGAAAAGGAAGGCGCCCAGGATCTTCCGCAGTTCGGTGTCGGTCTGCTCGACCGCCGCGGCCCGCATGTTCTCCAGCACGGTCCGCTCCACATCCAGCGTCTCGTGCTCCTGAGCGTAGTAACCCAGTCGCAGGCCGTGACCGGGGCACACCTCGCCGGTGTCCGGCTCCAGCAGGCCACCGAGCATCCGCAACAGGGTGGTCTTGCCGGCGCCGTTGAGCCCGAGGATGGCCACCCGGGAACCCCGGTCCACCGCCACGTTCACGTCAGTGAAGATCTCCAACGAGCCGTACGACTTGGACAGGCCGGTCGCGGTCAGCGGCGTCTTGCCGCACGGCGCGGGCGCGGGGAAACGCACCTTGGCCACCTTGTCGGCGACGCGTACCTCCTCCAGACCGGACATCAGCCGTTCGGCGCGGCGGGCCATGTTCTGCGCGGCGACCGTCTTGGTGGCCTTGGCCCGCATCTTGTCGGCCTGGGCCATCAGCGCGCCGGCCTTCTTCTCGGCGTTTGCCCGCTCCCGGCGGCGGCGACGCTCGTCGGTCTCCCGCGCCTCCAGGTACGCCTTCCAACCCAGGTTGTAGACGTCGACCACGCTGCGGGTGGCGTCCAGAAACCACACCTTGTTCACCACCGACTCCAGCAGATCCCCATCGTGGGAGATCACGATCAACCCGCCCTTGTGGTTGGCGAGGAAACCCCGCAACCAG
Source organism: Micromonospora sp. NPDC000442 (assembly GCF_042898635.1). Lineage (NCBI taxonomy): Bacteria > Bacillati > Actinomycetota > Actinomycetes > Micromonosporales > Micromonosporaceae > Micromonospora > Micromonospora sp. NPDC000442. The sequence goes on along the minus strand of NZ_JBIAYZ010000007.1, from coordinate 333,123 downwards.
GTGATCGAGTCGGCGTCCAGGTGGTTTGTGGGCTCGTCCAGCAGCAGGATCCCGCCGCCGTTCTCGCCCGCGTCCCGGAACAGGATCCGGGCCAGCTCGATGCGGCGACGCTGACCGCCGGAGAGGGTGCCGATGGTCTGTGCCAGGGCCCGGTCGGGCAACCCCAGGTTGGCGCAGATGCGGGCCGCCTCGGCCTCCGCCGCGTACCCGCCGAGCGCGGCGAACTGGTCCTCCAGCGCGCCGTAGCGGCGCACCAGGCGTTCGTCGCCATCCTCGGCGAGCCGCGCCTCCAGGTCCTTCATCCCGGCCATCAGCGCATCCAGGCCCCGGGCGGAGAGCACCCGATCGCGGCCGGTCACGTCCAGGTCACCGGTACGCGGGTCCTGCGGGAGGTAGCCGACGGCGCTGCGCCGGTCGACCTGCCCGGCGTACGGCTGGCCCTCCCCGGCGAGCACCTTCAAAGTGGTGGTCTTACCCGCACCGTTGCGCCCGACCAGGCCGATCCGGTCACCGGGCTGCACCCGCAGCGTGGTGTCGGACAGCAGAATCCGGGCTCCGGCGCGCAGTTCCAGGCCGGTAGCAGAGATCATTTTTAGGTACTCGCTTTCGGGATCCGAAGGGCTGACTCAGGGCACACGAAAGCGCCGGCGGATCGTGGTGACCCGTCGGCGCGGGGCGTTCAGCCTTCGCAGCGCAGCACGGCACCAAGTGTACTCGGCGTCGGCCGGCACCCCACGCGGATTACCGACCAAGATCGTCGGGTACCGGATCGCCGACCGGACCGGTTCCGGCCCACGAGCCACCGACTGATCGGGGTCACCATGGAGCTGAACGAGAACGCATGGATCGACACCAGCCAGGTGGAGGACCGGCGAGGCAGCGGCGGAGGCGGCGGGATGGGCATCCCCATCCCGATCGGCGGCGGGCGCGGCGGCATCGTCGGCATCGTCATCGCCGTGCTGGTGGCCCTCGTCGGTGGCGGCTTCGGCCTGAACGCCATGACCGGCGGTGAGGAGCAGGGCGACAACGCCGCGCTGGAGCAGCGCTGCGCCGCCGAGAACGCCCTTGAGCAACTCGACTGCCGCAACACCCTCTACGTCAACTCGATCCAGGCGTACTGGCGCACCGCCCTGCCGCAGGCACTCGGCGAGCAGTACCGCCCGACCCGCACCGTCTTCTTCAGCCAGGCCGTCAACACCGCCTGCGGCCAGGCCGACTCCGGCGTCGGCCCGTTCTACTGCCCGGCCGACTCGCTTGTCTACATCGACCTCTCCTTCTACGAGGTGCTCGCCACGCAGCTCGGCGCCGAGGGCGAGTTCGCCCAGCCGTACGTGCTGGCCCACGAGTACGGCCACCACGTGCAGAACCTGCTCGGCACCAACGAACAGGTGCGCCGCCAGCAGCAACGCGACCCGGGAAACGCCAACGACCTGTCGGTACGCCTGGAGTTGCAGGCCGACTGTTACGCGGGAGCCTGGGCGAAGAACGCCACCGGCACGGCCGACGACAGCGGCCAGAAGATCTTCACCAGCATCACCGAGCGGGACATCGCCGAGGCGATCGACACCGCGGAGGCGATCGGTGACGACGCCATCTCCAAGCGCGCCGACCGGCCGGTGAACCCGGAGGAGTTCACGCACGGCTCGTCGGACCAGCGTAAGCAGTGGTTCAACCGGGGCTACGAAAGCGGCGATCCGGCCTCCTGCGACACGTTCAGCGGCGCGGTCTGACGAACCGACGCCCAGCGGGCCCGGTCACTCGTGACCGGGCCCGTGTCCGCGCGACGAACCAGCCATCACCGTGCGGTGTCCTAGCGGCCGGCCTCCGTCTGCGGTTCGCGGACCAGAATGCGAACCGACCGGGCGGCGGCGACAGCGGCGACAAGTACCGCGTACCGGGGTTCCGGGACATCGAGCAGGCGATCGGCGCGCAGCGCGGACAGCGGGGCGAGCCGACGGTCGGCCAGCACGGTGTCCACCGCCCGCCGGTCGCCACCGGCGACCAGCGCGTCGAGCCGGTCGGCCGCCGGCAGCAGCAGGCGTACGGCAAGATCCGCCGCCTCGGCCAGCGCCGCCTTCGTCTGGTTGTCCCGGCGGCGGGCGAAACGCTGCTGCGACCAACCACCGGCGGCGGTACGTCCCTGCACGTAGCGGGTATCCACCTTGTGCACGCTCAGCCGGGTCCCCTCGGCGACCCCCATCGCCACCGCACCTTTGCGGGCCAGCAACAGTCCGATCCGGCGCGGCGCGACGACCTCCCGCACGAAGGCGTCCAAATCCGGAACGACCGGCGCACCCGGAGGGGTGTGCAGTTCGGCGGTGGCACCGTCCGGAGCGGACAGCAGCAGGCCGTACGCCTGCGCGCAGGCGGTGGGCGGGCCGTGCCGGTCGGCGAAGCCGGTGCACCAGCGAGCGGCGCGGTCCGGATCGACCTCCACCCACCGGCCGCCCCCGGCGGCGGGTCGGCTGCTCATCACCCGACCGTACGGCACGGCCGGCTCGGGTCAGCCACCGAGGAGCATGCCGACGGCGAGCACGGTGATGATCGCGCTGGACAGCAGGGCGGTGACCAGCCGGCCACGGTCGCTGGTGAGCACCCGCCCGATCAGCGAGCCGCCGCCGGCGATGAGCAGCTGCCAACTGGCCGAGGCGAGGAACACTCCGAGAGTGAAGACCGCCGCGACGGCGGTTCCGGAGCCACCCAGTTCCGCCCGGCCGAGCACCAGGGCCGTGAAGTAGACGATGGTGGCCGGATTGAGCAGGGTCAGCGCGAGGATTCCGACGAACGTCCGCGCCGGTGTGTCCAGTCCACGCCGCGCCAATTGTGGCCCGGACCCCGTGGTGGCCTCGGCCGCCCCTGACCGGCCCGGGCCGCCCGCCGACGAGTGCGCCACAGGGGTCGGTACGTGGTCCGGGGAACGGCGTGGGCCGCGCACCCGCAGGGCGCGCCACGCGCCGTGGGCGGCGAGAGCGAGCAGCACCGTCGCGCCGACCAGTCGCAGCGGCCCGGCGACCGGCGCGAGCCAGCCCGCGACCACCGCGCCACCGAGCGCCGCGACACCGGCGTACAGCCCGTCGGCGGTGGCCACCCCGAGCGCGGCGGCCGAACCGACCCGGAACGAGGTCCGCGCGGTGAGCCCGAGGATGAGCACGGCGATCGCGCCGACCGGGACGGCCACGCCGTAACCGGCGACCAGACCGGCGAGGAACGCGCCGGTCACGACAGAAGCCGTGCCGAGACGCGGCCCGGTGCCAGCCGCTGTCGGCGCGCGGTGGTGGCCACGGCGACAGGACTCAGCTTCATCGGGTACGCCTCACTCACCGCGCCATCCTCGGTGACCCGCCGCACCGGCACCACGGATTTTCCGGCCCGGCCGGCACACCTCTCGATCCCGCCGGACAGGCTCGGTACCGCGGCGTCGGCCGGATGCCGGTCGTCCGGCGCCGCTTGTCGGACGGCGGAGGCGAAACGTCGGGCGCGGCATCCGGTGGATGCCGCGCCCGAGGTAGCACTCCGGAGCCTGCCCGGAGGAGCTGTCAGACGTTGAACCCGAGCGAGCGGAGCTGGTCGCGGCCCTCGTCGGTGATCTTGTCCGGTCCCCACGGGGGAAGCCAGACCCAGTTGATCCGCATGTCGTTGACCAGACCACCGCCGGGGCCGGTGGTCAGCGCCTGGCGGGCCTGGTCCTCGATCACGTCGGTGAGCGGGCAGGCCGCCGAGGTCAAGGTCATGTCCAGGGTGGCGACGTTCTGGTCGTCGACGTGTACGCCGTACACCAGGCCCAGGTCGACCACGTTGATGCCCAGCTCCGGGTCGACGACGTCCTTCATCGCTTCCTCGATGTCGGCGACGGCGGCCTTGCCGCCGGCCGGCGCAGCGCTGCCAGCCGGCGCGGCGCTGCCGTCAGCCACCGGTCCGGCCGCCGTGCCTTCGCCGGCCGCCGCGGTCGCCTCGGTCGCGGTGTTCTCACTCATGCCTTCACCTCCGTCGGGCTCGCGCCCACACCGGCGCGTGCCGCGGCGTCCTTGAACGCCATCCACGGCAACAGCGCGCACTTGACCCGGGCGGGGTAGCGGGCGACGCCCTCGAACGCCACCCCGTCCCCGAGCACGTCCTCGTCCGGCGTGACCTGGCCACGACCGGACATCAGCGCCAGAAACGCCTCGTGCACCTCGAACGCCTCCGCCGCGCCCTGCCCGGTCAACAGATCGTGCAGCACGCTGGCGGACGCCTGGCTGATCGAGCAGCCCATGCCGTCGTACGACACGTCGTGCAGCGTCGCACCGTCGGTGGCCACCCGGACGGTGACCTCGTCCCCGCAGGTCGGGTTGACGTGGTGCGCCTCGCCGACCCGGTCGGCCGGATCGGCGGCGTCGCGCAGCCCACGACCGTGCGGGTGCTTGTAGTGATCCAGGATGATCTCCTGGTAAAGAGTCTCAAGCTGCATCAGGCTGAACTCCCGTCGATTCGCCGGGCTCCTGCGTCGCCGGGCTCACCGGAAGACCTTCCGCACCTGCTCCAGCCCCGTCACCAGCGCGTCGATCTCCTCGGTCGTGGTGTAGAGGTAGAACGAGGCCCGCGTGGTGGCCGGCACCCCGAACCGGGTGCAGACCGGGCGGGCGCAGTGATGGCCCACCCGCACCTGCACACCGAGGGAGTCGAGCACCTGACCCACGTCGTGCGGGTGCACGTCGCCGAGCGCGAACGAGATGGTGCCGCCCCGGCCCACCGGCACCTCCGGGCCGAAGATCCGCAGGCCGGGCAGGGTGCCCAGAGCGTCCAACGCGTACGCGGTCAGCTGCTTCTCGTGCCACTGGATCGCCCGCATGCCGATGCCGGTGAGGTAGTCCACGGCCGCACCGAGCGCGACCGCCTCGGCGATCGGCGGGGTGCCGGCCTCGAAACGGGCCGGCGGCGCGGCGTACGTGGAGCCGCCCATCGTCACCGTCTCGATCATCGAACCGCCGCCGAACACCGGCGGCATCGCCGCCAGCAGTTCCTTACGGCCCCAGAGCACCCCGATGCCGGTCGGGCCGCACATCTTGTGCCCGGTGAAGACGATGAAGTCCGCGTCCAGGTCGACCACGTCGATCGGCATGTGCGGCACCGACTGCGAGCAGTCCCACAGCAGCAGCGCCCCCACCTCGCGGACCCGGGCGGTGATCCGTGAGGTGGCGTTGACGGTGCCGAGGATGTTGGACATGTGCACCAGCGAGACGATCTTCGTCCGCTCGTTGACCAGGTCCGTCAGGCCCGACTCGTCCAGCCGGCCGTTGTCGGTGACCGGGAACCAGCGCAACGTCGCACCGGTGCGCTCGGCCAGCAACTGCCACGGGACGATGTTCGAGTGGTGCTCCATCTCGGAGATGACGATCTCGTCACCCGGCCCCAGCCGGAGCCGGGGGTCGGCGTCGGCCCGCAGCGAGGCGTTGGAGAACGCGTACGCCACGATGTTGATCGCCTCGGTGGAGTTCTTGGTGAAGACCACCTCGTCGACGCTCGGCGCGTTGACGAATGCGGCGACCTTCGCCCGGGCCCCCTCGTACGCCTCGGTCGCCTCGGTGCCCAGCGTGTGCACCGAGCGGGACACGTTGGCGTTGTGCCGGGCGTAGTGCTCGGCCAGCACGTCGAGCACCTGACGCGGCTTGTGCGAGGTGTTGGCGCTGTCCAGGTAGACCAGCGGATGCCCGTTGATCTCCCGATCGAGGATCGGGAAGTCGGCGCGTACCGCCGCCACGTCGAAGCGGGGCACGTCGTCGTACTGCGGCATCCCCGGCGGGATCGCGATGGTGGTCATCGTCGTGTCCGGCCCTTCCTTCGCAGATCAGACCCGCGCCGGACCGGCCCCGGCCGCGTACCGCTCGTAGCCGGACTCCTCGAGCTTGTCGGCCAGCTCCGGGCCACCCTGCTCGACGATCCGACCGGCGACGAAGACGTGCACGAAGTCGGGCTTGATGTAGCGCAGGATCCGGGTGTAGTGGGTGATCAGCAGCAGGCCGGTGTCGCCGGTGTCGCGCACCCGGTTCACGCCCTCGCTCACCACGCGCAGCGCGTCCACGTCGAGGCCCGAGTCGGTCTCGTCGAGGATGGCCATCTTGGGCTTGAGCAGCTCCAACTGCACGATCTCGTGGCGCTTCTTCTCACCGCCGGAGAAGCCCTCGTTGACGTTGCGCTGGGCGAAGGCCGGGTCCATGTGCAGCCGCTCCATGGCACCGCGCAGCTCGCCGCCCCAGGTGCGCAGCTTCGGCGCCTCGCCGTCGATGGCGGTCTTGGCGGTGCGCAGGAAGTTCGCCACCGACACGCCGGGCACCTCGACCGGGTACTGCATGGCCAGGAAGAGGCCGGCGCGGGCCCGCTCGTCGACGGACATCTCCAGGACGTCCTCGCCGTCCAGGGTCACCGAGCCGCCGGTGATCTCGTACTTCGGGTGGCCGGCGACCGAGTACGCCAGGGTCGACTTGCCGGAGCCGTTCGGGCCCATGATCGCGTGGGTCTCCCCCGACTTCACAGTCAGGTCGACACCGTGCAGGATCGGCTTGAGCTCACCCTCGGGCAGCTTCACCGACACCTGTAGGTCGCGGATCTCCAGGGTGCTCATTATCGGGTCACTCCATTGCTCGGCGTCAGACTGACGTAGATGTCACCGTCGCGGACTTCGACGGGGTAGACGGGTACGGGTTCGGTGGCGGGCAGCCCGGTGGGCTCGCCGGTACGCAGGTCGAAACGGGAGCCGTGCAGCCAGCACTCCAGCGTGCAGCCTTCGACCTCGCCCTCGGAGAGCGCCACGGCCGCGTGCGAACACTCGTCGAACACGGCGTAGAACTGGTCATCCTCGCCGTGCACGAGGGCGATCTGGGTGCCGTCGACGTCCGCGCTGATCACGGTGCCCTTCGGCACGTCCTCGACGGCGCAGATGCGGATCATCAAGCCCCCGCCTTCGTCAGCCGCGCCTCGATAGCGTCCCCCAGCCGCTCGCGCAGGGACTCCACCGGGATCTTGTTCAGCAGTTCGGCGAAGAAGCCACGCACCACCAGCCGGCGCGCCTCGGCCTCCGGGATGCCCCGGGCCATCAGGTAGAACAACTGCTCGTCGTCGAAGCGGCCGGTGGCGCTGGCGTGGCCGGCACCGGCGATCTCGCCGGTCTCGATCTCCAGGTTCGGCACGGAGTCGGCCCGGGCTCCGTCGCTGAGCAGCAGGTTCCGGTTGATCTCGTACGTGTCGGTGCCGGTCGCCTCGGCCCGGATCAGCACGTCGCCGACCCAGACGGTGCGGGCGCTCTCGCCCTGCAACGCGCCCCGGTAGCCCACGTAGCTGCGGCAGTCCGGCACGGTGTGATCGACCAGTTGACGGTGCTCCTGGTGCTGGCCGGAGTCGGCGAAGTAGACGCCGTACAGCTCGGCCTCGCCGCCGCGGTCGGTGTACTCGACGGTGGTGTACTGACGGACCAGATCGCCACCGAGGGTGACCTGGACGTGCAGCACCCGCGCGTCGCGCCCCAACCGCACCTTCAGGTGCTGCGCCTGCACCGCGTCGTCGGCCCAGTCGGCCACGGTGACCAGGGTGAGCTTCGCCCCGTCGCCCACCGTCACCTCGACGTTGTCCGCGAGGGTGGCCGAGCCGACGTGCTCCAGCACCAGGATCGCCTCGGCGAACCGGCCCACCTCGACGACCGTGTGCCCGAAGGCCAGGCCCTCGACGCCCGCACCGACCGCCCGGAGGATGGTCGGGCCACTGATCACGGCGTCCTGCGCCACCCGCACCAGCAGCGCCTGCCCGGCCCCGCTGTACGCCAGCGCGCTGACCCGGTCGAACGGGGTGAGCACGCTGCCGACCCGTGGGTCGTCGCGACCGACCTGCTCCACGGACACGCCCTCGGGCAGGTCGGCGTACTCGTGCCGCACCGCGCCAGTGGCGGTCGGAACGTCACCGACCAGCCCACGCAGCCGCTTGAGCGGGGTGAAACGCCACTCCTCCTCCAGGCCGGTCAGGGCCGGGAAGTCGGCGACATCGTACGAACGCAGCGCCTGCGACTTGGTGCTGGGCGGCGCGGAAGCCTGGGTAGTCATCTCGTCCTTGCTTGTGTCTACGACGACGGTGTCCGGTGCTCTGGTGCGGCCAGGGTCAGCCGACCGCGCCCTCCATCTGCAGCTCGATCAGGCGGTTGAGCTCCAGCGCGTACTCCATGGGCAGTTCCTTGGCGATCGGCTCGATGAAGCCGCGCACGATCATCGCCATCGCCTCGTCCTCGCTCAGGCCCCGGCTCATCAGGTAGAAGAGCTGGTCCTCGCTGACCTTGGAGACGGTCGCCTCGTGCCCCATCGACACGTCGTCCTCACGGATGTCGACGTAGGGGTAGGTGTCGGAGCGGGAGATGGTGTCGACCAGCAGGGCGTCGCACTTGACCGTGCTGGCGCTGCTGTGCGAACCCTCCAGCACCTGCACCAGGCCCCGGTACGAGGTCCGGCCGCCGCCCCGGGCGATCGACTTCGACACGATGGTGCTGCTGGTGTGCGGTGCCGCGTGCACCATCTTGGCGCCGGCGTCCTGGTGCTGCCCCTCGCCGGCCATCGCCACCGAGAGCACCTCGCCCTTGGCGTGCTCGCCGGTCATGTAGACCGCCGGGTACTTCATGGTGACCTTGGAGCCGATGTTGCCATCGATCCACTCCATGGTCGCGCCCTCGTGGCACACGGCGCGCTTGGTGACCAGGTTGTAGACGTTGTTCGACCAGTTCTGGATGGTCGTGTAACGGCACCGGGCGTTCTTCTTGACGACGATCTCCACCACGGCGCTGTGCAGCGAGTCCGAGGAGTAGATGGGCGCGGTGCAGCCCTCGACGTAGTGCACGTACGCACCCTCGTCGACGATGATCAGCGTCCGCTCGAACTGGCCCATGTTCTCGGTGTTGATCCGGAAGTACGCCTGCAACGGGATCTCCACGTGCACACCCTTCGGCACGTAGATGAACGAGCCGCCGGACCACACGGAGGTGTTCAGCGCGGCGAACTTGTTGTCGCCGACCGGGATCACCGTGCCGAAGTACTCCTTGAAGACGTCCTCGTGCTCCTTGAGGGCGGTGTCGGTGTCGAGGAAGAGGACACCCTGCTCCTCCAGGTCCTCACGGATCTTGTGGTAGACCACCTCGGACTCGTACTGGGCGGCGACACCGGCGACGAGGCGCTGCTTCTCCGCCTCCGGGATGCCCAGCTTGTCGTAGGTGTTCTTGATGTCCTCGGGCAGGTCCTCCCAGCTGGCGGCCTGCTTCTCGGTGGAGCGCACGAAGTACTTGATGTTGTTGAAGTCGATCCCGGTGAGGTCGGCGCCCCAGGCCGGCATCGGCTTGCGCTCGAACAGCCGCAGGCCCTTCAGGCGCAGGTCGAGCATCCAGGCCGGCTCGTTCTTCTTGGCCGAGATGTCCCGCACCACCGCCTCGTTGAGGCCGCGCTGAGCCGAAGCTCCGGCGACGTCCGGGTCGGCCCAGCCGTACTCGTAGTTGCCCAGGGCGGCGAGCTGCTCCTCCTGGGTCAGGGGCTGGACGATCTGCTCGGTCATCTATCTGTCCTCACAGTGGTGACGGTCTTACCGGACTGGGCGTGCGGCGAACCCGGGATGTGCGTGGTGCACACCCCGTCGCCGTGCGCGATGGTGGCCAGGCGCTGTACGTGGGTGCCGACCAGGCGGGAGATCACCGTGGTCTCGGCCTCGCACAGTTGGGGAAACTCGGCGGCCACGTGCGCCACCGGGCAGTGGTGCTGGCAGAGCTGGCCGCCGGAGGCGATCGTGGAGGCACTGGCAGCGTATCCCTCCGCGGTCAACGCCGCGGCGAGTGCCTCGGCACGGGCCATCGGATCGTCGCTGGCGTCGGCGAGGGCGGCCTGACACCGCGTCTCCAGCGCGGCCACCTGCTCGGCGGCGAATCGCTCCACCGCCTGCGAACCACCGGTGCGGGCGATCCAACGCAGCGCCGCGGTGGCCATGTTGTCGTAGTGGTGTGTGCCACACCGACTGCGGGCGGCGTCCGTGAGCAGGAACACCTTGGCCGGCCGGCCCCGCCCGCGGTGACCGCGTACGGTCTGCTCACGGGCCACGACGTCACCGTCGGCGAGCATCGCGTCCAGGTGCCGGCGGATCGCCGCCGGGCTGAGCCCGAGTGCGTCGCCCAACTGCGCGGCGGTGGCGGCGCGCCGTTCCAGGAGCAGCAGGGTGACCCGGTCCCGGGTCGACGGCTCACCGGCGAGCGTGCCGACCGGAGCCGGCTGAGCAGGCGTGACGCTGGCGCTGGGCAGCGACCGGCCGGCGACCGAACCGGCCGTCGGCTGGTGCCCGGTGAGCCCCGCCGCCTTTTTCACAACGCCCACGTTACGTAATTCAATCAGGGCCCGCAAACGTGACCCCGGTGATCCGAACCACCGCACGGGCGGAGTCACCCGATCGGCGACAACTACGTTGCGTAGGATTCGCCTCGTGAAGCGACCCGACCGCTCCCTGGTCTCCATCACCCTGCTGCGTCGGCTGGCGTTCGCCAACATCGTCGCGAACGCCGCGATCGTCGTCACCGGCGGGGCGGTGCGGTTGACCGCCTCCGGGTTGGGCTGCCCTACCTGGCCCCGGTGCACCGACGAGTCGTACACCGCCACCGCCGAGATGGGCATGCACGGGGCGATCGAGTTCGGCAACCGCCTGCTCACCTTCGTGCTGGTGCTGATCGCGGGCGCCACCCTGCTGGCCGTGCTCGCGTACCGGCCCCGGCGGCGCGGTGTGGTGCCGCTGGCGCTGGCCGTCGTGCTCGGCATCGTGGCGCAGGCGGTGATCGGCGGGATCACCGTCCGCACCCAGTTGCATCCCTCGATCGTGGGCATTCACTTCGTGGTGTCGATGCTGCTGCTGCTCGTCGCGTACGCCCTGTGGCGCCGGGTGAGCGAGCCGGACGGCCGCAAGGTTCCCGTGGTGCCGCCGGCACTGCGGTCGCTGACCTGGATCACCGTGGCGGCCAGCGCGGCGGTCATCGTCGTCGGGGTGGCGGTGACCGGCAGCGGCCCGCACGCCGGCGACGCCGACGCCGTCCGCAACGGCCTGGACCCACAGACGGTCTCCCAGATCCACGCCGACCTGGTGTTCCTGCTCGTCGGCCTGACCGTGGGCCTGTGGCTGGCGTTGCGCGCGGTCGGCGCACCGGCGCGCGCCGCGCTGACCCTGCTCCTGGTCGAGCTGGGTCAGGGGCTGATCGGCTTCGTGCAGTACTTCACCAACCTGCCGGCGCTGCTGGTCGGCCTGCACATGCTCGGCTCCTGCCTGGTCTGGCTCGCCACCCTCGCCGTGCTCTGGTCGACCCACGAACGCCACCCCACCCAACTCCCCCAACCCCCCACCCCCGCCCCCACCCGCACCCCCGCCCGATCTTCTCGTTGATCATGACGTTAGCGGCACTTCAGAAGATCGAGATCGCCGTCAACCTCATGATCAACGAGAAGGGGTGGGGTGGGACAGGTGGGTGAGGATGGCGTCGGCGAGGCGGGTGGGGGCGTGGGCGGCGTGGGCGAGGAAGAGTGAGGGTTCGGTCAGTTCGAGCTCCACAAGGACCGGGTTGCCGTCGGGGCCGGGGATCAGGTCGACCCGGGCGTAGAGCAGGCGCTCGGGCCCGCCGGGCACCGCCGCGAGGGCCTGCGCGGCGACGGCGAGCTGCGCCGGCTGGGCGGTGCGGGCGGTGGTCTCCTCGGCCCCGTTCAGCACGTCGTCACCCTGCTCCGGCCCGGTCAGCATCGGCCCCTTGCGAATGGCGTGACTGAAGGTCAGCCCGGCCGGGCCGGCGAGGAAGAGCAGCGCGGTCTCACCGACGGTGTCGACCGCGGTCAGGTACGGCTGGACCATGGTCACCCGACCGGCCAGGACGAGCCGACGTACGTGGGCCACCGCGAGGTCCCGGTGCGCCGGGTCGGCCAGGTCGTAGCGGCCGGTACCCCGGCTGCCGGCGCTCACGGCCGGTTTGATGACGTACTCACCACGATCGGCGGGCGGCTGCCACGGCTCGACGGGCAGCACCCAGCTGGTGGGGACGGTGGGCACGCCGGCCGCGGACAGCTCGTCGAGGTAGCGCTTGTCGGTGTTCCAGCGCACCACGTCAGCCGGATTGAGCAGCCGCGGTACGCGAGCGGCCCAGGCGACGAACTCGTCCCGGCGGAACATGTAGTCCCAGGGCGAGCGGAGTACGGCCAGGTCGTAGCGGGCCCAGTCGATCGCCGGGTCGTCCCAGACGACGGATTCGGCGACGATCCCCCGCGCGGCCAACGGGGCCACCACGAGACGATCGTCTTCGTGCAGGTCAGCCAGTTCGGCGCAGGTAATGAGAGCGACCCGGGGTTTCCCCCGGGTCGACTGGTGGTGATCGGTCAATTATCTCAACGGGCCATCGTGCGCCGGGCCATCGAGCGCCACAGGTCGTTGCTCGGGCGCATCTGGTCCATCAGTTCCCGTTCCCAGGCGTTCTCCACGGCGACCCCGGCCTGCGCACAGGCCTCACGAGCGGTCACCGTGTCCTCGGCGAACTGGTCGCCCCACGCGCCGTCGGAGCCCACCAGGACGATGCGGGCACCGCGCTTGCCGACGTACTCGATGACCGCCTTCGCCCCGCCATGCTCGGCGGCAAACGACCTGATGCCCGCGACCAGCCCGTTGGAGGCCTGCCCGGAGGCGGTCTGATCAGCCGTCAGCGTCGTATCGGAACCATCTGCCATAACGTGAAGACTAAGCAGAGATGCACTCGGACGGGCGAGAACCATCAACCTTTTGTGATGCCCATTACCCACAGGTTTAAGGAAGAGCAAAGACGTTTCGCCCGTATTTATCAGCACTAAACCGGGTCAATCAAAGCGCAAAACGCCACCAAGCGGGCGGGTCCGAGGGATGGGAGATCCCGGCGCGGTCAGCCGTCAGAGCAGGGCGTCGAGAGCCGCGGCGGCGAAGACGATGGTCAGGTACGACGTCGACCAGTGGAACAACCGCATCGGCTTGACCGGCTCCCCCCGACGGGCCCGCCCGGTGAGCCGGTGCGCCTCAGCCAGGAAGATCACGCCGACCACCAGCGTCGGTACGCCGTAGACCGCGCTCAGCCCCAACGCCCACACGGCCAGCGAGGTCAACACGGTCAGCCAGGCGAACAGCACGATCTCGGCGTTGACCCGCCGGACCGAGGCGACCACCGGGAGCATCGGGATGCCGGCCCGCGCGTAGTCGTCCTTGTACTTCATGGCCAGCGGATAGAAGTGCGGCATCTGCCAGAAGAAGACCACCCCGAACAGCGCCCACGCCACCGGCGACAGCGAGCCGGTCACCGCCGCCCAGCCGATCAACACCGGCGCGGCACCGCAGGCGCCGCCCCAGAAGGTGTTCGCCGTCGTCGTGCGCTTGAGCCACAGGGTGTAGACGACGTCGTAGTAGACGATCGCGGCCAGCGTGAGCCCGGCGGCGAGCAGGTTGGTGAAGACCGCCATCAAGGCGACCGAGACCACCGCCAACACCAGGCCGAAGATCAGCGCGTTCCGGGGCGTCACGGTGTGCGCCGGCAGCGGCCGTCGCTTCGTCCGCCGCATCAACTGGTCGATGTCCCGGTCGATGTAGCAGTTGAGCACGCTGGCCGCGCCCGCCGCGAGCGAGCCGCCGACCAGCACCACCGCGACCAGCCACAGCGACGGCAACCCGCCGTGCGCGAGCATCATCGCCGGCACCGTGGTGACCAGCAGCAACTCCACGATCCGCGGCTTGGTCAGCGTCACGTACGCCGCCACCACCGCCCGCAGGTCGCGGGGGCGGGCTGGGGTCTCCCCGGCCGTACGCACCGGCGTCTGCCCGGCAGGGTTACTGACGGGGCGCTCGGTGATCATGCTCACGGATTGCCACCTTCCGGCGTCGGGAGGGGAGGTCACGGCGGCCGGACCGACTCGGGTCCACACACCGACCCACACACTACGCGTCGTCGTTTTGGCTGCCCGGGCGACCCGGTAACGGTGCCAGTCGTCACACCGGAGGCCGGCACGGAGGCTGGCGGGCGGGCCGGCGGCGAGGCTGAACCGCGAAGCGCACCCGAAACGTACAGACCAGCATGCTGAGATCCTCGGGCGCACGTTTAGCCGCGCTCGATAGGGTCACCAGTGAGGGTTCCGCCCATCTCGCCGAGGAGCACAAACCACCGTGGCTGCCAACCGACCCGCGCACCCCGCACTTGACTGGTCCGATCTCGACCGCCGTGCCGTGGACACCGTCCGCGTACTGGCCATGGACGCCGTGGAGAAATCCGGCAACGGCCACCCGGGCACCGCGATGAGTCTCGCCCCCGCGGCGTACCTGCTGTTCAACCGGGTGATGCGGCACAACCCCGCCGATCCGAACTGGCCCGGCCGGGACCGCTTCGTGCTCTCCGCCGGGCACTCCAGCCTGACGCTGTACATCCAGCTCTTCCTCGCCGGCTACCCGCTCAGCCTGGACGACCTCAGGTCGCTGCGGCAGTGGGGTTCGCTGACCCCGGGGCACCCCGAGCACGGGCACACCCCCGGTGTGGAGACCACCACCGGCCCGCTCGGGCAGGGCCTGGGCAACGCCGTCGGCATGGCGATGGCGGCGCGGCGCGAACGCGGCCTGTTCGACCCGGAGGCCGAGGCCGGCGAGTCCGCCTTCGACCACCACATCTGGTGCATCGCCTCCGACGGCGACATCGAGGAGGGCATCAGCCACGAGGCCAGTGCCCTCGCGGGGCACCAGCAACTGGGTAACCTCTGCGTGATCTACGACGACAACGAGATCTCGATCGAGGACGACACCCGCATCGCATTGAGCGAGGACGTCGCGGCCCGCTACGCGGCGTACGGCTGGCACGTACAGACGGTCGACTGGCGGCGCGGCGACGCCGAAAAGGGCGACTACCACGAGAACGTCGAGGAGCTGTACCAGGCGCTGCTGGCCGCCAAGGCCGAGACCGCCCGCCCGTCGTTCATCGCGCTGCGCACCATCATCGGCTGGCCGGCACCGAACAAGCAGAACACCGGCAAGATCCACGGCTCGGCGCTGGGCGCCGACGAGGTGGCCGCCACCAAGGAGGTCCTCGGCTTCGACCCGGCCGGCACGTTCGAGGTCACCGAGGAGGTGCTCGGCCACACGCGGTCGGCGCTGCGGCGTGGCGAGGCCGCGCAGCAGGAGTGGACGACCAGCTTCGACTCGTGGTCGAAGGCCAACCCGGAACGCCGCGCCCTCTACGACCGGCTGGCCGGCCGGACGCTGCCCGAGGGCTGGGCCGACGCCCTGCCGGAGTTCCCCGCCGACGCCAAGGGTGTCGCCACCCGGGCCGCCTCCGGCAAGGTGCTGGCCGCGCTCGCGCCGGTGCTGCCCGAGCTGTGGGGCGGCTCCGCCGACCTGGCCGAGAGCAACAACACCACGATGAAGGGCGAGCCCTCCTTCGTCCCCAGCCAGTACGCCACCAAGGAGTTCCCCGGCCACGAGTACGGCCGGACGCTGCACTTCGGCATCCGCGAGCACGCCATGGGCGCGATCCTCAACGGCATCGCCCTGCACGGCGGCACCCGCCCGTACGGCGGCACCTTCCTGGTGTTCAGCGACTACATGCGGCCCTCCGTCCGGTTGGCCGCGTTGATGAAGCTGCCGGTGGTCTACGTCTGGACGCACGACTCCATCGGTCTCGGTGAGGACGGCCCGACCCACCAGCCGGTGGAACACCTGACCGCGCTGCGGGCCATTCCCGGCCTGGACGTGGTCCGCCCGGCCGACGCCAACGAGACCGCCTGGGCCTGGCGGCAGGCCCTGGAGCACACCGACCGGCCGACCGCGTTGGCGTTGAGCCGGCAGGCGCTGCCGACGCTGGACCGCACGCAGCTGGCCGGCGCGGAGGGAGTCACCAAGGGCGGCTACGTGCTGGCCGAGGCGTCCAACGGCAAGCCCGAGGTGATCATCATCGGGACCGGCTCCGAGGTGCAGCTCTGCCTCACCGCCCGGGAGCGGCTGGAGGCCGACGGCACCCCCACCCGGGTCGTGTCCATGCCCTGCCAGGAGTGGTTCTTCGAGCAGGACGAGGCGTACCGGGAGTCGGTGCTGCCACGCGGGGTAAAGGCCAAGGTGAGCGTGGAGGCGGGCATCGCGATGTCCTGGCGCGGCATCGTCGGCGACTGCGGCGAGACTGTCAGCCTGGAGCACTACGGCGCGAGTGCCCCGCACTCCGTGCTCTTCGAGCAGTTCGGCTTCACCCCGGACCGGATCGTCGCCGCCGCGCACGCGGCGCTGACCCGGGCCGGCGACATCACCGGTTCCAGGACCGGCAACTGAGGGAGGCGTTGGCGTACATGACGACCGACAGGCTGGGCGAGCTGACCGCCGCGGGAGTGGCGGTCTGGCTCGACGATCTATCCCGGGTACGTCTGAACTCCGGCGGGCTGGACCAGCTGCGCCGGGACAAGCACGTGGTCGGGGTCACCACCAACCCGACCATCTTCGCCAAGGCGTTGAGCGACGCCGACGAGTACGACTGGCAGCTTCGGGATCTGGCCTCCCGGGGCGTCGACGTGGAAGAGGCCGTCCGCATGCTCACCACGTACGACGTGCGGTGGGCCTGCGACGTGATGCGCCCGTCGTACGACGCCAGCGCGGGTGTCGACGGCCGGGTCTCCATCGAGGTGGATCCGCGACTGGCCCACGACTCGAAGCGCACCGTGGCCGAGGCCCGGGCGCTGTGGTGGCTGGTCGACCGGCCGAACCTGTTCATCAAGATCCCGGCGACCGAGGCCGGTCTGCCGGCGATCACTGCGGCGCTGGCCGAGGGGATCAGCGTCAACGTCACGCTCATCTTCGGCCTGGACCGCTACTCCGAGGTGATGGAGGCGTTCGTGGCCGGGCTGGAGCAGGCGAAGGCGAACGGTCACGACCTGAGCACGATCGGCTCGGTGGCCTCGTTCTTCGTCTCCCGGGTCGACAGCGAGGTCGACGCCCGGCTGGAGAAGATCGGCTCCACCGAGGCCAAGGCGCTGCGCGGCAAGGCGGCGGTGGCCAACGCCCGGTTGGCGTTCGAGCGCTACAGCCAGGTCTTCGCCACCGACCGGTGGCGGGCGCTGGCTGACGCCGGTGCCCACCCGCAGCGTCCGCTGTGGGCCTCCACCTCGACCAAGAACCCCGACTACCGGGACGTCATCTACGTCGAGGAGCTGATCGCCCCCGGCACGGTCAACACCATGCCGGAGCCGGTCATCCACGCCTACGCCGAGCACGGCGAGACGCACCCGGACACCGTCACCGGCGCGTACGACGACGCCCGGAAGGTCTTCGCCGCCCTGGAGTCGGTGGGCGTGGACCTGGTCGACGTGATCGCCACCCTGGAGCGGGAGGGCGTGGAGAAGTTCGAGGCGAGCTGGCAGGAACTGCTCGACGGCGTCCGCAAGTCGCTGGCCGCCGCCGGTCAGGGCAGCAGCAGTCCCGGCGACGCCGCCCGTGGCAACGCCGACGCCGCCGCGCGCGCCGGAGGAAATGCGTGACGGTGCCGTCCGGCAGCACCCACGCCGCCACCTGCACCGGGTGGCGGCGTGGGTCGGTGGTGCTACGCGAACGGTTCGCAGGTGGGTAGCTTTCTTCAGACAACCGGTACGGTCGACGTTGATCTACCGGTGCCCGGAAACCCGTACTCCTGTGGGGAGTCGCCGGCGGTGGCCGGCACCCCTGGCCGGTCGGCGACGTCCGCTGCCGCACCGGCATCCGGCCGGACGGTCGGCGGACCCGGCCCGACCCGCTCGGCGCGGTGGGTCGCTACGGGCATGACGATGGACGACGTGGACGAGCGGAGCGAGGAGGCAGCGTGAACCCGCTGCGCGACCCGCAGGATCGGCGTTTACCCCGAATTCCGGAGCCGTGCGCTCTGGTGATCTTCGGGGTGACCGGTGACCTGGCCCAGAAGAAACTGCTACCTGCGGTCTACGACCTGGCCAACCGGGGGCTGCTGCCGCCCGGTTTCGTGGTTGTCGGGTTCGCCCGGCGGGACTGGGGCGACGGCGATTTCGCTTCGCTGGCCCGCGAGGCGGCCAGGGCCCACTCCCGGACACCGTGGCGGGAGGAGGTGTGGTCGCGGCTCGAACACAACATCAAGTTCGTCGGTGGGTCGTTCGACGACGACACCGCCTTCGACAATCTGGCGCGCTGCCTGGACGGTCTGCGCGACAGCCACGGCATCCACGGCAACGCGGCCTTCTACTTCTCCATCCCACCGACGGCGTTTCCGGTGGTGCTCAAGCAGTTGGCCCGCACCGGCATGGCCGACAACGAGAAGTGCGGCGGCTGGCGCCGAGTGGTGGTGGAAAAGCCGTTCGGCAACGACCTGCCCTCGGCCAAGGCGCTCAACGACCTGGTCGACGACGTCTTCACCCGGCAGGACGTCTTCCGCATCGATCACTACCTGGGCAAGGAGACGGTCCAGAACATCCTCGCCCTGCGCTTCGCCAACAGCCTCTTCGAACCGCTGTGGAACTCGCAGTACGTCGACTCGGTGCAGATCACCATGGCCGAGGACGTCGGCATCGGCAGCCGGGCGGGTTTCTACGACTCGGTCGGCACCGCCCGCGACGTGTTGCAGAACCACCTGCTGCAACTGCTCGCCCTGGTGGCGATGGAGGAGCCGACCAGCTTCGACGCCGACGAGATCCGGGCCGAGAAGCTCAAGGTGCTCAAGGCCATCACGCTGCCGAAGGATGTCACCGAGGGCACGGTACGCGGTCAGTACCTGCCCGGCTGGGTCGGCGGACAGCGGGCCCGAGGTTACCTGGAGGAGGACGGCGTCCCGTCGACGTCGACCACCGAGACGTACGTGGCGGTGCGGCTGGGCATCCAGAACCGCCGGTGGGCGGAGGTGCCGTTCTACATCCGGGCCGGCAAGCGGCTGCCACGGCGGGTCACCGAGGTCGCGGTGATGTTCAAGCAGGCGCCGCACCTGCCGTTCACGCCGGCCGACATGGAGATGCTCGGCAACAACCAACTGGTGATCCGGGTCCAGCCGGACGAGGGCGTGGTGCTCAAGTTCGGTTCGAAGGTGCCCGGCACCACGATGGAGGTCCGCGACATCGCGATGGACTTCCAGTACGGCGAGGCGTTCACCGAGTCCAGCCCGGAGGCGTACGAACGGCTGGTGCTGGACGTGCTGATCGGCGACCGGACGCTGTTCCCGGACGCCGCCGAGGTCGAGCAGAGCTGGGCCGTGGTGGACCCGCTGGAGCACGCCTGGGAGGGCACCAAGCCCGAGCCCTACCGGTCCGGCGAGTGGGGCCCCCGGGCCGCCGACGAGATGCTGGCCCGCGAGGGCCGGGCCTGGCGGCGGGCGTGAGCGAGCGAACCATCGGGCTCAGTAGCGCCGCGCCTCGCGCCGCCGGTGAGCGGAGCGAGGCGGCGGCGTGAGCGAGCGGAGCGAGCGAAGCAGGAGGCTGCGGTGATCGGACTGTGGGACACCACCGGCAACGAGGTGGTCAAGGCGCTCGCCGCGGAACGACGCAGCGCGGGCGGGGTGGCCAGCGGCATGGCGCTGACCCTGATCGTGGTGGTCGACGAGAAGCGGGTCCGCGAGGCGGAGGCGGCGGCCACCATCGCCGCCGCCGCGCACCCGTGCCGGCTGCTGGTGGTCGTCCGCTCCGACGTGGACCGGGATCGCAACCGGCTCGACGCCGAGATCGTCGTCGGCGGACGGCTGGGCCCCTGCGAGGCCGTGGTGATGCGGATGTACGGGAGACTGGCGCTGCACGCCGAGTCCGTGGTCATGCCGCTGCTGGTGCCGGACGTGCCGGTGGTCACCTGGTGGCACGGTGAACCGCCCGAGGAGATCGCCACCGACTTCCTCGGTGTGGTGGCCGACCGGCGCATCACCGACTCCGCACAGGCCGCCGACCCGATCGCGGCGCTGCGGCAGCGGGCTCGCGACTACGTCTCCGGCGACACCGACCTCGCCTGGACCAGGATCACGCCGTGGCGCACCCTGGTGGCCGGTGCGTTCGACACGACGGACGCACAGTTGACCGAGGCGGCGGTGGTCGCACCGCCGACCGACCCGACCGCCGCGCTGATGCGGGGCTGGCTGCGCAGCCGGCTCGGCATCAAGCCGCGCTGGGACCGGACCCGGGAGTTTCCCCGGATGCGGGAGGTCCAGTTGCGCTGTGCCAACGGCGACGAGTTGATGCTGACCCGCGAGGACAGCGTGGCCACTTTCCGGCGTACCGGCCAGGAGGATCGGGTCCTGCCGCTGGTGCGCCGGCCGCTCGGCGACGAGCTGGCCGAGGAGCTGCGCAGGCTCGGCTCCGACCAGGTGTACGCGGAGGCGTTGGGCGCTTTCGCCGGGCTGACCAACCTGGACCGGCGGCCCAGCCAGCGGGTGCACGTCTGGAAGGACCCGGCCACCGCCCAGCGGGCCGAGGCCGGCGTCACCGCGCACGCCACGACGAACAGCGGTTCCTGATCCTCCCACCCCTCCGGTACGCACGACATCGACCGCCCGGCGGTCGCGGAAGGACACCATGAGTGAGGCGAGTGTCGCCGTCCACGCCGACGCCGACCTGCTGGCGCAGGCGGTCGCGGCCCGACTGGTGGTGCGGCTGCTCGACGCCCAGGCCGAACGTGGCCAGGCGTCGGTGGTGCTCACCGGCGGTCGGATCGCTGCGGCGGTCTACCGGGCGGTGGGCGCACTGCCCGCCCGGGACGCGGTCGACTGGTCCCGGGTCGACTTCTGGTGGGGCGACGAACGGTTCCTGCCCTCCGGCGACCCGGAGCGCAACGAGACCCAGGCCCGCGCGGCGCTGCTCGACGCGTTGCCGGTGGACCCGGCCCGGATCCACGCCATGCCGGCCTCGGACGGCGGTGCCGACCCGGAGGAGGCCGCCGCCCGGTACGCGGCCGAACTCGCCCGGGCGGCCCGGCCCGGCACGGCCGTGCTGCCCCACTTCGACGTGCTGATGCTCGGTGTCGGCGAGGACGGGCACGTGGCCTCGGTCTTCCCGGAACACCCGGTCCACTACGAGAGCCGACCGGTAAGCGCGGTGCGGGGCAGCCCGAAGCCGCCACCGGTACGCATCACCCTCACCCTCCCGGCGATCAACACCGCCGAGGAGGTCTGGCTGGTGGCCGGTGGCGGCGACAAGGCCCACGCGGTCGGCATGGCGCTGGCCGGTGCCGGCCCGGTGCAGGTGCCGGCGGCCGGCGTGCAGGGCACCGGGCGTACCCTCTGGCTGCTGGACCGGGCCGCGGCGGCCGATCTGCCGGCCCGCTTCCGCAGCCTGCGCTGACCGAGACGTCGACGCGGTTCAGGGGGCGGTGGCCGCCGGAGACGAGCCGCGAGCCACGGCGCGGTCGGCGCTCGCCTGCCCCGCCGGCCTCGCCCGGGCACGTCGAGGGCCTAGCCTCGGCTGCCGCGACGCTGGCGTAGCGCGGCGAGAGCCTCGGCGAGGATCGCCTCCCCCTCGGCGTCGGTACGACGTTCCTTCACGTACGCCAGGTGGGTCTTGTAGGGCTCGGCCCGGGCCCGGCCCGGCGGATCCTGGGCGTCCTGACCGGCGGGCAGCCCGCAGCGGGGGCAGTCCCAGACGGTCGGGGCCACCACGTCGGCGACGATCCGGATGTCGGTGCGGTGCCCGTTGCGGCACCAGTAGCTGACCGACCGGCACGGGACCGGCTGGTGGCGTTCGGGGGGACGTGGGGGCGCGGACCCGACGCGGGCGCCCCGGATAACGTGGCCGTTCGGCACGGCGCTGACTCCTGTCGTCGGAGGGGACCGCCGTCGGGGGGTGGACGGCGGGCGACGCGGTGCAGCGAGTGAAACGGACTGCGCGCGGCCCGTCGGGTGACGGACCGCGCGCAGATTGTACGCCTCGGGGGCCGGCTCAGACGCCCGTACCCACCTCAAGCCGGAGCCAGAGACCGAGCCCGATGATGCAGGCGAACCAGACGATGGCCACCAGAACGGTGTAGCGGTCCAGGTTCTTCTCGGCCACCGACGAGCCGGCCAGGCTGGAGCTGACGCCACCGCCGAACATGCTGGACATTCCACCGCCCTTGCCGCGGTGCAGCAGGATGAGCAGAACGAGCAGGAAGCTCGTGATGACCAGCAACACGATCAACGTGTAGGCGAACCAGAGCGGCATGGCGGGGGTCAGTCCTCTCGTTACGATCCTCGCCCGGGCAGATCGGGCACGGCGGCACCGACCGGCGGACGGGCGGAGTCAAGGATAGCGAGCGATCAGCCGGAGATGTGCTCCGGGAACCGGCAGATCTTCGCGAACTCCTCAGCGTCCAGGCTGGCGCCGCCCACCAGGGCGCCGTCCACGTCCGGCTGCGCCATGATCGAGGCGACGTTCGACGACTTGACCGAGCCGCCGTAGAGGATGCGTACGCCGTCGGCGGTGGCCTGGTCCACGGTCTCGGCCAGCCGGGCCCGCAGCGCGCCACACACCTCCTGGGCGTCCTCCGGGGTGGCCGTCTTGCCGGTGCCGATCGCCCAGACCGGCTCGTACGCGACCACCACCCGGAGCACCTGCTCCGCACTGAGCCCCTTGAGGGCGGCGTCGAGCTGGTCGGTGCAGTGCGCCACGTGGCTGCCCTGCTCCCGGACGTCCAGCCCCTCCCCCACGCAGAGGATCGGGGTGAGCCCGTGGGTCAGCGCGGCCTGCACCTTGGCACCCACCAGCGTGTCGTCCTCGCGGTGGTACTGCCGGCGCTCCGAGTGCCCGACCGCCACGTACGTGCAGCCGAGCTTGGCCAGCATCGCGCCGGAGATCTCCCCGGTGTACGCGCCGGAGGCGTGCGGCGACAGGTCCTGTGCGCCGTAGCCGATCAGCAGCTTGTCGCCCTCCACCACGGTCTGCACCGTGCGCAGGTCGGTGAACGGCGGCAGCACCACCGTCTCCACCTCGGTCAGCTGCTTCTCGGTGAGGCTGGCGGCCAGCTTCTGCACCAGCAGGTTCGCCTCGAGGTGGTTGAGGTTCATCTTCCAGTTGCCGGCCATCAGTGGCCGGCGGGGGGCGCTCGCCATCAGTTCTCCAGAGCCGCGATGCCGGGGAGGGTCTTGCCCTCCAGGTACTCCAGGGACGCGCCACCGCCGGTGGAGATGTGCCCGAAGGACTTCTCGTCCAGACCCAGGGCCCGCACCGCGGCGGCGGAGTCACCGCCACCGACCACGCTGAACGCGTCCGCGCCGGCGATCGCCTCGGCCACCCCACGGGTGCCGTGCGCGAAGGCGGGCATCTCGAACACGCCCATCGGGCCGTTCCAGAAGATCGTCCGGGCGCCCTTGAGCGCGGCGGCGAAGCCCGCCACCGTCTTCGGGCCGACGTCCAGCCCCACCCGCTTGCTGGGGATGCCCTCCGCCGGCACGGTGTCGTGCGCGGCGTCCGGGGCGAACGCGTCGGCGGCCACCACGTCGACCGGGAGCATGATCTTGCCCTCGGAGCGCTCCAGCAGGTTGCGGCAGGTCTCCACCATCTCCGCCTCCAGCAGGGAGGACCCGACCTCGTGGCCCCGTGCCTTGAGGAAGGTGAAGCACATGCCGCCACCGATGAGCAGCCGGTCGACCTTCGGCAGCAGCGCCTCGATCACCGCGAGCTTGTCGGAGACCTTCGACCCACCGAGCACCACCACGTATGGCCGCTCGGGGTCGCCGGTGAGCTGCGACAGCACCTCCACCTCGCGCAGCACCAGCCGGCCGGCGAAGTGCGGCAGCCGGGCGGGCACGTCGTGGACGCTTGCGTGCTTGCGGTGCACCGCGCCGAACGCGTCGTCGACGTACACGTCACCGAGGGCGGCGAGCTGGTCGGCGAACGCACCCCGCTCGGCGTCGTCCTTGCTGGTCTCCCCCTTGTTGAAGCGGAGATTCTCCAGCAGCGCCACCTCACCGTCGGCGAGCGCCGCCACCGTCGCCTGGGCGGACTCGCCGACCGTGTCGGTAGCGGTGTGCACCGCCGTGCCGAGCAGCTCACCGAGCCGCCCGGCGACCGGGGCGAGGCTGAACTGCGGGTCCGGCGCACCCTTCGGCCGGCCCAGGTGGGAACAGACGACCACCTTGGCACCGGCCTCGGTCAACGCGCCGAGGGTCGGCAGCACCGCCCGGATCCGGCCGTCGTCGCTGATGTCGCCGGTCTGCTTGTCGAGCGGGACGTTCAGGTCGGCGCGCACCAGCACGCGCCGACCCGAGACCCCCTCGGCGAGCAGGTCGTCGAGGTTACGGATGCTCACAGCGAGCTACCCACCAGCTTCACCAGGTCGACGAGGCGGTTGGAGTAGCCCCACTCGTTGTCGTACCAGCCGACGACCTTGACCTGGTTGCCGATGACCTTGGTCAGCGGCGCGTCGAAGATGCACGACGCCGGGTCGGTCACGATGTCGGCGGAGACGATCGGGTCCTCGTTGTAGGTCAGGATGCCCCGCAGCGGGCCCTCGGCAGCGGCCTTCAGCGCGGCGTTGACCTCGTCCACCGAGGTCTCGCGACCGACGGTGACGGTGAGGTCGGTGGCGGAGCCGGTCGGGATCGGCACCCGCAGCGCGTACCCGTCGAGCTTGCCCTTGAGGTCCGGCAGCACCAGGCCGATGGCCTTCGCCGCGCCGGTCGAGGTCGGCACGATGTTCAGCGCGGCGGCCCGGGCCCGGCGCAGGTCCTTGTGCGGCGCGTCCTGGAGGTTCTGGTCCTGGGTGTACGCATGGATGGTGGTCATCAGACCCTGCTGGATGCCGAACGTGTCGTGCAGGACCTTCGCCATCGGCGCCAGGCAGTTGGTGGTGCAGGAGGCGTTCGAGATGATGTTGTGGCTGGCCGGGTCGTACTGGCCGTCGTTGACGCCCATCACGACCGTGACGTCCTCGTTCTTCGCCGGAGCGGAGATGATGACCTTCTTGGCCCCGCCGTCGATGTGCGCCTTGGCCTTGGTGGCGTCGGTGAAGAAGCCGGTCGACTCGATGACCACGTCCGCGCCGACGTCGCCCCACGGCAGCGCCGCCGGGTCCTTCTCGGCGTACGCCTTGATGGACTTGCCGCCGACGGTGATCTCGTCGGCGGTGGCCTTGACCTCCTGCGGGAGGCGGCCCAGGATGCTGTCGTACTTGAGCAGGTGGGCGAGCGTCGCGTTGTCGGTCAGGTCGTTGACGGCCACGACCTCGACGTCAGCGCCGGACGCCAGCACTGCCCGGAAGAAGTTACGGCCGATCCGGCCGAAGCCGTTGATGCCAACCCGGATGGTCACAGGTCCCATCTCCTCGCGTTCTGGTCCGCCGGCGTGGAGACCCTCGGCCGGCGAAGTGGTTGTGCGCCGACCGTTGGAGCCGGCCGTTGACGGTTCATCCCGGCCACCCCGCCGCGGTCCGAGGGACCTGACCGCCGTCGAGGCGGTGGATACGGCGGGGAGCACCGGTGCCGGCCCCCTTGCCGTACGCAGCGACCATATCCGAGCGCGCCGAGCCACGCTGCGCCGGGTGGTCGCCCCACCGTCCTATCAGACCACGAGCATGTCGGGCGTGACGGCCGCTTCGGTATCCGGGATGCCGAGGTCGCGGGCCCGTTTGTCGGCCAGCGCCAGCAACCGGCGGATCCGCCCGGCGATGGCGTCCTTGGTCAGCGGCGGGTCGGCCAGCGCACCCAACTCCTCCAGGGACGCCTGCCGGTGCTCCAGGCGCAGCCGACCGGCCGAGGTCAGGTGTTCCGGCGCGTCGTCGGCGAGGATCTCCAACGCCCGGGTCACCCGGGCCGCGGCAGCGACCGCCGCCCGGGCCGAACGCCGCAGGTTGGCGTCGTCGAAGTTCGCCAGCCGGTTGGCCGTCGCCCGCACCTCGCGCCGGACCCGGCGCTCCTCCCAGGCCAGCACACTGGAGTGGGCACCGATGCGGGTGAGCAGCGCGGCGATCGCGTCGCCGTCCTTGACCACCACCCGGTCGACGCCGCGTACCTCACGGTTCTTGGCGGTGATGCCCAGCCGCCGGGCCGCACCGACAAGCGCCAACGCCGACTCCGGCCCGGGGCAGGTGATCTCCAGGGCGCTGGACCGACCCGGCTCGGTCAACGAACCGTGCGCCATGAACGCACCCCGCCAGGCGGACACCGCGCAGCAGACGCTGGCGGCGACGACGTGCGGCGGCAGCCCGCGTACCGGCCGGCCGCGCACGTCGAGCAACCCGGTCTGCCGGGCCAGGGCCTCGCCGTCCTTGACGACCCGGACGATGAAGTGGCTGCCCTTGCGCAGCCCACCGGAGGCGAGCACGTGGATCTCGCTCGGGTAGCCGTAGACCTCGGCGATCTCGCGCCGCAGCCGCCGGGCCACCGCGCCGGTGTCGAGTTCGGCCTCCACCACCACCCGCCCGGAGACGATGTGCAGCCCACCGGCGAACCGCAGCAGCGCCGCCATCTCCGCCCGCCGGCAGCAGGGCTTGGGCACGTCGACCCGACTCAGCTCGTCCTTGACCGCAGCCGTCATCGCCATTGTGCGTCCCCTCACGGACCGGTTCCGGCGTGTCGCCGGAGATTACGTACGTGTCTAACGATCGGCGCCCAGTACAGGCACCAGGGCGGCGCCCAGAGCAGCCGGATCATGACGGGGAGTGCCGTCGTCGACCGCGACGGGAGCGAGGACCAGCCGGGCTCCCAGGAATTCTGCCGCACCGTGGACCGGTTCGGGGTCACCGACCGCCTTGGCGTCTGCGAGCACGAAGTCGACAGTCAGCTCCGGCAGGTACCAGCGCAGCGCCGCCAGGTGGTCGGCGACGGAGAGCCCGAGGGTTTCCTTCTCGGCGGCGAGGTTGAGAGTGACCAGCCGCCGAGCCGGGCTGGCCAGGATCGCCGCGGCCAGCTGCGGCACCAGCAGGTGCGGCAGCACGCTGGTGTACCAGCTGCCCGGCCCGAAGATCAGCCAGTCGGCGTCGCCGATCGCGGCGACCGCCTCGACACACGCCGCCGGTGCCTGCGGGGTGAGCCGCAGGGACTCGACCCGGCCCGTGGTGACCGCGACCTGATGCTGTCCGCGTACGGTGCACACCTCGTCGGGGCGTCCCGGGTCGACCCCGCGGACCCGGGCCTCGATGTCGACCGGCTGGCGGGACATCGGCAGCACCCGGCCGACCGAGCCGAGCATCGCCCCCGCGTGCTCCAGGGCGGCCACCGGGTCGCCCAGCAGCTCCATCAGCCCGCAGAGCACCAGGTTGCCCACCGCGTGCCCGGCCAGCCCGTCGGCCCGGCCACCCGCCGCCATCTCCGCGAAGCGGTGCTGGAACAGCCCCGCACTGCGTCGGGTGGCGGGGTGGTCGCCGGCCAGCGCCACAAGTGCCTGCCGCAGGTCACCGGGGGGCAGCCCGCCCCGCTCGGCCCGCAGCCGGCCGCTGGAGCCGCCGTCGTCGCCGACGGTCACCACCGCCGTGATGTCCAGATCCAGCTCCGGTGCGCAGCGGCGCAACGCCCGCAGCGAGGCGGACAGGCCGTGCCCGCCGCCGAACGCCACCACCCGGATCGTCATTCCCGCCCCAGGTCGCGGTGCTGGGCGTTGGCGGCCAGCCCGGAACGGCGCAGCCGGGCCGCCAACTCCTCGGCGATCGCCACGCTACGGTGCTTGCCGCCGGTGCACCCGACCGCCACGGTCAGGTACCGCTTGCCCTCCCGCTCGAAGCCGGCCGTGGTGGCGTTGACCAGGTCCGCGTACGCGTCGACGAAGGCGTCCGCGCCCTCCTGCCCCAGCACGTACGCGCTGACCGCCTCCTCGCGCCCGGTGTGCTCCCGCAGTTCGGGCACCCAGTACGGGTTGGGCAGGAACCGGGCGTCCATCACGAAGTCGGCGTCCGGCGGCAGGCCGTACTTGAAGCCGAAGGAGATCACCGTCAGCCGCAACCGGCGGGCGTCCTCCCCGCCGAACAGTTCCTCGACCCGGCGGCGCAACTGGTTCACGTTGAGGTGGCTGGTGTCGATGATCACGTCGGCCTGGTCGCGGGCCTCCTCAAGCAGCCCCCGCTCGACGGCGATGCCGTCGGCGAGCCGGCCGTCGCCCTGCAACGGATGCGAGCGCCGGACGCTCTCGAACCGGCGGATCAGCACCTCGTCGTCGGCGTCGACGAAGACCACCCGGGGGGCGTAGCCACGCTCCTTCAGCTCCCGGATCGCCTCGGCCAGATCCGTGGAGAAGGCCCGGGAGCGTACGTCCAGCACCATCGCGGTACGCCGGGCCGCCCCACCCGCCTTCACGGCTAGCTCGGCCATGTCCAGCAGCAGCGCCTGCGGCAGGTTGTCGACGACGTAGAAGCCCACGTTCTCCAGCGCCCGGGCCACGGTGCTGCGTCCACCACCGGACAGCCCGGTGACCACGACCAGCGTGGTGTCCGTCTCGGCGTGCTCACCCGGTACGCCCGCACGGTGACCGGTCGTGTGCGCCTCGCCCACCCGTAGAACCCCCCAGCCGCTACGCCCGATCGATGCCGACCGGGCATGGTCAAGCAGCGACTCTAACGCGCCGTTCCCCGATCGGGCGGGGCGCACCGCCGCACGGGTCTGCCGGCGCCGGCCTGGCGAGGTTGGTACGGATTCGGAGCTGTTAGGAGGGGGCCCCTGCTATACACGAGGCGTTAAAAGGGTGCCCTTCCATTCATCGCTGTGTCGGCTGACCGACGGCGCGCGGCGGGCGATACCGATATCCTCCGCCCATGGGCGGGCACGGGGCGCGACTGCGCTGGGTGGTTGCCCTGCTGTCGGTCACGATCGCCGTGCTGGCCACGGTGGACCGGTACGTCGAGCGCGAACGCGAGTGGACGCGCGGCGGCGACCAGGTGGCGGTGACCGTCGAGGCCGCCGTGCCGGAGCCGGACCAGGTCGCGGACGCGGCCGTCGCGTTCGGCTGGCCCGAACCGGTGGACAACGTCATCGGTGACCCCGACCGACAGTCGGTGGTGTTGCGGCTGCGCTGGTCCGGGCCGTCCCGGCAGGGCCACTACCAGGTCATCCTGCTCGACGGCCGGGTGGAACCCGCCCGGGTGGTGCGGCCCTACACCGGCTTTGACGCCGAGGGCGGCACCGGTTCCAACTGGGCCGGAGCGTACGACGTGCTGGCCGAGCGGTACCCCTGGCTCGCCGACACCGCCACCCGCGAGGAGCCCGAGGGCACGTTCACCACCCCGGACAACGTCGGCGCGGTGGGCACCCGCGCGATCGCCGACGGCAGCCTGATCGCCGTCTTCCGACTGGCACCCGGTGCCCTGCCGCTGACCGACCCCGCACGCCTGGTCGTGGCGTTCTGCTACGTCGACCCCGACGGCGACGTCCGCTGGGCCAAACGGGTCCCCGTCCCACCGGCCAACTGAACGCTGGGCCGCGTCGCAGCGCTCCGGCGGGCGGTCTGCTGTTCACCGGCGGCGCAGCGCCTTGACCCGATGGTGGCCGAGCACACCGAGGTAGTCCCACGGCTCGTCGAGACAGGAGTCGACCTCGGCCGCCGCAATGATCTCGATCAGTCGGGCGGCCAACTCGTCGGGGTCCGGTTGCAACTGCTCGCAGAGCTGCACGTGAGCCGCCCGCAGCGCGTCGCCGATCTCGGCCGGCTCATCCTCGTAGACTTCCCACGCGTCGTTGAGGTATCCGGCCAGCCCGTCCCAGGCGCGCGCCGCCCGCTCGACCACCAGCAACGTCTCGATGCTGGCCGCACGCTGCGCCAGCACCTGCACCTCCTCGACGATCGCCCGGCCGGCCTTCTCCACGTCGTGCAGATCCCAACGGTCGCCACTGGTCGCCTCGTGGGCCAGGTTGTCGATTGTCCGACCGACGTCGGCCAGTTCAGCGTCGCTGAGTGGTGTCAACCGCCCGGCGTACGCCAGCAGCCGGGACTCCAGCACGCGATCGTTGGCCGCCCACTCGGCGATCAGCGAGGCCAACCGTCGGGCGGGAATGGTGTGCGCGAGTTCGGCCAGCTCGGCGACCCTCGGATCGACCTCCACCGCCGACGGTGGCGTGGCCAGCGACGACCAGGCGAACCCGTCCGTCAGGGCGGCGATCGCGAGCGCCACCGCGTGGCCGCAGAACTCCTCCGACGCCGGGCAGTCACACTCGGCCGCGAAGCCGTCCGCCGTCATCCCCACCCAGACGTCGTAGGGTGGCCGCCCCGCTTCCCGGATGACGCCGGACGCTCCCCCGCCGACCGGAACGATCGCCTCCGGCTGCCCAACCGCCCGAAGCTCGTCCGCCGCCTCGCAGGCCGCAACCCCGGCCGCCGCCCGCAGGGCGTCAACATCGATGTGTACCGCCACCCGCCCATCTAACCGGACGCCCGCCAGGCCGCCACGCGCGACCGCGCATGCCTCGATCGTTGGCAGTTCAGCTGCTCGACACGCCGGGGCGGACTACAGCTGAACTGCCAACAACTCAGTCACGCAGGGCTACCCTGCGCTGGGCGACTGCGCGTCGAAGCGTTCCCGGGCTCGCTGCACCTCGGGCAGGTGGGCCTCGCTCCAGCCGAGTAACGCGTCGATGAGCTGCTGCAGCGTCTTCCCCAACGGCGCGATGCGGTACTCGACTGCGACCGGTCGCGTGCCCACGATCACCCGCTCGACCATTCCGTTGCGCTCCAGCCGTCGCAGCGTCGTCGTCAGCGACTTCTGCGTCACGACCGGGAGCGCGCGGCGCAGTTCGTTGAAGCGCAGTGACCGCCCGCACAGCTGGTCGAGGACCTGCAGGGACCATTTGTCGAGCACCTGGTCGAGCAACTCCCGCTGCTCCGCAGTGATCTGAGAGTGATGGGTGGACGTGGTTTCCCGCACGACACCTAGGCTAGTTGAAGTTCCCTTGGGGTACCAGGTAGTCATGAGATACCTATTCGATCGGCGAAGGGATCTCTGATGACCGCGCAGCTTCTCACCCCGGAAGGCATGTTCCAGCCGGTGCCGTACCACCACGTCGCGGTGGGCGCCGGCACCCGGCACGTCCACATCGCCGGACAGATCGCGCGGGACGAAGCCGGAAACCCGGTCGCCACCGGTGATCTCGCCGGGCAGATCAGGCAGGCACTGCGCAACACCGCGCGGGGGCTCGGTGGCGCGGGCGCGAGCTTCACCGACGTGGTACGCCTACGGTTCTTCGTCACCGGGTGGAGCGCCGCGAACCGGGACGCCATCATGACCGCCTTCCTCGCGGGCATCGACAGCGTCACCGACGAACTCGGCATCCCCCGCCCGTTGCCGCCGCTGTCCGTCATCGGCGTCGACTACCTCTTCGAACCGGACGTGCTGGTCGAGATCGAGGCCTACGCGATT
The DNA here is from genome assembly GCF_042898635.1 of Micromonospora sp. NPDC000442. Taxonomy (NCBI): domain Bacteria; kingdom Bacillati; phylum Actinomycetota; class Actinomycetes; order Micromonosporales; family Micromonosporaceae; genus Micromonospora; species Micromonospora sp. NPDC000442. The sequence continues at coordinate 301,860 of NZ_JBIAYZ010000007.1, read as the reverse complement.
CTCGCCTGAGCGGATCGACCGGCGTTGGCGCGGCCGAGCGGGAGGAGGGGCGACCTCCCAGGACCGGGCCACCCTCCCTTCCGGCCGTGCTCCGGTGTCGTTGTTCTGACCCCGGCTGGTGCGGAAGTTGCGTGCTACGTGTGGTCGAACGAGACCGCTCGTGCCGAGCGGCCACACTGGGCAGTGGCGTGGTCACATGCCGGCACTGGGGAGTGGAAGGGGCAGCGGTGCAGGCGGGACCGGGACGGGCGGGGCAGGTGGCGCGGGTCGAGGCTGGCGGGACTGAGTTCTTCGTCAAGCTCGCCGACGGCGGCGGTCCGCAGACCGTTGCCCTGGACCGGGCGTTGTCATTCGACGGTGTCCGGGACACGGTGGAAGCCGTCGCCAGCGAGTTGGGGCAGGTGCGGGAGCGGGTCAAGCCGTCGGAGGCGAGTGTCGAGTTCGGACTGTCGTTGACCGCCAAGGCTGGCAAGCTGACCGGCCTGCTCGTCGAGGCAGACGGTGAGGCGAGCCTGACGGCGACCCTGACCTGGAAGCGGCCCGAGTCGACCTGACACTCCGGGGCAGGCGGATGCGCACACGAGTCGACTCGCGGCAACTACGCCGCCACGTCGTCCGCGTCGAGCAGGCAGACGGTCGGGCGGTGCTGGGTACGGGGTTCTTCGTCGCGCCCGGTTGGGTGCTCACCGCAGCGCACGTCGTCTACGACGCCGCCAACGGGGTGGCCCTTGATCGGGTCGTGGTGGTGCCCGCCGATGCGGATGTCGGTGTCGATGCGGTGGCTGCGGATGTGCTGGCCCGATCGGCGCCGCCGGTCGACACAGCGTTGTGGCCGTACCCGGACCTGGCGCTGCTGCGCCTGCGCCACACGTCCGCGTGGGTGGGCACTCATCCGTGTGTGTGGTTGGCCGGGGTCCAGCCGCTGCCTGGGCAGTGTCACGCGTTCGGGTTCCCGCCACGGGAGGAGGGTGCGGCGCCGGTGGGGGCGCCGGCCTCGTTCGATTTCGAAGGCGTCACCGGTGACGACTTCTTCCAGCTGAAGGCGGGGCAGGCCGCACCGGGGCTGTCGGGGGCACCGTTGGTGTGCCCGGCGGCCGAGCGCTCTCACGTCGTACGTCGATGCGCTTGTCGACCGGTACACGACGGAGCGCGAACGGCGCACGGGCGGCCGGCCGCCCACCAACGCTGGCCGCTTTCCGCGCCGTTGGACGCTGCACCTGGCCTACCTGGCCACCGATCCCGACGAGGCTCGGGAACACGCGGTCGTCTACACCGAGGGGCTGACGATTCTCCGTCCCGAACTGCCCGCCGGCGCAGCACTGCTGTCCCGGGCCGACGCCTGGAACCACGTCGAGCCGGTGTTCTGCGGTCGGATCGGCCCGGACAACGAGATCTGCATGGACGTCACCGGCCACCCCGGCCTCCACCGCGCCGCCGGCCTCGGCGGCCTCTGCTGGGGCGGCGGCGAGTGATCACTGGTCCAGCCGGGATCCGGTCATGCCACGTTCGGTATGGCGCTGGTGGAGGGCACCCACCGCGGGAGATGATGACGTAATGCAGAACCGGATCTCGATCGATCACCGGGTGATGGGTGGGGTCCCGTGCATTGCCGGGACCCGGATTCCAGTCACGACCATAGTTGGCCTGTTAGGCCAGGGATACACCGCTGACGACATCCTTCAGGACTACCCGACGCTGAGCCACGAGGACATCCTCGCTGCGTTACGTTTCGCCGCAGCAGCAGTCGACGAACGCGAGCTACCTCTACGGATGACTGCGTGAGGTTCCTCATCGACGAATGCTTGTCGGTTCGCGTTGCGTCGCTGCTTGTGGTAGCTGGGCACGACGCGGTGCACGTTGTGGAGCGCGGCCTGGGTGGCACACCGGACGAAGACATTCTGCGGCAGGCGGTTACCGAAGAGCGCGTTCTCATCTCGGCCGACACGGACTTCGGCGAGATCCTGGCCCGCGCCCGTCAGGAAATCCCCAGCGTCATACTCTTCAGGCGGACGGACCGCGCGCCCGATCATCTAGCGGCCGTTCTGCTGGCCAACCTGGATCTGATCGAGGATGACCTCGCGAAGGGCGCCTTCGTCGTGCTGACCGACGAACGTATCCGAATCCGGGCGTTGCCGATCGGCTGACTTCATCCGCGGCAGGGCCGAACCTGCGCGACGCCCGTTGGCCTCGCCCGGGAACGGCGTGCAATCAGCTGTCCGGGGTGGCTCGTAGAATCCTCGGATGGTCTCTCCCGCCGACGTGAGCGTCACCGACCTGGCCGCCTCCGACGCACCCACCGCCGAGAAGGTGACAGCGACGCTGGAGGTGCTGCGGCGGGTCTTCGGGTACAACTCGTTCCGGGGCTTCCAGCGGGAGGTCATCGACCACGTGGTGGCCGGCGGCGACGCGCTGGTGCTGATGCCCACCGGCGGCGGCAAGTCGTTGTGCTACCAGATTCCCGCCCTGGTCCGCGACGGTGTCGCCGTGGTGATCTCGCCGCTGATCGCGCTGATGCAGGACCAGGTGGACGCGTTGACCGCCGTCGGTGTCAAGGCCGGCTTCCTCAACTCGACACTGGATCTGGACACCCGCCGGCTGGTGGAGGCGGAGTTCGTGGCCGGGGAGATCGATCTGCTCTACCTCGCGCCGGAGGCGCTGGCCAGTCGGGCCACGCTGAGCCTGCTGGACCGGGGGCGGATCAGCCTGTTCGCCATCGACGAGGCGCACTGCGTGTCGCAGTGGGGCCACGACTTCCGGCCGGACTACCTGAACCTGTCGATGCTGCACGAACGCTGGCCGGGCGTACCCCGCATCGCGTTGACCGCCACCGCGACAAGCGCCACCCGGTCCGAGATCGCCACCCGCCTCAGCCTCACCGAGGCGCGGCACTTCGTGGCCAGCTTCGACCGGCCCAACATCCAGTACCGGATCGTGCCGAAGCGGGAGCCGCGCAAGCAACTGCTCGCCCTGCTGCGCGACGAACATCCCGGCGAGGCGGGCATCATCTACTGCCTGTCCCGCGCCTCGGTGGAGAAGACCGCCGAGTTCCTGGTCGCCAACGGCATCGACGCCCTGCCGTACCACGCCGGCCTGGACGCGGGCACTCGCGCCGCCAATCAGCAGCGCTTCCTGCGCGCCGACGCAGTGGTGATGGTGGCGACGATCGCCTTCGGAATGGGCATCGACAAGCCCGACGTGCGGTTCGTCGCCCATCTCGACCTGCCCAAGTCGGTCGAGGGCTACTACCAGGAGACCGGCCGCGCCGGCCGCGACGGGTTGCCGTCGACCGCCTGGCTGGCGTACGGGCTGCAGGACGTGGTCCAGCAGCGGAAGATGATCGACACCTCCGAGGGTGACCTGGCGCACCGGCGCAACCTCGCTGCCCACCTCGACGCGATGCTGGCGCTCTGCGAGACGGTCCGCTGCCGCCGGGCGCAGTTGCTGGAGTACTTCGGCGAGCCGGCCACCGGCGGCTGCGGCAACTGCGACACCTGTCTGGAGCCGCCCGAGTCCTGGGACGGCACGGTGGCCGCGCAGAAGCTGCTCTCCACCGTCTTCCGGCTGGACCGGGAGCGCAACCAACGGTTCGGCGCCGGGCACTGCATCGACATCCTGCTGGGTCGCACCACCGACAAGATCGGCCAGCATCGGCACGACTCGCTTACCGTGTTCGGCATCGGCGATGAGCTGAGCGAGGCGGAGTGGCGCGGCGTGGTCCGGCAACTGCTCGCCGAGGGACTGCTCGCCGTCGAGGGCGACTACGGCACCCTGGCGCTCACCGACGCCAGCGCCGAGGTGCTCGGCCGGCGGCGCACCGTGATGCTGCGCCGCGAGGCGGCCCGCCCGGCGAAGGCAGCCAAGCCACGGGGCGCGGCCACCGTGGTCGCCGAGCTGCCGGCGGAGGCAGCCGGCACGTTCGAGCGCCTGCGGGCCTGGCGGGCGGCCACCGCGAAGGAGCAGGGCGTACCCGCGTACGTCATCTTCCACGACGCGACGCTGCGGCAGATCGCGGCCGACGCGCCGTCGTCGCTGGCCGAGCTGTCCCGGATCAGCGGCGTCGGCGAGAACAAGCTGGCCAAGTACGGCGAGCAGCTCCTCGGGGTGCTCACCGACGCCGCCTGAGCTCCGCCCTCCCTCATCAGGATCCGCGTAACTTCGAGGTTGCTGCTGTCTCAGGCGCCGTGGAGACCGCAACATCCCCGAAGGTGTCAACTTGCGGGAGGTTCGGTGGTGGGGGTGCGGAGGGCGGTGAGGATGGCCTCGGCGGTGCGCCGGCCGACGCCGGGGACCTCGGCGATCTCCTCCACGGTGGCGGCCGAGAGGCGTTTCAGCGAGCCGAAGTGACGTAGCAGCGCCTTGCGGCGTACCTCGCCCAGACCGGGGACGTTGTCCAACGCCGAGGTGGTCATCCGCTTGGAGCGGCGCTGCCGGTGGAAGGTGATGGCGAAGCGGTGGGCCTCGTCGCGTACCCGCTGCAGCAGATAGAGCCCCTCGGAGGCGCGCGGCAGGATGACCGGGAAGTCGTCGTCGGGCAGCCAGACCTCCTCCAGCCGCTTGGCCAACCCGCACAGCGCCACGTCGTCGATGCCCAGCTCGGCGAGGGCCTGTGCGGCGGCGGCGACCTGCGGCGCTCCACCGTCGACCACGACCAACTGCGGCGGGTACGCGAACCTGCGCGGCCGGCCGGTGGTCGGGTCGACAAGCGCCCCGATCCGCGGCTCGCCGCTGCCGTCGACGACGCCTGCATCACCGTCGTCTGCGTCGACGACGGCCGGCGTGGTGCCGAGAACATCGGTGCCGGCGACGGCCGGCTCGCGGGCGGCGGCGAGGTCAACGGCGGCGGCCGGGGCGGCGAGGTCAGCGACAGCCGGGGCGGCGAGGTCAGCGGCGGATTCGACACCTGCCTCACCGGTCTCGGCGCGCGCGTCGAGGTAGCGGGCGAAGCGGCGGCGCAGCACCTCGGACATCGCCGAGAGGTCGTCGGTGGCACCCCGGATGATGAATCGCCGGTACTCGCTCTTGCGGGGCAGCCCGTCCTCGAAGACGACCATGCTCGCCACCACGTCGGTGCCCTGGATCTGCGAGATGTCGAAACACTCGATGCGCAGCGGCGCCGTCCGCAGCCCGAGCGCCTCGGTGATCTCGTCGAGGGCCTTGCTGCGGGTGGTGAGGTCACCGGCCCGCTTGAGCTTGTGCCGGGCCAGGGCGTCCTTCGCGTTGCGTTCCACCGTCTCCATCAGGGCCCGCTTGTCGCCGCGCTGCGGCACCCGCAGCGTCACCCGGCCGCCCCGGTGGGTGGAGAGCCAGTCGGCAAGCGCCTCGGCGTCGGCGGGCAGCTCGGGCACCAGCAGCTCGCGCGGCACATCGGCCTCGCCGTGCTCGCCGCCGTAGACCTGGGTGCAGAAGTGGTGCACCAGATCACCTGTGGTCAGTTCCTCGGTCTTCTCCACCACCCAGCCGCGCTGGCCGCGTACCCGCCCGCCCCGGACGTGGAAGACCTGGACCGCGGCTTCGAGCGGGTCGTCGGCGAAGGCCACCACGTCGGCGTCGGTGCCGTCGCCGAGCACCACCGTCTGCTTCTCCATCGCCCGGCGCAGCGCGGCGACGTCGTCGCGCAGCCGGGCCGCCCGCTCGAACTCCAACTGCTCGCTGGCCTCGGCCATCTCGCGTTCCAGTTTGCGGACCATGGTGTCGGTGCGCCCGGCCATGAAGTCGCAGAAATCGTCGACGATCTCGCGATGCCGCTCAGCGGAGACGCTGCCGACGCAGGGGGCCGAACACTTGCCGATGTATCCCAGCAGGCAGGGCCGGCCGACCTGGCCGGCCCGCTTGAACACCCCGGCGGAGCAGGTGCGGGCCGGGAAGACACGCAGCAGCAGATCGAGCGTCTCGCGGATCGCCCAGGCGTGCGAGTACGGCCCGAAGTACCGCACCCCCTTGCGCTTGGCCCCGCGCATCACCTGGAGCCGGGGATATTCCTCGTCGAGGGTCACCGCCAGGTAGGGGTAGGACTTGTCGTCGCGGTACCGGACGTTGAATCTCGGGTCGTACTGCTTGATCCAGAGGTATTCGAGCTGGAGCGCCTCGACCTCGGTGCCCACGGTGACCCAGTCGACCGCCTCGGCGGTGGTGACCATCTGCTGGGTGCGCTGGTGCAGCCCCCACAGGTCGGCGAAGTAGGAATTCAGTCGACTGCGCAGGTTCTTCGCCTTGCCTACGTAAATCACCCGGCCGGTGCCGTCGTAGAAGCGGTACACCCCTGGCGCCTCGGGAATCGTGCCCGGCGCGGGACGGTAGGTCGACGGATCAGCCACACTCCGAGACTAGTCGCCGCCTCCGACAGCCCGGATCATCCCCTGATGCCCGTTCCCGCCTCGCCGGGGCGACCGCGCTCGACGCCCTGATCGACGCCTTCCAATATCGAGCACGGCGGCCTACCATCCAGTAACCGAATGTTCTTCATGTAATGATCCCGTCCGATGGCCCCCGTCCACAGAGGATCGCCATGACCGGTCACACCACCCCCCGCCGGCTGCTCGCCGGCACCACGGCCGCCGCCGTCGCCGCCCTTCTCGTCGCCGCCCCGACCACCGCCACCGCAGCCAGCAGCCCGACCGAGACCACGACGAGCACCCTCGCGACAAACGTCGCCAACGCCTTCGCCGCCAACGACTACTGCCTCGGAGAATGCTCGGAGATCCTGCCGCCCGGTCAGAACGGCAACGCCACCCTGGTCGAGATCCTGGGCAACCAGGCATTCGGCACCCTGCCCCGGCACTCCGCCGACCAGCTCGACAGGTACGCCGACCTCGTCTACGGCTACGCCGGGCTGAGCGAGGACCAGATCGACACCTTCTTCAACGACGCCTCCTTCGGCGTCGCGCCCAACCAGGTGGAACGCGACTACTCGCCCCGCTCTGACGTCCGCATCCTGCGGGACCGGGCCACCGGCGTCCCGCACATCACCGGCACCACCCGCGCCGGCACCATGTTCGGTGCCGGCTACGCCGGGGCCGAGGACCGGCTGTTCACAATCGACCTGCTGCGGCACGTCGGCCGAGGCACCCTGACCCCGTTCGCGGGTGGCGCCCCGGGCAACCGGGCGCTGGAGCAGAGCGTCTGGCGCACCTCCCCGTACACCGAGGCCGACCTGGCGGCGCAGGTCGCCGCGCTGCGGCAGAAGGGTGACCGCGGTGAGCAGCTCTACACGGACGTGCAGGAGTACATCGCCGGGATCAACGCCTACATCCGTACCTGCATGGCCAACCGCAACTGCCCCGGGGAGTACGTGCTCACCGGGCATCTCGACGCGATCACCAACGCCGGCGGGCCCGAGCCGTTCGTGATGACCGACCTGGTCGCCATCGCCGGCGTGGTCGGCGGCCTGTTCGGCGGCGGAGGCGGCACCGAGATGCAGTCCGCGCTGGTCCGCATCGCCGCCCGGGCCAAGTTCGGCCCGGTGGAGGGCGACCGGGTGTGGAACGGCTTCCGGGGGCAGAACGACCCGGAGACCGTGCTGACGCTGCACGACGGCCAGAGCTTCCCGTACGGCGACGCCTCCCCCGACGCGCCAAGCGTGGTGCTGCCCGACGCCGGCTCGTCCCGGGTCGAGCCGGTCTTCACCGACCCGACCGGCTCCGCGACCGCCGCCGCGACCTCGAAGAGCGGCTCCGAGCTGGCCGCCGCACTGTCCGGGCTGACCATCGACCCGGCACACCGGGGCATGTCCAACGCGGCGGTGATCTCCGCCGAGCACTCCACCAGCGGGCACCCGGTGGCGGTCTTCGGGCCGCAGACCGGCTACTTCTCCCCCCAACTGCTGATGGTCCAGGAGTTGCAGGGGCCAGGCATCAGCGCCCGAGGTGCCGCCTTCGCCGGGCTCAACCTGTACGTCCTGCTCGGCCGGGGCCAGGACTACGCCTGGAGCGCCACCTCCTCCGTGCACGACATCACCGACACGTACGCGGTGCCGCTCTGCGTACCCGGCGGTGGCACGCCGACGCTGGGCAGCAACCACTACCTGTTCCGCGGCCAGTGCCTGGCGATGGAGGGGTTGTCCCACGTCAACAGGTGGAGCCCGACCGTCGCCGACGGCACCGCCGCCGGGTCGTACAAGCTGGTCGCCTGGCGTACGAAGCTCGGCCTGGTGGCGTGGCGGGGCACCGTCGGCGGGGTGCCGCACGCCTTCACCCACCTGCGGTCCACCTACGGCCGGGAGGCCGACTCCGCCATCGGCTTCCAGATGTACAACGACCCGGCCCAGATGGGCTCCGCGGCGGCGTTCCGCACCTCGGCGAACAACGTCGAGTACGCGTTCAACTGGTTCTACGTCAACTCCACCGAGTCGGCGTACTTCAACTCCGGGCTCAACCCGCTGCGGGCCTCCGGCACCAATCCGAGCTTGCCGATGAAGGCCGATCGGGCGTACGAGTGGCAGGGTTTCGACCCGGACACCGGCACCGCCCGGTACGCGCCGGCGTCGGCCCACCCGCAGTCGGTGAACCAGGACTACTACGTCAGCTGGAACAACAAGCAGGCCAAGGACTTCGGTGCCGCCGACGGCAACTTCAGCTTCGGCGCCGTGCACCGCGGTGACCTGCTGGACAAGCCGGTGAAGGCGGCGCTCGCGGCGGGCCGCACCTTCGACCGGGCCTCGCTCACCGAGCTGGTGCAGCGGGCCGGCCTGACCGATCTGCGCGGCGCCGAAGTGCTCGGCGAGCTGATCCGGGTACTGGAGAGCCAACCGGTCACCGACACCGCGATGGCCACCGAGATCGCCCGGTTGAAGGCGTGGCGGCTGGCAGGCGCGCTGCGCGTGGAGACAACAAAGGGCAGCAAGGTCTACCAGCACGCCGAGGCGATCCGTACCCTCGACGCCTGGTGGCCGCTGCTGGTGCGGGGCATGTTCCGGGAGCCGCTCGGCGCGGAGTTGTACCAGTCCCTGGTCAACGCCCTCCAGGTCAACGAGTCACCCTCCGGCCACCAACAGGGCGACGTGTCGAACCTGCCGTCGTCAGCCAACAGCGCCCAGACGCACAAGGGCTCGGCGTTCCAGTACGGGTGGTGGGGTTGGGTCGACAAGGACCTGCGGGCCGTCCTGGGTGACCCGGTGGCCGGCGGGCCGGGGCGTACCTTCTGCGGCGACGGCGACCTCGCCGCCTGCCGCCAGATCCTGCTGGACACGCTGCGGACGGCGGCGACGACGCCGGCCACGCAGACCTATCCGGGTGACTCGACGTGCGCCGCCGGTGACCAGTGGTGCGCCGACGCCATCGTCCAGTCACCGCTGGGCGGCATCAAGCACGCCACCATCGCCTGGCAGAACCGTCCCACCTACCAGCAGGTGATTTCGTTCCCCGCCCGACGTGGCGACGACCTGACCAACCTGGCCGCCGGCCGCCCGGTCACCGCCTCCAGCAGTCAACTGTTCAACGGTGCCGGCCGCGCCGTCGACGGCGACCTGGGCACCCGCTGGGCCAGTTCCTGGTCGGACAACCAATGGCTGCGGGTGGACCTCGGATCCGTACGGCAGGTGGGTCGGGTGGTCCTGGCCTGGGAGGCGGCCCACGCCCGGTCGTACCGAGTGGAGGTTTCCGCCGACGGTGCCACCTGGCGGCCGGTCTGGTCGACCACAGCCGGGGACGGCGGGACCGACGTGGTCACCTTCGCCCCGCAGCAGGCCCGGTACGTGCGGATGTACGGGCTGACCCGGGGCACCTCCTACGGCTTCTCGCTGTGGGAGATGTCGGTCCACGCCCAGTGAGGCCGACGGTCGCGGCCGGGACGACACCGTCCCGGCCGCGACCGCCAGGGAACGACCGGCAGGAGGCCGCAGCCTGGCCAGTCCTCCGGGCGCGCCAGATCGACTCAGGCCAGCGCGATCTGGTCGCCGTCGACCTTGATGTTCTTGGCCGGCAGCGGCGTGGTGGCCGGGCCGGCCTTGACGGAGCCGTCCTCGATGGAGAACTTGCTGCCGTGGCAGGTGCAGTTGATGGTGCCGCCGTCGACGTTCGACACCGGGCAGCCCTGATGGGTGCAGACCGGGTCGAAACCCTTGAAGTCGCCGGCGGTGGGTTGGGTGATCACCACGCCCTGGGCGGCGAAGACCGCGCCGCCGCCGACCGGGATGTCGGTCGTCCGGGCCAGTGACTGGGCGCCCTCACGGTCCCCGCCACCGGCGTCACCGGTGTTGGTGACCTGCGGTCCCGGGCTCGGTGCCGCGCCGTCGTCGTCCGCACCGCCGCACGCGGTCAGGACGACCGCCGCGCCGACCGCCCCCGCACCCGTGAGCACGGCCCGGCGGGTACGCATTCCCGGTCCGGTCGGCACCTGGTCGTCGCTGATGCCTGCCCCCTGCTGCGGCTCGCTCATGCCTCGCCCCTCCGTCGGTGACCCCGGTGCATGATCTGTGGCTACTCTTCCCTACACGCACCACTTTGCCGGCCGGTTCACCCGATCGGCCACCCGGGCCCGCCGTCCCCGCCGCTCGGGGCCGGAAACCCTCGGTGAGCTGCGCGGTGCCGGCCGGCACCGCACCGGCCACCGGCGCCTGGCATCCGGTCGGTCAGCGCGCGGCGGCGGTGGTCTTGCGGCCGCTCCGGGCCCGGGCGCCGTTGGCCTTCGCCGCCCGGGCGGTGGCCGCCACGGCACCCTTCGCCGCGCCGTCGAGCTTGAGGACGGTACGCAGGAACTGCCCGGTGTGACTCTCGGCTACCTCGGCGACCTCCTCCGGGCTGCCGGTGGCGAGCACCGTGCCGCCCCGGTGACCGCCCTCGGGGCCCATGTCGATCAACCAGTCCGCGCTCTTGATCACGTCCAGGTTGTGCTCGATCGTGATCACCGTGTTGCCCTTGTCGACCAGGCCCTCCAGCACCAGCAGCAGCTTGCGGATGTCCTCGAAGTGCAGGCCGGTGGTCGGCTCGTCGAGCACGTAGACCGTCCGCCCGGTCGAGCGCTTCTGCAACTCCGAGGCGAGCTTGACCCGCTGCGCCTCGCCGCCGGAGAGGGTCGGGGCGGGTTGCCCCAGCCGTACGTAGCCCAGACCCACGTCGACAAGCGTCTTGAGGTGCCGGTGGATGGCCGGGATGGCGGAGAAGAACTCGGCCGCCTCCTCGATCGGCATCTCCAGCACGTCGGAGACGGTCTTGCCCTTGTAGTGCACCTCCAGGGTCTCCCGGTTGTACCGGGCGCCCTTGCAGACCTCACACGGGACGTACACGTCGGGCAGGAAGTTCATCTCGATCTTGATCGTACCGTCGCCGGAGCACGCCTCGCAGCGACCGCCCTTGACGTTGAAGGAGAACCGTCCCGGGCCGTACCCGCGCACCTTGGCCTCGGTGGTCTCGGCGAACAGCTTGCGCACGTGGTCCCAGACGCCGGTGTAGGTGGCCGGGTTGGATCGCGGGGTGCGGCCGATCGGCGACTGGTCGACGCCGACGACCTTGTCGACGTGCTCCAGCCCGGAGACCCGGGTGTGCCGGCCCGGCACCAGCCGGGCACCGTTGATCTGGTTGGCCAGCACGGCGTAGAGAATGTCGTTGACCAGGGTCGACTTGCCCGAGCCACTGACGCCGGTGACGGCGATCAACTGGCCGAGCGGGAAGCTCACGGTCAGGTTGCGCAGGTTGTGCTCGCGGGCCCCGTGCACCACCAGCTCCCGCCCCGGAGTCTGCGGTCGACGTCCCTCGGGTGTCGGGATCTTCCGCCGGCCGGACAGGTACGCCCCGGTCAGTGACTCCGCGTTCTCCAGCAGCGCCGGCACCGAGCCGCTGTGCACGATCCGACCGCCGTGTTCCCCGGCGCCGGGACCGATGTCGACGATCCAGTCGGCGGTACGGATGGTGTCCTCGTCGTGCTCGACCACGATCAGCGTGTTACCCAGGCCACGTAGTCGCACCAGCGTCTCGATCAGCCGGTGGTTGTCCCGCTGGTGCAGCCCGATCGACGGCTCGTCCAGCACGTAGAGCACCCCGACCAGGCCGGAGCCGATCTGGGTGGCCAGCCGGATCCGCTGCGCCTCGCCGCCGGAGAGGGTGCCGGCCGGGCGGTCCAGGGAGAGGTAGTCCAGCCCGACGTCGAGCAGGAAGCGCAACCGGGCGTTGATCTCCTTGAGCACCCGCTCGGCGATCAACTTCTGCCGGTCGGTCAGTTCGATGCCGGCCAGCAGGTCGGCGCACTCGCCGACCGACAGGTTGCAGACCTCGGCGATGCTGCGCCCGGCCAGGGTGACCGCGAGTACCTCGGGCTTGAGCCGGGCACCGCCGCAGGCCGCACAGGGCACGTCGCGCATGTAGCCCTCGTACTTCTCCCGCGACCACTCACTCTCGGTGTCCGAGTGCCGGCGCTCGATCCACTGCATCACGCCCTCGAAGCCGGTGTAGTACGAGCGCTCCCGGCCGTACTTGTTGCGGTAGCGCACGTGCACCTGGTCGCCGGAGCCGTGCAGGATCGTCTTCTGCGCCCGCGACGGCAGCGCCCGCCAGGGCGTGTCCACGTCGAAGTGCTCCGCCTCACCGAGCGCCTCCAGCAGGCGCAGGAAGTATTCCAGGTTGTGCCCGGCCGCCCAGGGTTGGATCGCGCCCTCGCGCAGGCTGCGCTCCGGGTCGGGGACGACCAGTTCCGGGTCGACCTCCTTCTTGGTGCCCAGGCCGGTGCACTCCGGGCAGGCGCCGTAGGGCGCGTTGAAGGAGAAGACCCGGGGCTCCAGGTCCTCGATCGCGAGGGGGTGGTCGTTGGGGCAGGCCAGGTGCTCGGAGTAGCGCCGCTCCCGGTCGGGGTCGTCCTCGGCCAGGTCGACGAAGTCGAGCAGGACCAGACCACTGGAGAGGCCCAACGCCGCCTCGACCGAGTCGGTCAGCCGCTGCTTGGCGCTGGGCTTGACGCTGAGCCGGTCGATCACCACCTCGATGGTGTGCTTCTCCTGCTTCTTCAGCTTCGGCGGGTCGGTGAGCTGGTGCACCACCCCGTCGACCCGGGCCCGGGCGTACCCCTTGGCCTGGAGTTCGCCGAAGAGGTCGACGTACTCGCCCTTGCGGCCGCGCACCACCGGGGCGAGCACCATGAAGCGGGTGCCCTCGGCCATGGCGAGAACCCGGTCGACGATCTGCTGCGGGCTCTGCCGGGAGATCCGCTCGCCGCAGACCGGGCAGTGCGGTTCGCCGACGCGGGCGAAGAGCAGCCGCAGGTAGTCGTAGACCTCGGTGATCGTGCCGACGGTGGAGCGGGGGTTGCGCGAGGTGGACTTCTGGTCGATGGACACGGCCGGGCTCAGGCCCTCGATGAAGTCGACGTCCGGCTTGTCCATCTGGCCGAGGAACTGCCGGGCGTACGACGACAGCGACTCGACGTAGCGCCGCTGCCCCTCGGCGAAGATCGTGTCGAAGGCCAGGCTCGACTTGCCCGACCCGGACAGCCCGGTGAACACGATCAGGGCGTCCCGGGGCAGGTCGAGGCTGACGTCACGCAGGTTGTGCTCGCGCGCGCCACGAATGATCAAACGGTCGGCCACGGTCCGTGTACTCCCGGGTGAGAATGGAGAGGAGGATCTGTCCGCTTTTGGGGTGACCCCAGCGGTTGTGTCAGCGCGGAGAGTGCGCCCCGGCAACTGTAGACCCGACCTCCGACAAGTTCTCCCACCCACATATCCCGCCCCTCCGTACCACTCCCACCCCCTCCCCCGCCCAGTTGCGCCGATCAGGCAGTGACCGAACGAAGCAGAAGTGGTCGAAAGCTCTCATACCGACCATCACAGCTGCCTGATCACGAACCGGAGTGGGCGGCGAGGGCGGAGGCGGGGCTGAGGGGGGGCGGTCAGTGGGGACGGGGGGTGCGGCGGGTGGCGCGGGACACACGGGTGGAGCGGGTGGAGCGGCGACGGGTCTCGTGGATGATCTCCCGTTGCAGCCGGCGCCAGCTCTCATAGCGCCGGGCGGTCAGCGCACCGGCATCCAGCGCCGCCCGCACCGCGCAGCCGGGTTCGGCCTCGTGCCCGCAGTCGCCGTACCGGCAGCCGGCGGCCAGGTCGGCGATGTCGGCGAAGGCGCGGTCGAGCCCGGTCGCGCCGTCGAGCAGGCCGACGGCCCGGACCCCGGGCGTGTCCACCACGGCACCCCCGCCCGGCAGCGGCACCAGCGCCCGCCAGGTGGTGGTGTGCCGCCCCTTGCCGTCGACCCGACGGATCGCCTGGGTGGGCATCACCACGCCGAGGCGAGCGCGTTGACCAGGCTCGACTTGCCGGCGCCGGAGAGTCCGAGCAGCCCGAGGGTGCGGCCGGGGCCAACTTCGGCGCGCAGCGGTGCCAGCCCGGTGCCGCGCTCGGCGCTTACCGGCAGCACCGGCACACCGGGCGCCAGGGCCGCCAGGTGGCGCGCCACCGCCGCCGGATCGGCCGCCAGGTCGGTCTTGGTCAGCACCACCAGCGGCCGGGCACCCGACTCGTGGACCAGGGAGAGCAGTCGCTCGATACGGGCGGCGTCCGGTGCCGGGTGCACCGGTTCCACCACGGCGGCCACGTCCAGGTTGGCGGCCAGCAGCTGGCCGCTGGCGTCCTTGCCGGCGGTACGCCGGATCAACGCGGTACGCCGGGGCAGCACTACCTCCACCGTCACCCGCCCATCGGGCCAGGCGCACAGCAGCACCCAGTCGCCGACGCCGGGCAGCCGGGTCGCGTCGCCGACGGCGGCGGCCAGCACGGCCCCGCCGGTCGAGGCGCGCACCGGCCCGTCCTCGGTGAGCACGGTGCAGACGCCGCGGTCGACGCGGGCCACCCGGCCGGGGCGCTTGTCGGTACGGATACGTCGCAGATGGGCCGCCCGGTCGGTGTCCCAGCCCAGGGCGGTCAGCGAGATGGTCATGGCTCCTCGTTCAGTGTCGGTGCGGGTGATACACGGGTGCGGTGACCGGCATGACCACCACCTCCTCCGCTCCGGCGCCGCGCACGAACCTGGTCGACCTCCCCCGGTGGTGACCGGGCCGCGAGGCAGCGGGCGAGGCGTCCGCGTCGCGTGACCCGGGTCGAGGGGGTCGCTGGCACAGACGGTAGGTCGGGCCACGCCACGCCGGAAGTGAATTCCCCGGCGACGCGGTGGGCACGGGCCGCTAGGGTCAGCACCGTGACGATGGATCCGCTTCTGCTGACCGGCGACGTGGACGACGCCACGGCTCGCCTGCTGCGAACGGCGGCCACCTTCGACGCCGCCGACCTCGCGGCGCCCTCCCTGCTGCCGGGGTGGAGCCGAGGGCACGTGCTGGCCCACCTCTGCCGCAATGCCGACGGCTTCGTCAACCTGCTCACCTCGGCCCGCACCGGCGAGTCGATCCCGATGTACGCCAGCACCGCGGCCCGGACCGCGGACATCGAGGCGGGGGCCACGCGTACCCCGGAGGAACAGCTGGACGACCTGCGGCGCAGCGCGGACCGGTTCGCCGAGGCCGTCGCCGCGATGCCGGTGCCGGCGTGGGGTGCCGCCGTCGAGACCCGACACGGCTCGCGGCCGGCGGCCCTGCTCGTCTGGGGTCGGCTGCGGGAGCTGGAGATCCACCACGTCGACCTGGCGGCCGGCTACCGGCTCACGGACTGGTCACCGGACTTCGGTCACCGGCTGCTGCACGAGGTGACCAGCGGCTTCGCCGACCGAAGCGACGTACCGGCGATGGTGCTGCGCTTCGACGGCAGCAGCCACGAACTGGTGCTCGGCGACCGGGCACAGGCACCGGTCGTCGCGGGTTCGGCGGCCGAACTCGCCGCGTGGCTGACCGGCCGCGACCCCGGCACCACCCTGACCGTCACCCCCGACGGACAGCTGCCCCGCCCGCCCGAATGGATCTAGGAAGTCATGACCTACAGCGGAGAAGTCACCCCCGGCGGCCCGCCGGCGGTACGCGAACTCGACCACCTGACCATCACCAAGGTGTCGGTCGGTCCGATGGACAACAACGCGTACCTGCTGCGCTGCGGCAGCACCGGCGAGCAGGTGCTGATCGACGCGGCGAACGAGGCGCCCAGACTGCTGGAGCTGATCGGCGACGCGGAGCTGGCCGCGGTGGTGACCACCCATCAGCACATGGACCACTGGGTGGGCCTGGAGGAGGTGGTGGCCAAGACCGGTGCCCGGGCGCTGGTGCACGCCGACGACGCGGACGGGCTGCCGATCGAGGCGCAGACCCTCACCGAGGGCGATGTCGTGCCGGTCGGTGACTGCGCCCTGGAGGTCATCCACCTGCGGGGCCACACCCCGGGTTCGGTGGCGCTGCTCTACCGCGACCCCGGTGGCGTGCCGCACCTCTTCACCGGCGACAGTCTTTTTCCGGGTGGTGTAGGAAATACCGACCGGGATCCGCAGCGGTTCGCCGCGCTCGTCGACGATGTCGAGCACAAGCTGTTCGACCAGCTGCCCGACGACACCTGGTTCTACCCCGGGCACGGCCGGGACTCGACGCTCGGCACGGAGCGCCCCCACCTGGCCGAGTGGCGCGCCCGCGGTTGGTGACAGCCGCGCCGGTCAGGGAGCGATGCGCAGCCGTCGGATCTGGTTGTCGTCGTAGTCCTCGAAGCGGTACCGCAGGCCGGCGAAGGGGCTGCCGGGAAAGTCACCGGCGATGGTGGCGGTGACCACCGTCCCTTCCGGCGTCTGCGTCACGTCGGTGATCTCGTACGACACCAGCGGCACCTCCTGCCGCCAGGCCCGGATCGCGGCGATGCCCTCGTAGGTCCTGTTCTCGTCCTCGACCACGGCGTCGGGGGCGAAGAGCGCGAAGTAGGCGTCGCTGTCGGCTTCGCCGGCGAGCGCGAAGTAACGACGGATGAGTGGCGGTGCGGCGCTCATGGCAGGGCTCCTTCAGGGCAGCGCGGACGAACGTCCTGATCCTGCACGACGCGTCCGACAGCCACCCCCGATTCGAGGTTCCGAGAGCAGCTGACGGCGTGGGCGAGCATCCCGGTGGGGAGGCGACGGGCGAGGCGGTGACCGGGTCAGCGGGTGACCGCGCGCAGCCGCCGACGGGTGCCGAGCAGCACCAGGGCCGCCAGCAGCAGTCCGCCGAACATGGTCACCAGCAGCGGACTCGCTCCGGCGGGAAGGAGCCTGGCCAGCGTCCGCGACGCGGTACCCACCACCAGGTAGAGGCCGGCCCATCCGGCCGCGCCGAGCGCCGCGAACCCGAGGAACCGTCGGTACGACATGTGCAGCCCGCCCGCGGCCAGCGGCAGCAGGGCGTTGAACACCGGCAGGAAGGGCGCGATCAGCACCAGCCGACCGCCGTCGCGGCGCAGGATGGCCTCCGCTGCCACCCACCGCGCCTCGCCGACCCAACCGCCGAAGCGGCTGCGCCGCAGCCGGTCGCCCCACCGTCGGCCGACGAGGAAGCTCAGCGACCAACCGGTGAGGCATCCGGTGACCACGGCGACGAAGGTCGCCAACCCGGTGGTGGGGCTGCCGACCGCCACTGCGGCGAGCACCGCCACGTCACCGGGCACGAGGACCCCGAACAACGGCACCGCGTCGAAGAGCATGACCACCCCGAGCACCGCCATCAGCACCACCACGGGAAGCTCTCCGACCTGGGCCAACTGGTCCGCCATACCCCGTACGCTAGGACCTGCCCGCCACCGTGGACATCGGGTTTCCTCCCCATCCTCCGCACGACGCCCCTGAGGGTGATCCCTGATCCGCCCGTCGCGTCGGAAACCATCCGTCCCACAACCTGAGGCGCTTCGCCCGGCAAATCCGCTATTCACCGGTTACTGTCGGGAAGGTATTGGGCGATCACCGGCGCGGAAGCCAGCGATCGCCCGCATGGAACAGGGAGAGAGTACGCATGGCAACCGGCACCGTGAAGTGGTTCAACTCCGAAAAGGGCTTCGGCTTCATCGAGCAGGACGGCGGAGGACCCGACGTCTTCGTCCACTACTCGGCCATTCAGTCCGGCGGTTACCGTGAGCTGACCGAGGGCCAGAAGGTCGAGTTCGACGTGACCCAGGGGCAGAAGGGTCCGCAGGCGGACAACGTCCGTCCGCTCTGACTCGTACCGGTCCCGCGGGGCTGATCGCACGGCGGCGGGTGGCGGCCGGTACTGGCCGCCACCCGTCGGAGCGTCGCCTCAGGCCGCCAGTCGGCGGCTCAACTCACTCACGACCTGCTGCGCCACGGTGGGCGGGATCGCCGCGGCTATCTCCTGCGGGGTGAGACCGGCCAGCACCCCGGTGACGATCGCCTGCTCGTCGGTGAAGTCCCGGTTCATCAGCGACTCCACCGTGCTCTGCAGCGCGGTGAGTTGGGCGCCGATGCTCCGCAGTGTCGGATGGGAGACCCGGAAGTCGGGGTCCTTGTGGTCCTCGCCCATGGCCATCCGGGTGTACGTCTGCCCGACCGGGTTGCGTCCGTCCAGGACGGTGAGGTTGCGGTGGACGGTCCTGAGCCAGTTGTGTTCCTCGGGTGTCATGTCGTTCTCTCCCTCCTCGGAGTTCAGCAGTCCGATGGTGGTCAGGTAGCGGCGGAACAGGGGCCGCTGGTCGCGGTTCGCCTTGATCGAGTCCCGGAAGAAACTGAAGTGGGTGTGCCACAGGTGGGACCGGTCGCCGGTGCTGCGACGGCCGAGCCGGTCCCAGCGTCGGACCACGGTGCCGTCCGGCGAATAGATGATCTCCCGGATGTCGCGGGTGTCCGGGGCGTTGGCGACACACTGCGCCACACACCAGGTCGAGAACGTGAACAGGTTGTGGGTACGGCCGCCGGAGTTGAGTCGGAACGTTCCCACGTCCAGGGCCGCCGCGTCGAGGGTGAGGCCGTTGCGGTCGCGGGGCGACTCGACCACCGAGTAGTCGTTGGTGACGACCCGGTCCGACCCGCAGTGGTAGCCCCCTCGGTGGTTGGCGTCGCCGACGATGCCGACTTCGTTGGGTTCGAGATCCTCGTCGCGACTGCGGTTGGGATCACGGTTGAGATGCTCGAGCAGCAGACTACGAACGGCGAGAAGATTTGCCGGGGCCCGCGTCATGGGTCCCCCTTCGCTTTCTCGTTGGGGACCAGGCGCGACAGTGACACCGCGTACGCGGTGGAGAGGCTCACCGGCGGGCCCGGCCGATCGGGTGCACGGCGCCGGGCGTATCACCACGATAGCTCGGGTTGTTGGAGAATGACCAGCTCAGAGGCGCTTTGATTCAGCTTAGAGAAGGCTGAGAGGCAGAGTGGACGACCGGTAGCACCACTGCGGACGGATGATCCGGGTCGTGCATGACCTCCCGGAATCCACCACGGAGTGTGACAGCCGCGCCGAGGGGTTCGCCAGTGCCGGGGTTACGCGCGTAGCGGGGATGGGCCCCGCCGGAAACCTGTAGCCGCAGTCGGTGCCCGGGGGCGAACCGGTGGGCGGTGGGCCACATCTCCACCGGCACCGCGACGGCGCCGGCGTGATCGGCGGGAAACCGCTGCGGGTCGAGCCGGACCAGCCCGTCGCAGATGTTCCACGAGCGACCCCGACGGTCCACGTCGCACAGTCGCACGAACACGTCCAGGTGCGTCAGCTCGCTGCGCAGGTGGATCTCGGCGCGCACCGGCCCGATCACCTCGATCCCGGCGGTCAATGGTTCGCTGGTCCAGGTCAACACGTCGGGCCGGGCCTCGACCGGGCGGTTGTCGAACGGCCCGGCCCGCTGGGCCACCAGCAGTGGACCGCCGAGCGACGGTGTCGGGTCGGCCGGGTCGTACCAGAATCCGTCCGGCGGCGACGGCACCGGGTCCGCGGGGCTCAGGGCCGCCCCCGGGTGCAGGTGCCACCGTACGGTGTCGGCGGGTGGCGGCCAGTCGGGCAGGTCACGCCAGCCTCCGCCGGCACCACCGACGTGCACCCGCACCGGGGCGGCGGGCGGGTGGGCGGCACCTACGGCCCGCCGCTCACCGGCCTGATCGTCGGACAGGTGGGTGTTGAGCCAGCTCAGTCCCTCGCGCAGGGCCGCGACGAACAACCCGGGGCTGCCGTGTGTCCACGGCCCGACCACCAGACGCGGACGGGCACCGGTGGCCCGCAGCGCCGTGTAGTCGCGCAGTTGAGCCGGCAGGAAGATGTCGTGCCAGCCGCTGACCATCGCCACCGGCGAGCTGACCCGGTGCAGTCGGTCGTCGAAGACCCGGCTGCGCCAGTAGTCGGCCTGCGGGGTGTGGTGCCGCAGCCACTCCTGAAAGAACGGCACGGTCACCCCGGTGGCGACCCGGTCGGCCTCGATCAACGGAAGGTGGGACAGGGCGGCGGTCAGCCTCGGCTGGCCGCGCTTGAGTTCCCACTGCCGGGCCAGCCACGGCACGGTCTGCGCCTGCAGCAGCTCGGCCCAGGTCAGCACCGTGTCCAGGGCGAACGACTCCCCCGCGTAGGTGGAGTCGCGGGTGGTCGAGGCGGTGGCGACCGCGACCATCGCCCGCAGCTGCGGGCCCGCGTCCGCCGCGAGCGCCCACTGCACGAATCCCTGGTAGCTGGCGCCGAACATGCCGAACGCACCGGTCCACCACGGCTGCCGGTGCAGCCAGTCGAGCGTGTCCAGGCCGTCGTCGCGTTCGTGCACGAACGGCTCGAACTCGCCGCCGGAGCCGCCGGTGCCCCGGCAGGACTGGATGACCACGTGGAACCCCTGCTCGGCGGCGAGTCGGCAGAGCAGCCGCATCGGTCCGGCCCGGCCGTACGGGGTGCGGATCAGCACGGTGGGCGCGGCGGGCAGGTCGGGCGCGTAGTGGTCGGTGCGCAGAATCACCCCGTCGCGTACCCGCAGCGCGATGTCCCGGGTGACGGTGACCCGTCGGGTCCGCGCCGGGGGAAGTCGCAGGACGGTGGCGGCAAGTCCGGCCGCCAGACGATCAAGCACGACTCACTCCGCCCGACGCCGGTGCGGCTCGGTCCGGGCGGCACGGACCTCGTCCCGGTGCTCCCTCAGCGAGGCTCCCATCGCCGTCATGAACCGGTACACCACCTCCAGCTCATCGTCACGGAAGCCGGCCATCACCCGGTCGGTGCGTTCGCCCAGCGGCCGGAAGAAGCCCATCGCCAGCTCGGCGCCGCGTTGGGCGTAGCGCAGCAGCACCTTGCGTCGGTCCGTGGTGTCCCGGTCCCGTCGCAGATGCCCGGCGCGTTCGAGCCGGTCGATCAGGGCGGTGACCGAGCCGGAGGAGAGCCCGAGGTGTTCGCCGAGCCGACCCGGCGTGATCGGGTCGCCGAGCAGCTCGGCGTCCATCACAGCGATCAGTGCCTGCAGGTCGGTGGCGTTGAGCCCGTGCTGGTTGGCGAAGGCGTGCCCGACGTGCTGCGCGTCCACGCCGTAGCGCCGCAGCTCAGCCGTGATCTCGGCGATCAACACGTCCCGGCGCGTGTCGCGCCGGCGGTACATACCGTGAGCTGCCACGTCCCGCCGCTTCCTCCCGACGTCCCGGGTTCGCAGCATAACCGAGAGAGACCCTCGTCTCGGTCGCCGAGATTCTCTGCCGCCGAGCAGTTGCAGCACCTTTCTTGATAGGCGAAAATCTCGACTGTCTAGATACTTTCGGCTGGGGGTCCTGATGTCCGTGTTCACCCGCGTGGCGGGCGGTCGCCTCAACGCCTGGTTCACTATCCTCGCGGCGCTGGCCGTGGGCGCGGCCGTCTTCTGGTTGCCCATCCCCGACAACCCGGCACCCGTCTCCGCCACCGGCCTGTCCGACCGCTGGCAGTCCACCCAGGTCGAGCGGTTGCAGGACGACCTGCCCGCCAGCGACGTCCAGCCGGCCATCGTGGTGGTCACCCGTGACGATCGCGCCCCGCTGACCGACGGCGACCGCGCCGCCGTCACCACCGGCACCGACGCCCTCGGCGGGTTCGCCGCCGGCGGTCAGGTCGCGCCGCCGCAACTGTCCCCCGACGGCACCGTGGCCCTGGTCGCCGTGCCCCTGAGCACCGGGGGCGGTCAGGAAGCGGTGGCCGCCGCCGTCGCCGAGATCCGCGAGGCGCTGACGGCACTACCGGCCGAGCTGACCGTCCAGGTGACCGGCGCACCGGCCTTCACCGCCGACCTCACCAAGGTCTTCGAGGGCGCCGACACCACCCTGCTCGCCGTCACCGCCGCGGTGGTCGCGCTACTGCTGCTCGTCACCTACCGCAGCCCGCTGCTGTGGATGGTGCCCCTGGCCGTCGTGGCCGCCACCGAACAGGTCGCCCTGCGCGCCCTCGACACGGTCATCCCCGCCGTCGGCATCAACTTCGCCGGTGGCGCCGTGAGCGGTATCGCCAGCGTCCTCGTCTTCGGCGCCGCCACCAACTACGCCCTGCTGCTGATCGCCCGCTACCGGGAGGAACTGCGCCGCGAGGCGGACCGCTTCGCCGCCATGCGTGCCGCGCTGCGCCGCACCGCCGAACCGATCCTCGCCAGCGGCGGCACCGTCATGCTCGGGGTGCTTACCCTGCTGCTCAGCGAGCGGGAACTCAACCGGGCCCTCGCGGTCGCCTGCGCCACCGGCATCCTCCTGGCCATGGCATCGGCCCTGCTCGTGCTGCCGGCCGCGCTGGTGCTGCTCGGGCGACGCCTGTTCTGGCCGTTCGTACCGCACGTCGGCAGCGAAGGTCGGGAGGGCCGGATCTGGGGCCGGCTCGGCGCCGCCGTGATCCGTCGCCCGGTGCCCGTCGCGGCCCTGGCCACGCTGCTGCTGGCCGCACTCGCCCTGGGCGGCCTCGGCCTGCGGACCGGGCTGTCGGAGACCGAGCAGTTCCGGGTAGAGCCCGAAGCGGTCGCCGGGGCGGAGACCCTTGCCGGCGCCTTCCCCGCCGGCACCACCCAGCCGGTCGCGGTGATGACCCGACCCGACACCGTACCGGCGGTCACCGCGGCCGCCGCCGAGGTGCCCGGGGTCGCCTCCGCCCGTCCCGGCACCGCCGGCCCCACCGTCGCCCAGGTCGACGTGGTGCTCGACGCCGAGCCGGGCACCACCGACTCCGACCGGACGTTGGAAGCCCTGCGGGACGCGGTCGCCGCCGTACCCGACTCCGCACCACCCGCCCCCGCGGGCGGCGACACCCCGACCAGCGCCATCGTCGGCGGCACGGTTGCCGGCACGTACGACGCGGCGGCGGCCGACGCCGAGGACCTACGCGTCATCCTGCCGCTGATCCTGCTGCTGGTCGGCGCGGTGCTGGTCCTGCTGCTGCGCGGCCTGCTAGCCCCGGTGCTGCTCGTGGTCACCGTCGTCGCGTCGTACTTCGCCAGCCTCGGCGGCGCCTGGCTGCTCTTCGACCACGTGCTCGGCTTCCCCGCGCTGGACACCACCGTGCCGCTGCTCGCCTTCGTCTTCCTGGTGGCGCTCGGTGTGGACTACAACATCTTCCTGGTCACCCGCGCCCGCGAGGACGCCCGCACCGTCGGCACCCGCGAGGGCATGCTCTCCGCGCTGCGGGTCACCGGCGGCGTCATCACCAGCGCCGGCATCCTGCTCGCCGCCGTCTTCGCCGTCCTCGGCGTGCTACCGCTGATCACCCTGACCCAGATCGGGATCATCGTCTGCCTCGGTGTGCTGCTGGACACCCTGCTGGTCCGCACGGTCGTCGTCCCGGCCCTGGCGTTCCTGCTCGGGGAGCGCTTCTGGTGGCCCGGCCGGGTCGGCGACGGTCAGAAATCCAGGCAGACGCACTCCGTCATCAACGCCCGGACGTTGCGCACATAGCTCGGGTTGGGGATGTTCAGCGGCTTACCCTCCGGGGCCACCGCCCCATGCCCGTAGTTGTACGCGGCGATGACCGCGTTCAACAGGCACGAGTCAAGCTCGGCGGTGCACAGGTCGGCGTCGAGCTGGTAGTCGGCGTCGAAGTACATGTCGCCGATGTACTTGGTCAGCCAGGCCAGGTAGGTGCCGCCGAGGTAGGCGTTGTCCTGGTAGTCCCACACGTCGTAGCTCTGCCCGAAGCGCTGGTTCATCCAGGACGCGGTCTCCGGCATCACCTGCATCAGGCCGATGCCCTCGTCGCAGGCGACGATGTTGGACTGCCAGCCGCTCTCCTGCCACGCCGTCGCCTTGATCAGGCTCAACGGGACGCGGATCTTCGGGGCCGACGTCGGCCAGTACGTCCGCCCGGCCGCCTCGGTCAACGCCGACTTGACCTGCGCACGGCTGGCTTGATCGCCCTTGTAGCTGGGCTTGCAGTCGCTTGAGGGCGGCTTCGGCGGATCCGGCGGCACCTCCGTCTCCGTCGGCGGCTTCGGCACCGTCCGGGGGGCGGTGGCCGTGGCTCGCTTCGGCTTCGGGCTCCGCTTCGTCGCCGACGGTGACGCGCTGGCGCTGGGAGTGGCCTTCGGCGCGGCCCCCATCGACTCCACCGCCGACGGTGTCGCCGACGCGTCCTCCCCGCGGGGCTCCCCCGAGGCGTCCGGCAACTCCTCCGGCAGAGCGACCGGAGCCGGCACCTCCGCCGCGGGACTGTCCACCTTGGCACATCCACCGCCGGTCAGCAGCAGCGTCGCGGCGACCACCGCAACACCCCACCGTGCGACGCTGCGTCCCATGTCGACCTCCTCCGGCCGTGACGAACCCGCCGCACACTAACAGCTACCGCCCGTCGCGCGTGGCCCCGCGATCCCCGCCCGGATCACGGCGCCGGCCCTCACCCGGCGGCGGCACCACCGCCGGCCACCGCCCGGTCCCGGGTGGCCCAGGCGACCATGAACACCGCCGTCCAGGCGGCGCCGAGCAGCACCGCGCCGACCGTGCCGCTTGCCGTGCTCAGCCCCAGGTACAGCCGGGCACCACCGATGGTGACCACACCGGCCGCCGCCACGGTCCACGCGGCCACCGCCACCGGCCACCGGGCACCCCGCGACAACAGCCACGCCAGCGTGCACAGGCTCGCCGTCACCACCACGCTCTGGGTGGAGAACAGCACCACCCGCCCACCGGCGGCCAGATCCGCCACGGCCGCCAGCACCACCAGCGGCACGAACGCACCGACCGTGCCGACCACACTCAGCAGATCCGCCCGCCACGGCCGCTGCCGCCAGGCCTGCACCAGGGCAACCACCGCCACCATCACGATCAGCGACGAGCCACGCAGCAGCGACACCGCCGCCTCGGTCGCCTCCACCGCGTCGGGCGTACGCCGCGCCGCGAACCAGCTCGCGATCACCCCGTCGACCAGGGCCAACCCGCTGTGCCGGACCACCACCCGCAGGACCCACGCGATCACCAGCGCCACCACGAACAGCAGCACCACCCCGGCCGCCAGGTTCGCCAGCAACGCCCACGCCGGCCCGAGACGCAGGCTCAGCAGGAAGAACAGCAGCCCGTAGCGGGCCGACAGCCACCGCAGCGGCGGCAGCCGGGCCGCCCGGGTCAGCAACGCCCGCGCCGGATCGGGGTTCCGACCCAGCCACCGACCGGCCAGCACCACCGCGACCAACGCGGCCACCAGCACCAGCACCGCTCCGGTGGCCCGGCCCAACAACCGGGAGACCGTCTCGTACGACTCTCCGGCCAGATGCCCGACCAGCACCGAGGCACCCACCCAGGTGATCACCCCGGCCAGGTTCCACGGCGCGAACCGGCGGTACGGCATACCGGCCGCACCGGCCAGCCGGGGCACCAGCGTGCGGGCGAACGCCACCCAGCGGGCGGTCAGCACACCTCGCCCACCCATCCGGTCGAGCATCGAGTCGGCACGGGCCCACCGCTGCGACCCTACCCGGGCGCCCCACCTGCTGGCCCGCAGCCGGGGCCCGTAGCGCCGGCCGGCGCGGAACGCCAAGGCGTCCCCCAACGCGGCGGCGGCGATCATCACCAGCAGCGCCGGACCGAGCCGCAACGTGCCGGTGTACGTGAGGAAGCCCACCAGCAGCAGGGTCGCCTCACCGGGCGCGACCAGCCCGATGATCAGTGCCGTCTCGGCGGCCACGACCAGCGCCGCCACCACGTAGATCAGCCCTGGTGGCAGGCTCTGCACCGAACTGAGCAGATCGTGCACGGCGCCCCCGGATCACCTCGGCAGAACTGCCCTGCAAGTGTGACAGTGCTCTCCGCCACCGCGTGGCCCCCCGCTCCGGTGACCCCGACGCCACGCGGCTACCGCGCAGGCGGGAGGATGGAGCTCATGCAGCTTCGCACGGACCTCCGCAACGTCGCCATCATCGCTCACGTCGACCACGGCAAGACCACCCTGGTCGACGCCATGCTGCGGCAGTCCGGCGCCTACGGCGCCCGGGGCGAGGTGACCGAGCGGGTGATGGACTCGATGGACCTGGAACGGGAGAAGGGCATCACCATCCTGGCCAAGAACACCGGCGTGCGCTACCTGCCCGCCGACGGTTCGGACCCGGTCACCATCAACATCATCGACACCCCCGGTCACGCCGACTTCGGCGGCGAGGTGGAGCGTGGCCTGACCATGGTCGACGGGGTGGTGCTGCTGGTGGACGCCAGCGAAGGGCCGCTGCCGCAGACCCGGTTCGTGCTCCGCAAGGCACTCAAGGCCCGTATGCCGATCATCCTGGTGATCAACAAGGTGGACCGCCCGGACGCCCGGATCAAGGAGGTCGTCGACGACACCTACGAGCTCTTCCTCGACCTCGACGCCGACGAGGAGCAGATCGACTTCCCGATCGTCTACGCCTGCGCCCGCGACGGCATCGCCTCACTGACCCAACCGGCCGACGGTTCGGTGCCGGACGACAGCCACAGCCTGGAGCCGCTGTTCCGCACCCTGCTGGACACCATCCCGCCGCCCGCGTACGACGAGGAGGCCCCGCTCCAGGCGCACGTCACCAACCTCGACGCCTCCCCGTTCCTCGGCCGCCTCGCGCTGTGCCGGGTACGCCAGGGCAGAATCGCCAAGGGCCAGAGCGTGGCCTGGTGCCGCACCGACGGCAGCACCCAGCGGGTCCGCATCTCCGAGCTGCTGATGACCGAAGGCCTGGAGCGCAAGCCCGCCGACAGCGCCGGCCCGGGCGACATCATCGCGGTCGCCGGCATCCCCGAGATCATGATCGGCGAAACTCTCGCCGACGCGGAGAACCCGATCCCGCTGCCGCTGATCACCGTCGACGAGCCGGCGATCTCCATGACCATCGGCACCAACAACTCGCCCCTGGTCGGCCGGGTCAAGGGCGCCAAGGTCACCGCCCGGATGGTCAAGGACCGCCTCGACAAGGAACTCGTCGGCAACGTGTCCCTGCGGGTACTGCCCACCGAGCGTCCCGACGCCTGGGAGGTGCAGGGCCGTGGTGAGCTGGCCCTGGCGATCCTGGTCGAGCAGATGCGCCGCGAGTCGTTCGAACTGACCGTCGGCAAGCCGCAGGTCGTCACCCGGGAGATCGACGGACGGACCTGCGAGCCGGTGGAACGACTCACCATCGACGCGCCGGACGAGTACCTCGGCGCGATCACCCAGCTGCTGGCCACCCGCAAGGGCCGGATGGAGCAACTGGTCAACCACGGCACCGGCTGGATCCGGATGGAGTGGCTGGTCCCCGCCCGCGGTCTGATCGGCTTCCGCACCGAGTTCCTCACCGAGACCCGGGGCACCGGCATCCTGCACCACGTCTTCGAGTCGTACGAGCCGTGGTTCGGCGAGCTGCGCACCCGCAACAACGGCTCCCTGGTCGCCGACCGCTCCGGCAGCGTCACCGCGTTCGCGATGACCAACCTCCAGGAGCGCGGCCAGCTATTCGTCGAGCCCGGCACCGAGGTGTACGAGGGCATGATCGTCGGTGAGAACTCCCGCTCCGACGACATGGACGTCAACATCACCAAGGAGAAGAAGCTCACAAACATGCGCTCGTCGACCGCCGACGAGACCGAGAAGCTGATCCCGCCGCGCAAGCTGTCGCTGGAGCAGGCACTGGAGTTCTGCCGCGAGGACGAATGCGTCGAGGTCACCCCGGCCGCCGTCCGCATCCGCAAGGTCGTGCTCGACCAGACCCAGCGGGCCCGCACCGCCGCCCGCCGCAAGCACGCCGGCTGAGCCGATCGATGGCCGCAGCCGACCTCCACGCGCGGCTGGACCGGGAGCCCGGCACGATCTCGGTGTACGCGGGGCCCCTCGGTGCCCCGCCCACCTGGACCCGGCACGCCGAGGCCACCCACTACGCGGCGAGCACGATGAAACTGGCCGTGCTCGCCGCGCTGCACCGCGCCGCCGAGGCCGGCCACCTCGACCCGGACGCCCCGATCGAGGTCGTCAACCGGTTCACCTCCGCCCGACCGGACGCCCCGCCGTACTCCTGCCGCCGCGCGTACGACAACGACGAGGCCGTGTGGGACCGCCTGGACGGGCGGGCGTCGCTGCGCTGGCTCGCCGAACGGATGATCGTCCGCTCCAGCAACCTCGCCACCAACCTGGTCATCGAACACGTCGGACTACCCGCGGTGGCCGAGGTCTGGCGGCTGGCCGGCGCCCGGCGCAGCGTCACCGGGCGCGGCATCGAGGACTTCGCCGCCCGTACGGCCCAGATCACCAATGTGGTCACCGCCGCCGACCTGGCCGCGCTGCTCGGCGCCGTCGCCACCGGCGCCACCCGCCCCGGCCCGATCGCCTCACCGGCCGGCTGCGCCGCCATGCTGGACGTGCTCTGCGCCCAGCAGATCCGCCAGGACATCGCCGAAGGGCTGCCCGCCGGCATCCGACTCGCCCACAAGAACGGCTGGGTACGCGGCGTACGACACGGCGCGGCGGTGGTATACCCCGCCGACGCCGCGCCCTACCTGCTCGTCGTCTGCACCACCGTCGGCGACGACCAGACCGACGCCCGGGCCGACGTCGACGCCAACCAGTTGGTGGCCGACATCTCCCGCGCCGTGTGGCAGGCCCGCCACGACCTCAGCACGCTCAGTCCAACAGGTTCGCCCGCAGCGCCGCCACCGTCTCCTCGGTGATCCCCAGGCCGTCGCGCAGGTACGCCCCGAACGACCCATGCACCTGCCGCACCTGGGCGAACGCGGCGTCGAGGTACTCCGGGCGGACCTCCAGCACCGGCCGGACCGCCGTCTCGTCGAGCCCTGGGTGGCGCTGCCGCATCGCCTCGACGAGCACCTCGCGCAGGCTCTCCGTAAGCGGGTTGTGGGCCAGGTAGTCGGCTCGGATCGCGGCCTCGTCCACTCCGAGGGCGTGCAGCAGCACCACGGTCAGCCAACCGGTGCGGTCCTTGCCCGCCGAGCAGTGGTAGACCAACGGGAGATTACGTTCCTCGGCCGCCAACCGGACCGCCGCGCTGAACCCCTCCCGAGCCGAGGCTCCGGTGACGAACCAGCGGTAGATCGCCGCCATCGCCGCCGGTGTCCCCTGCCGCGCCAGCTCCGCGTACTCGCTCAGGTCGTGGCCGAGCAGCACCGCCGAGACGTACGTGAAGACCGGATGCGCCGGGTCGTGCACCGGCAGGTGCACCACGGTCGGCTCGCCGGTCAGCCGGTCCGGCGGCGCCACCGACACCTCGGACTGGGCTCGAAGATCCACCACACAGGCCGGTTCGAGCTTCGCCAACACCGGCAGGTCCTCGTCGGTCAACCGACCCAACGCCGGCGTACGGATCAGTCGTCCGGGTCGTACCCGCCGGCCGCCGACGCCGATCAGGCCACCGAGGTCCCGCGCGTTGGGTGCGCCGACGAGTGTCCAGCCCGATCCGCTCGCTCGCTCACTGATCATGTCGCCCCCTCGCATACAGGGTGCCGTACCCGATGATCCTCGCGACAGGCACCCACCGCGCGATCGCGGCGGCGGGTGCAACCCGCCGCGCCCCGCCCCGGTCTCGGCGCCACCGGAACGGTCGCCGTAAAAATCCAGACTGACGAATTGATGGGCAGGGCGGTTCGCCCTATGGTCCGAGCAACGGGGGTGCGACCGACCGGGGGTGATCGTGCAGCAGGGCACCGAGGCGGTGGTCCGAGTCGCCGTCGCCGCCCTGTGGAGTTCCCCCGACGCGGTCCGGCCGGTGGACGCCCCGGCGCTCGGCTCACCCGCCGACGTCGGGGCGTGGGTCGCCGGTCTGGCCGCCGCCCGGCAGGTCGGTGACGCGGTCCTCAGTCAACTGCTGCTCGGCGAGCGGGTGCTGGTGACCGAGGTCCGGCCGGACGGCTGGGCGCACGTGGTAGCGGTCGACCAGCCCTCGGCCCGACTCGACGCGCGTGGCTACCCGGGCTGGCTGCCGGTCGCGCAGCTGACCTCGGCCGCCACGGATGCCGACGCCATGGCGCGGGTGGTCGTCGACGTCGCCGTCACCGCCCTGCACACCACTGCCGGTGGCCCGGTCGCCGTACCGGGAGTCGTCCTCGGCACCCGGCTCGCCGGAGCCGGTGACCCGGTCGACGGGTGGCAGCCGGTCCATGCCCCCGGGCAACCCGGGCCGCTGTGGTTGCCGGCGGCTCACGTGGTCGCTACCCCGACCGCACCTCCCACGGCCGAGCAGGTGCTGGCCGTGGCGACCCGGCTGCTCGACGTCGACTACCTCTGGGGCGGCCTGTCCGCGTACGGCATCGACTGTTCCGGGCTGGTGCACCTGGTCTGGCGCCGGCTCGGTGTGCTGGTCCCCCGCGACGCCAGCGACCAGGCCACCGCGGCCCGGCGGCTGGAGTTGGGGGCCGAGCGGGTCGGCGACCTGTACAGCTTCGCCCGGCCTGGTCAGCGGATCCACCACATCGGCATCGTCACCGCCGCTCGACCCGGGCGCGAGGAGCGGCGCATGCTGCACGCCTGCTACCGGCACCGGCGGGTGCTGGAAGAGCGGCTCTCCGTCGAGCGCAACGCCACCCTGCTCGGTGCCCACCGACTCGAAGCCGACCCGGTGCGGCTCAACGACGGGACGCGGTCAGCTCGCGTCGCCGGTCCCGCGAGGACCTGACCAGGCTCGCCGCCGTGGCCACCGCCAGGGTGCCCAGGATGATCAGCAGCGACAGCCAGATCGGAATGTGCGGCGCCCAGCCGACGTGTTCGCCGCCGTTGATGAATGACAGATTGTTCTCCGCCAGTGCCTCCAGGATCAGCTTGACCCCGATGAAGCCGAGCACCACCGCGAGCCCGTGGCTCAGGTAGATCAACCGGTCGAGCAGCCCACCGAGCAGGAAGTAGAGCTGCCGCAGCCCCATCAGCGCGAACACGTTGGCGGTGAAGACGAGGTACGGCTCCTGGGTGATCCCGAAGATCGCCGGAATCGAGTCGAGAGCGAAGATCAGATCGGTGGTACCGATGGCGATCATGACGATCAGCATCGGCGTGAACATCTGTCGGCCGTTCTCCCGTACGGTCAGCCGGGCACCGTCGTAGCCCCGCGAGATGGGCAGCGCCCGCCGGCTCCAGCGGATGAGGACGTTCTCGGTGAACTCCTCCTCGCTCGACTCACCCTGCCGGGCCAGGTTGATCGCGGTGTAGATCAGGAACGCCCCGAAGATGTAGAAGACCCAGGTGAACTGCGAGATCAGGGCCGCGCCCGCGGCGATGAAACCACCCCGCATGACGAGCGCGAGAACGATGCCGACGAGCAGCACCTTCTGCTGGTACTGCCGGGGCACCGCGAAGCGGGCCATGATGATCACGAAGACGAAGAGGTTGTCCACCGAGAGGCTGTACTCGGTCAGCCAGCCGGTGTAGAACTGCCCCGCCACGCTCGCTCCGGCGGCGAGCCAGAGCCCGCCGCCGAACAGCAGGGCCAACCCGACGTAGAAGGCGACCCAGAGGCTCGACTCCCGCACGCTCGGCTCGTGCGGGCGGCGCCCGATGATGAGCAGGTCCACCACGAGGACCGTGGTCAGGGCCGCGAGTGTCGCCGCCCACACCAGTCCGGACACGTTCACAGTCTCATTCCTCCGGCCGCCACTCAGCAACCGGCACACGGTACGCCTTCGGGGGCGTGACGGCCGCCCCACCCTCTCTGGGCATCCTAGGAGGATGGGTTACCGGGGTGGGAGATGGCCCGACGTGGGCGGCAGCGGACGGAAGAACCAACCGGCCGGCACGGGTCCGGCAACGATGTGGCAGGCTGCCGGCATGGTCCTTGAGGTTGCGCTCATCGATGTCATCCCCGGCCACGAGGAGGCGTTCGCCGCCGCGTACGCCCAGGGGCACCCGTTGCTCGCCGGCACACCCGGCTGCCGCTCGGTCCGCATGACCCGGGGCCTGGAGTCGCCCTCCCGCTTCGTGCTGCTGGTCGAGTGGGACACGGTCGAGGCGCACGAGGAGAACTTCCGGGCCACGGAGCGTTTCGTCGGGTGGCGGGAGTTGATCGGCCCGCACTTCGCCACGCCGCCGCGGGTCGAGCATTTCGTCGACGTACCCGCCTGACCGACGCCGGATCACCACGCACCGAACCGAGAAAGTGTCAGACCGTCCACCTATCGTGCGTCTCGCGTCGGTGCCGGCCCCGACGGCTTCGGGGGCGCCGGGTCCGGTGCCGACGCGACAACCGTGGGCGAGCCTGCCAGCCCCTGACGGACGGCAGGCTCAGTCCGTCACCCGTCGAGCCGGCGGGACAGCAGCCGCACCGTCTCCTCCTCCGGCAACGCCGTCTCCAGCAGGCAGTCGGTCATCCGTTCGTACCGGTCGA
Source organism: Micromonospora sp. NPDC000442 (assembly GCF_042898635.1). Classification (NCBI taxonomy): domain Bacteria; kingdom Bacillati; phylum Actinomycetota; class Actinomycetes; order Micromonosporales; family Micromonosporaceae; genus Micromonospora; species Micromonospora sp. NPDC000442. The sequence continues at coordinate 269,345 of NZ_JBIAYZ010000007.1, read as the reverse complement.
CGTCGGTCGCGGTGGTCAGCCGCACATCCGTGGTCAGCGCCTCAAGCATCACCGTGCGCGGGTCCGCCGGGTCCGGGAAGGAGTAACAGGAGAACGGGGTCAGCGGCAGCGGGCGCCGGCCCGCACCCACCTGCAGCAGCCGGATCGTCACATGCGGCAGGGCGGCCAGTTCGAGCAGGTGCCCCACCTGCTCGCGCCACACCTCCACCGGGTCGTCCCCCGGTTCGCAGGCCAACTCGGTGACCAACGCCGTGTAGCGGGGCGGTTCGACCCGGCGCAGCACCGCCTGCCGGGCGGCCCGGGCCCGCAGGTCGGCCTCCACGTCCACCGTCGGGTCGAGGAGCTGACCGGCGACGATGCGCAGCCGGGCGTACGCCGGGGTCTGTAGCAGACCGGGCACGATCGCCGGCTGGTACTCCACGATGCCCGCCGCCCCGGCTTCGAGTTCGGCGTACGTACGCTGCCGCTCACCCATCTCACCCAGCGACTTCCACCAGCCCCGGCTGGTCGCCGCGTCCCGGGCGATGACGATCAGGGCGTCGCGCTGCAGCGACGGCACCTCGTAGACGTCGAGCAGATCGAGCACGTCGGCCAGGTCGGGACGGCTCTGCCCCAGCTCGATGCGGGACAGCTTGGAGGTGGACGCCCAACCGAGTCGCTCACACACCTGTTCCAGCGTCAGCGCCTCCCGTCGGCGTAGCTGACGCAACTCGGCGCCCAGTCGCGCACGTCGAATGACCGGACTCGTTGGCAACGGCATCCCTGCCTCCCCACCGAGGGAGAGTACGCACGGCGATCACTTAGCGCAATAGGACGCTCGCATTCCGCTATTCTCCCACCGTAGGAAGTGGATGGTCCGTCCGGCGGCACCTACCGCACGCCGGCGGCGTCCATCCCCCGCAACTCCTTCTTCAGGTCGGCGACCTCGTCGCGGATCCGGGCGGCCAACTCGAACTGCAACTCGCGTGCGGCCGCCAGCATCTGGTCGTTCAGCTCCTGGATGAGCTGCGCCAACTCGGCCCGCGCCATGCCCTCGCGGGCCGGGGTGGCCGCGCCGCCCCGAGCCCGGCTGCGGGTCTCCTTGACCGGCGCCTTGCCGCGCGACAGCTGCCGCACCGCACCGCCGACCCGCGTCGCCTCGGTGTCCTCCGCCTCACGGTAGATGTCGTCGAGAATGTCGTGGATCTTCTTGCGCAGCGGCTCCGGGCTGATGCCGTGCGCCTCGTTGTGGGCGATCTGCTTGGCCCGCCGCCGGTTCGTCTCCTCGATCGCGTCCGCCATCGACGGGGTGACCTTGTCGGCGTACATGTGCACCTGGCCGGAGACGTTACGGGCCGCCCGACCGATGGTCTGGATCAACGACCGGCCGCTGCGCAGGAAACCTTCCTTGTCCGCGTCCAGGATCGCCACCAGTGACACCTCGGGCAGGTCGAGGCCCTCGCGCAGCAGGTTGATGCCGACCAGCACGTCGTAGTCACCACGACGCAACTCGCGCAGCAGCTCCACCCGGCGCAGCGTGTCGACCTCGGAGTGCAGGTAACGCACCCGGATGCCGTTCTCCAGGAGATAGTCGGACAGATCCTCGGCCATCTTCTTGGTCAGCGTGGTGACCAGCACCCGCTCGTCGCGCTCGGTACGCAGCTTGATCTCGTGCATCAGGTCGTCGATCTGGCCCTTCGTGGGCTTGACGACCACCTCCGGGTCGACCAGGCCCGTCGGGCGGATCACCTGCTCCACGAACTCGCCCTGCGCGTGCTCCAACTCCCACGGGCCGGGGGTCGCCGACAGGAAGACCATCTGGCCGACCCGCTCCAGGAACTCGTCGAACCGCAGCGGCCGGTTGTCGGCGGCGCTGGGCAACCGGAACCCGTGGTCGATGAGCATCCGCTTGCGCGACGCGTCCCCCTCGTACATGCCGCCGATCTGGGGAATCGTCACGTGCGACTCGTCGACGACGGTGAGGAAGTCGTCGGGGAAATAGTCCAGCAGGCAGTGCGGCGGGCTGCCGGGCAGCCGGCCGTCGATGTGCATCGAGTAGTTCTCGATGCCCGAGCAGAAGCCCACCTGCCGCATCATCTCGATGTCGTACGTGGTGCGCATCCGCAGCCGCTGCGCCTCCAGCAGCTTGCCCTGCCCTTCCAACTCGGCCAGCCGCTCGCCCAACTCCGTCTCGATGTCCCGGACCGCCCGTTCCATCCGCTCCGGGCCGGCCGCATAGTGCGTCGCCGGGAAGATCAGCAGATGGTCCACCTCACGCACCACGTCACCGGTCAACGGGTTGAGGTAGTAGAGCTTCTCCACCTCGTCACCGAAGAGCTCGATGCGCACGGCGAGTTCCTCGTACGCCGGAATGATCTCCAGCGTGTCGCCGCGGACCCGGAAGGTGCCGCGCTGGAAGGCCATGTCGTTGCGGGTGTACTGGATGTCGACCAGGCGGCGCAGCAGTTGGTCCCGGTCCAGTTCCTGGCCGACGGCCACCCGTACCGCGCGGTCGAGGTATTCCTCCGGAGTGCCCAGCCCGTAGATCGCCGAGACGGTCGCGACCACCACCACGTCGCGCCGGGTGAGCAGCGACATCGTCGCCGAGTGCCGCAGCCGCTCGACCTCCTCGTTGATCGAGGAGTCCTTCTCGATGTACGTGTCGGTCTGCGGGATGTACGCCTCGGGCTGGTAGTAGTCGTAGTACGAGACGAAGTACTCCACCGCGTTGTCCGGCAGCAGCTCGCTGAACTCCTTCGCCAGCTGGGCGCAGAGCGTCTTGTTGGGCGCCAGCACCAGCGTGGGACGTTGCAACCGCTCGACCAGCCAGGCGGTCGTGGCGCTCTTGCCGGTGCCGGTCGCGCCGAGCAGCACCGTGTGCCGGTCGCCGCGACGGACCCGCCGCTCCAGATCGTCGATCGCCGCCGGCTGGTCACCGGCCGGCTGAAAATCACTGATGACCTGGAAGCGGCCGTCGAGCCGGGGTATGTCGAGCGCCATGACGTCAACGGTACGCCGGGGCACCGACAGCAAACCCCCTTCCAGCCCTGGCCGCCCGACGGATCGCCAGGTCGGTGCCGATGGGCGCGCTGTTCGGACTCGGTGCGGCAGGCGGGACGCGTAGGCGGACCCCGCCCGGTACCGGGCGACTACGTGCGGCACCTGATCGGCTTCGATATTCGCATTGTGTGGTTCTTCTCACCCGGCTACGCTTTTCCTGTAGGCCGCTCGCGGCGGCCGACCGGGCCGGTGGCGGGCCGTACAGGCCACGCCGCCCCCGGCACCGAGGGTCGCAGCACCCGGCATGCCTGGCGTGCGCACCGGACGTGGTCGCGCGGATCGCGCTGACCGGCCGCCGCGAGCGCCCCTGCTCGTCACCCCGGCGTCTCCGAGCCGTTCATCCTCCTGTGGAGAACAGCTCACAACCGCCGTCCGACAACCGCCGCCGCGCACGTGACGACCTGCGCACCGATCCGAGCCGCCCCGACGGCCCGGCGAGCGGCGACAGCCCGGCCGGCGCCACCCGCACCGGCTCGGCACAGTCACCGACGGGCTGGAACGACCCGGCCGCCACCAGCCACGCCGGGCCGACGGGTCACGCCCGTACGCACAGCCGCCGGCACCGCGCGGTCAACCGCCGCCACCGCGCCGGCATCGCGCCACCCGCGGTCCTCGACCTGGGGGGCACCGAGACGGCCGGCCGGCCACCGCAGTCACGGCCGGGCATCCGCCGGGCCGTGGTCCCCGGCGGGCTGCTCGACCTGGCCGCCGGGAACCGCGCCGAGGAGGAGGATCTGGCCGGGGCCGGGGCCGGCGACACGCGGCGCGCGGCCAACCGCCGGCGCCGTCTCACCCTCGCCGGGCTGGCCCTCACCGCGGCGCTGTCCGCCGTGACGCTGGTGGCCACGCTGGTCAACTGGGCGCCGGACGGGCCGCCGCCACGGGACCTGACGACGGCTGAACGGGAACGTCTGGCCGTCATGCGGGTGACCAACTATCGCGAGCTGCGCGCCGGGTTGCATGTCACCGCCGGCGACGGTGCCGCCCGCACCGACCTGCTCGGCTGGGTCGACTGGGCCCGGGGGCTGACCTATCTCGACGTCGGTGGCCCGGGCGCGGGCGCGTCGCGCGGTCTGGCCCAGGCCACTCCCACCGTGTTGGTGATCAGACCCGACCCGACGGCGGTACCGACGCCGGCCATGCCGCCGCTGGTGCCCCCGGCCGACGGATGGCGGCTGCCCGCCGAGCGGGGGCTCGATCCGCTGCTCGGCCTGATCTTCGCGCTCGCCGCCGACCGACCCGAACCCGTGGACCGCTGGGTCGGCCGCTGGGTGGGCCGGGAATATCTCAACGGTGAGCCGGTCGACGTGCTGGAGGCGTCGACGTCGGCGAGCCACGTACCCGCCGGCGCCCCGGTCCGCTACTGGCTGGACCCGGCCGGCCGGCTGCACCGGGTACAGGCCGACCTCGCCGGAATCGGACCGGTCACGGTGGCCGTGAACCGGGCCGACCGACCGACGTTACGACCGGTCGAGGCGCTCGGCGGTCGACCCGGCCTGCCCCGCGCCCTGACCGCCGCCGAGCGGGACCGCTGGCGTCGGCTGCCGGCCCGCCTGCGCACCGTTGGCGGAGCGACGGCCACCCTGACCATGCCCGTCTCCGCCGCCACCAACCTGCGCGGCAGCGGCTGGCTGAGCTGGGCGTCGGGCAGCGCGTACCTCGGCGTCACCGACCTCGACGCGGACGGTCGACGCACCCTGGTCCGCCACCACGGTCGCAAGGTCACCCGGATCGACGGTGCAAGCGAGTCGGCGCGCCCGCCGCTGCCGCCACCGGCCGCCGGTTGGCGGGCGGGACCGCATCGCGCACAAGCTCTCGACCCGCTGGTGACCGCCGCGCTACGGGCCGCACAGCACAACGGCGTCCAGGGCAGCGCGCAACGGGTACGCGGCGACAGCCTCGCCGGCGCCACGGTCGACGTGGTGCAGGTCGACACCGCCCGAGGGCCGCTGCGCTACTGGGTAGATCGGTCCGGGCTGCTGCGCCGGCTGGAACTGCCGACGCGGGCAGGCGCCTGGGCGCAGCTCGACCTGGTTCCAGGCCGGGTGCCACGGCTGACGCCGCCGCCGCAGAAGCGCTGACCAAGCTGCCTGGTGTCCACCCCACGCGGCACCGGCGGACCATGCCGCCTCAGGGACGCCATCCGGTGCGCACGGCCCACTCCTCCGCCCGGAGGTGTTCCTCGTCGAACCACGGGTCCTTCGCCGTGGCGTACGCGCCGCTGTCCGGCGCGGACGCGGCCAGTTCCCGCTTGAGCAGCAGGTACGCGGACCGCTGGTCGGGATCGGCCCGCAGGTGATCGCGCATCAGCAGGGCGTACCGCCAGCCCGGCGAATCGGTCACCCGCACGTGCAGGTGGACCGGGCGCGCCGGGTCCGCGCTGCCGTGCAGCCGCTTTGCCCACCGACCGCCGCCGGCCGGTCGGGGACTGTCCCACCACTCGCCCGGCAACCGCGGGAAACCGGCGTCGGCCAGCCGCTCGGCCAACACACCGTCGGCATCGGCGAGGGAGGGCACGCTGAGCTGGATGTCGATGACGTCCTTGGCGGCCAGGCCGGCGACGGCGGTCGAACCGATGTGGTCGATCCGCAGGTCGGCCGGGGCGATGGCGTGCCGGATCCGGTCCGCCAGCCGGGCGTACTGTCTCGGCCAGGTCGGGTCGGGATCGGCCAGCCTGACCTGGTGCAGTCGCACCGCCCGCCGATGTCGCACGTTGGTCTCGAAGGGCACCAGCCGGTCGCCCCAGAGCGCGTCGACCGTCGCGTGCAGTTCGTCGAGGGTGCCCTCGTTTGTCAGCAGCACGTCGGCCACCGCCGCGCGGCGGGCGTCGTCGGCCTGGGCGGCGATCCGGCGCTGCGCCTCCGCCCGGCTCATCCCCCGGTCGCGGGCCAGCCGCGCCAACCGGATGTGCACCGCCGTCTGCACCACGACCACCAGGTGGTACGTCGGCGCCAGCCCCACCTCGGCCAGCAACGGGACATCGTTGACCACCACGGCGTCCGGCGCGGCGGCGGCGGTCAGTTCGACGGTACGGGCCCGGACCCGGCCGTGGATGATCGCCTCCAGTCGGCGTCGGGCCGGCTCGTCGGCGAAGACCAGATCAGCCAGGGCGGCCCGGTCCAGCGCCCCGTCGGCGTCCAGCACCCGGTCGGAGAAGGCGCCGACGACCTCGGCGAGACCCTCGGTGCCGGGTGCGACAACCTCCCGGGCGAGCTGATCGGCGTCGATGAGCACCGCGCCCCGCTCGACCAGCCGTCCTGCCACCGCGCTCTTGCCCGAACCGATCCCGCCGGTCAACCCCACCCTCAGCACGGCACCCAGTCAACCCGATCTTCGCCGGCGTGCCAACCGGCCGGTGCGGTGTCCGGGACCGTCGACGGTGCGCGGCAGGGTGCGGACGGCAACCCGGCGGGGCGGAGTCGGATCTGGCGACCGGCGCCGGAGCCCGGCCCCCGGCTACGGCGCCCGGCCCCGGCTACGGCGCGGGCCCCGCCGCGACCCGGTGGTCCGGGTCGGGACGGGGCCCGTCGTCGTCAACCGACAGATCCAGGTCGCGGCGCGGCGTCAGAGGCGCCGCGACTGGACGTGCCGCAGATTCACTTGCCGCCGGCGAGCTTCTCCCGCAGTGCGGCGAGCGCCTCGTCGGTGGCCAGCGTGCCCGCCGGCTCCTCGGCCTGCCGGCTCGGGGCCGCGCTGGTCGAGGTGGTGGTGCCACCGGCCGTGGGGGCCGGCTGCGGGTTGGCAGCGGCCTCGGCCTCGGCGGCCCGGGAGGTCTGCACCTGCTTCTGGTGCGCCTCCCAGCGCTGCCGCGCCTCGGCGTACTGGTTCTCCCAGGTCTCGCGCTGCTTGTCGTACCCCTCGAGCCACTCGCCCGTCTCCGGGTCGAAGCCCTCCGGGTAGATGTAGTTGCCCTCGGTGTCGTAGGTCGCGGCCATGCCGTAGAGGGTCGGGTCGAAGTGCTCCTCGCCCTCGACGAAGCCCTCGTTGGCCTGCTTGAGCGACAGCGAGATCCGGCGACGCTCCAGGTCGATGTCGATGACCTTGACCATGACCTCGGAGCCGACCTGGACGACCTGCTCGGGGATCTCCACGTGACGCTCGGCCAGCTCGGAGATGTGGACCAGGCCCTCGATGCCGTCGTCCACCCGGACGAAGGCACCGAACGGCACCAGCTTGGTGACCTTGCCCGGCACGATCTGCTGGATGGCGTGGGTGCGGGCGAACTGACGCCACGGGTCTTCCTGGGTCGCCTTCAGCGACAGCGAGACCCGCTCGCGGTCCAGGTCGACGTCCAGAACCTCGACCTCGACCTCCTGGCCCACCTCGACGACCTCGGACGGGTGGTCGATGTGCTTCCAGGACAGCTCGGAGACGTGCACCAGGCCGTCCACGCCGCCCAGGTCGACGAAGGCGCCGAAGTTGACGATCGAGGAGACGACGCCCTTGCGGACCTGCCCCTTCTGGAGCTTGTTGAGGAACTCGGTGCGCACCTCGGACTGCGTCTGCTCCAGCCAGGCACGGCGGGACAGCACCACGTTGTTGCGGTTCTTGTCCAGCTCGATGATCTTGGCTTCGAGCTCGCGGCCGACGTACGGCTGCAGGTCGCGCACGCGGCGCATCTCGACCAGGGAGGCCGGCAGGAAGCCGCGCAGCCCGATGTCGAGGATGAGGCCACCCTTGACCACCTCGATGACGGAGCCGCGGACGACGCCGTCCTCGTCCTTGATCTTCTCGATCGTGCCCCAGGCCCGCTCGTACTGCGCCCGCTTCTTGGAGAGGATCAGCCGGCCCTCCTTGTCCTCCTTCTGGAGGACAAGGGCCTCGATGTGGTCGCCCACCGAGACGACCTCAGCCGGGTCCACGTCGTGCTTGATCGACAACTCCCGAGAGGGGATGACACCCTCGGTCTTGTAGCCGATGTCGAGCAGGACCTCGTCCCGATCGACCTTGACGACGGTGCCTTCGACAATGTCGCCGTCGTTGAAGTACTTGATGGTCTCGTCGATCGCGGCGAGGAAAGCCTCCTCTGAGCCGAGATCGTCGACGGTGACCTTGGTGGCGCTCGAGGGGGCCTCGATGCTGCTCGTCATGTGGGCGGTTGCTCCGGTCGGATGGTGTGTCACAGCAGGCTGGTGTCGCGGTGACCTGTGCGCGCCAACGGATCCGTCGGCGGGCCCACCTGGATATCGCTGAACGAGATCTTGATGTGACTCCGTCGACCGCGCACCTGCTCCCTGCCGAGGCACACGATCCGCGAGCGCATCGTCTACCCTACCTGCTGCATTACCACAGCGTGCAAGCCCTCCCGTCTACTCATCGGCTCACCAGCCGCGAAAGCGGAGATTTCGGCCAGACACGCCGCGGCGTGCGCCAGGGCCGCCGCCGGCCACAGCATGGTGACGGCCTAGCGTGGCCTGGTGGGTGACGACAACCGGGTGACCCGGCGCCGGGTCGGTGACGCCGAGGCGCGCACCGCCAACCGGCGCTGGTGGGACGCCGACGCCGACGCGTACCAGGCCGAACACGGCAGCTTTCTGGGTGACGTGGACTTCGTCTGGTGCCCGGAGGGACTGCGCGAGGCGGACGCCCGGCTGCTCGGCGACGTGACCGGACGGCAGGTGCTGGAGGTCGGCTGCGGTGCCGCGTCCTGCGCCCGCTGGCTGGCCACCCAGGGGGCCCGGCCGGTCGCGGTGGACCTGTCCGCCGGCATGTTGCGGCACGCGGCGCAGGCCAGCGCCCGCAGCGGGGTACGCGTGCCGCTGGCGCAGGCCGACGCGCTCGCGTTGCCCTTCGCCGACGAGACGTTCGACACCGCCTGCACGGCGTTCGGCGCGGTCCCGTTCGTCGAGGACTCCGCGGCGCTGATGCACCAGGTGCACCGGGTGCTGCGTCCCGGCGGCCGGTGGGTCTTCTCGGTCACCCACCCGATGCGCTGGATCTTCCTGGACGATCCCGGTGAGGGCGGGTTGACTGCCGTGCACTCGTACTTCGATACCCGGCCGTACGTGGAGCTGGACGAACACGGCCGGGCCAGCTACGTCGAGCAGCACCGCACCCTCGGCGACCGGGTACGCGAACTGGTCGACGCCGGATTCCGGCTGCTGGACCTGGTGGAACCGGAGTGGCCGGAGGGGCACGAGGGGATCTGGGGGCAGTGGAGCCCGTTGCGCGGCCGACTCTTCCCCGGCACCGCCATCTTCGTCACCGAGAAACCGACCGGCTGAGCCGGCCGACTTGTCCGTCCGGGCTGAGCCGACCGGCTGTGCGGTCCGGCGGCGGACCGGACGGCGAGTGCGACGCCGTACGCCGCCGCCGGCATCCCCTTCTACTGGCGCATCGAGCAGGACCCGGTGCACGTGTACGCGTACCGCCTCGGCGACCGGATCGGGCCGGGCGGCGAGCGACAGTACGAACTCGTCGCCGACAGCGCGGAGCTGATCCAGCTGACCGAACCTTTCGAGGTCAAACTCCCGATCGCCGAGGTCACCCCCTAGTCGTTTCCCGCGGGCGACCCCGGGTAACCCGCGGCATGGCCGACGAGGAGTTCCGCAAGGGCGACCACGTCTCCTGGGCCAGCCACAGCGGCCGGGCCCACGGTGTGGTCAAGGAGAAGCTGACCGAACGGACCCACGTACGCGGGCACGCCGTCAACGCCTCACCGGAGCAGCCGCAGTACCGCATCCGCAACGACGACTCGGGTCGGGATGTGGCCCACCGCCCGGAGGTGCTGCGCCGTGAGCAGTCGTGACGACCCGGACCAGACCTACCGGGAGTTCACCGAGGCGGTGAACATGAAGCCCGGCGAGTTGTCCAAGTGGCTGGACACCGACGAGTCCAAGCACGTCGGCTGGCGGAGGAAGGGCAGCGACGGTGGTGAGACGGTCGGCCACGAGTCCGGACGTAAGATCATCGACTTGCTGCGCCGCAAGCGCGGCCAGCTCACCGAGGCCGACTACAAGCACATGCGCAAGGTCGTCGGTTACGTCCGACGGCACATGGCGCAGCGTCCCAGCGGCGACGTGCGCGACACCCGGTGGCGGTACTCGCTGATGAACTGGGGTCACGACCCGGTCAAGGCCCCGTTGCCACCGCCCGGCGGCCCCTCCCGCAAGGCCCTCGACCGGCACGGCACCCCGCCCAAGTCCCGCCGAGGCCCCGGCCGCTGAGATCCGCCTTCACCACCGCACCAGCAGACCAGCAGGCGACAACTTCGGCGAAGTTGCTGTGTCAGCCGGCCCGCGAGGCAGCAACTTCCCCGAAACTGCGTGGGGATCAGCGGAGGTCTTTTGCAGGACCGTGACCGGCCCACGTTCCGTGACCACGTCAGGGTTTCGGGGCAGGATCAGTGGTCGGCGCTGTTCCAGTCGCGGCCGTCGCCCACCGACACCTCCAGCGGCACCGACAGCGGGTACGCCCCGCCCATCTCGCGCCGGACCAACTCCTCAAGGGCCGCCCGTTCTCCCGGCGCCACCTCGAAGACCAACTCGTCGTGCACCTGCAACAGCATCCGGGAGCGCAGGCCGGCGTCGCGCAACGCGGTGTCGACGTGCAGCATGGCGACCTTGATGATGTCCGCCGCGGAGCCCTGGATCGGGGCGTTGAGCGCCATCCGCTCGGCCATCTCCCGCCGCTGCCGGTTGTCACTGACCAGGTCGGGCAGGTAACGCCGGCGGCCGAGAATGGTAGAGGTGTAGCCGTCCTGGCGGGCCCGGGCCACCACCTCCTGCAGGTAGTCCCGTACCCCGCCGAATCCGGCGAAGTAGTTCTCCATCAACCCGCGCGCCTCCTCGGCGCTGATGCCGAGCTGCTGGGACAGGCCGAAGGCGCTGAGCCCGTACGCCAGGCCGTAGTTCATCGCCTTGATCTTGCGCCGCTGGTCCGGGGTGACCTCGGCCAGCGGCACGGTGAAGACCGACGAGGCCGTCGCGGCGTGGAAGTCGGCGCCGGAGTTGAACGCCTGGATCAGCGCGTCGTCGGCCGACAGGTGTGCCATGATCCGCATCTCGATCTGGCTGTAGTCGGCGGTGAGCAGGCACTCGAAGCCCTCTCCCACCACGAAGGCACGGCGGATCCGTCGCCCCTCCTCGGTGCGGATGGGGATGTTCTGCAGGTTGGGCTCGGTGGAGGAGAGCCGACCGGTGGCGGCCACCGTCTGGTTGAACGTGGTGTGGATGCGCCCGTCGTCGGAGACCGACTTGAGCAGACCGTCCACCGTCGACTTGAGCTTGGCCACGTCGCGGTGTCGCAGCAGGTGGGCCAGCACCGGGTGCGGGTTCTGCGCGTAGAGCCACTGCAAGGCGTCCGCGTCGGTGGTGTAACCCGTCTTGATCCGCTTGGTCTTGGGCAGGTTCAGCTCGCCGAAGAGGATCTCCTGCAGCTGCTTGGGTGAGCCGAGGTTGAACTCCCGCCCCACCGCCTCGTACGCGCCCTGCGCGGCGGCCTTCACCTCGGCGGCGAAGTGCGCCTCCAGCTCCGACAGGTAGTCGGTGTCGGCGGCGATGCCGGTGCGCTCCAACTGCGCCAGCACCCGCATCAGTGGCAGCTCCACCCCGGCCATCAGCCGGGCCGACTGCTCCCCGTCGCGGGACAGCTCCGCGTCGATCGCGTCGGCCAGATCGAGGGTGGCCCGGGCGTGCAGCATGAGGTTCTGCTCGGCCTCACTGTCGCCACCGAGCCCGTCGAGGGTCAGCTGGCCGGTTTCCGGGGCGTCGACCCGCAGCTCCCGGTGCAGGTAGCGCAGCGCCAGGTCGGTCAGGTCGTAGGACCGCTGATCGGGGCGGGCCAGGTACGCGGCGATCTGGGTGTCACGCGCGATGCCGGCCAGCGCCCAGCCGTGCGCGGCGAAGGCGAGCACGGCCGGCTTGCTGTCGTGCAGCACCTTCGGCCGGGTCTCGTCGGCCAGCCACGTCGCCAGCGCCGCCTCGTCGCCGGCCTCCAGCTGGCCCGGGTCGAACCAGGCCGCCGCGCCGTCGGCGGTGGCCAGCGCCATGCCGGTGACGGAGGCGGTGTGCCGGCGGTTCGGGCCGGTGTCGAGCTTGACCGCGACGCCGACGCCGGTGCCGGCCGGCGCGTGGGTCTCCAGCCAACCCACGAGCGCGCCGGGCGCGGCCAGCACCTCACCGGTCAGGTCGAAGCCCGACTCCGCCTCCGGCTCGACCGCCTCCAGGTACTGGTAGAGGCGGTCGCGCAGGATGCGGAACTGAAGGGTGTCGAAGACCTGGTGCACCGCCTCGCGGTCCCACCCCTGCCAGCGGGTGTCCTCGGGACGCAGCGGCAACTCCAGGTCGGCGACCAGACAGTTGATCTCGTAGTTGCGGATCACGTCGGCGAGTCGTTCCCGGAGACTGTCGCCCGCCTTGCCCTTGATCTCGTCGGCGCGGGCGATGACGCCCTCCACCCCGCCGTACGTGTTGATCCACTTCGCGGCGGTTTTCGGACCGACGCCGGGAATGCCGGGCAGGTTGTCGCTGGTCTCACCGACCAGGGCGGCCAGGTCGCGGTAGCGGCCGGGGGGCACGCCGTACTTCGCCTCGATCGCCGCCGGATCCATCCGCGCCAGGTCGGAGACGCCCTTACGCGGGTAGAGCACGGTGATCTGGTCGTCGACCAACTGGAAGGCGTCCCGGTCGCCGGTGCAGATCAGCACCGGCATGCCCTGGTCGCGGGCCTGGCAGGCCAGGGTGGCGATGACGTCGTCAGCCTCGTAGCCCTCCTTCTCCACCACGGGGACGCGCAGCGCCGCCAGGACCTCCTTCACCAGGCTGACCTGGCCCTTGAAGTCGGTCGGGGTCTCGCTGCGGCCCGCCTTGTACTCCGCGTACTTCTCGGTGCGGAAGGACCGGCGGGACACGTCGAAGGTGACGATGATGTGGGTCGGCTGCTCGTCACGCAACACGTTGATCAACATCGAGGTGAAGCCGTAGACCGCGTTTGTCGGCTGCCCGGTCGTGGTGGAGAAGTTTTCCACCGGCAGGGCGAAGAACGCCCGGTAGGCCAGGGAGTGTCCGTCGACAAGGAGCAGGCGCGGGGTCGTAGCTGTCACGGCTGCGACTCTAGTCCGTACCGCCGACAAGGACCCGGCACGTTCCTGCGCCAGTCAACAGCATTGTTCCCTTGACGCACTCAGCATCCTGCCGCTCGCAACGCTGCCATCGACATCCTCCGCACCGTTCGGCATCAGTAACGGCGATGCCACCTGGCACCGAGCCCGCGACGGCACCCGCCCGCTCGCGCTACTCAGCATCGCCTGTCGACCTTGCCGTCCATCCACACGACCTCACCATCACCGTGACCAGCAGCTATCCACCCACACGGTTAATCTGCGCCACTCTACGGAGGCCACGCGAACTGCACCGATCATCTGAAATGCATGATCAAGCAACCCGTCCCGACAGCTTGTTTCTTGACTCATAATGATTGATCTGGAAGTATCAGTGCATCGATACACTTCCACCAGGGCCGCAGTTCGTACGCCTGACCCATGCAGCAGACGGGGGTTTCCATGGGTAGACTCAAAAAGTCCCTCAGCATTTTCAGTCTTGCGGTTGTCCTTGTTGTCGGTGCGCCACCCGCCGCCGCCCAGGCAGCCGCCTGGGATTGCCCGAGCGGTCATCTGTGCGTTTGGGATGGCCTGAGTGGAACCGGAGGGCGATGCTCGTGGCTAAACGCCGACAACGATTGGTACAGCTCCCCTAACGTCTGCTCCTGGGCGTGGAACTACCCCGTTCGCTCAGTCTACAACCGGGGAACCAGCACTGCTTATGACGCTGTCATCTTGTACGGCGACGCCAATTACCAAACCGGCGAGTTCGTAATTGCACAGGGCGAAAAAAGAAGCGGCCTGATAAACGGCTATCTACGGTCGCACAAATGGCGACTGAAGTAGCATAAGCCAGAAACAAGTTGATCTTCTCCACCGTGCCGCCACGCTATCTGTGGCGGCACGGTGGCGCTTCCGTGCAGGTACCGCACGAATCAGAGGCGGAAACACCCGTGGCGCTCCGCTGGTCCGGCACACCTTGCCTGGCCTTTCCGGCATAAGTGTCCAAGACACGCACACTGCTGGGATCTCAACAAGAGTCCGATGCTGGCCGAGCAGCGCCTGAGGTCCCGCCTCAGGCGCTGCCGGAATTCGACTCGCCCGGGCGAGTCAGGAACTGATTCACACCTATAGTCCACGCCGGGCCATTCCACCACCGGCGACAACTGAAGTGTCGGGCGTCCAGCTACGACCGGGCGTCAGAGAACCTTCGTGAGGAAGGCCCTCGTCCGCTCGTGCTTCGGGTCGGCGATCACCTCACGCGGGTTGCCCTGCTCGACCACCACACCGTCGTCCATGAAGACCAAGGTGTCACCGACCTCCCGGGCAAAGCCGATCTCGTGAGTGACCACGATCATCGTCATACCGTCGCGGGCCAGGTCCTTCATCACGTCCAGCACTTCGCCGACCAGTTCCGGGTCGAGCGCGCTGGTCGGCTCGTCGAAGAGCATCAGCTTCGGCCGCATGGCCAGCGCCCGGGCGATCGCCACCCGCTGCTGCTGCCCGCCGGAGAGCTGGTTCGGGTAGTTACCCAGCTTGTCACCGAGCCCGACGCGCTCGAGCAGGGCCACCGCCCGATCCCGCGCCTCGCCCCGCTTCTCCCGACGAACCAGCAGCGGCGCCTCGGTGACGTTGTCCAGGGCGGTCTTGTGCGGAAAGAGGTTGAACCGCTGGAACACCATGCCGATGGCGCGGCGCTGGGCGGCGACCTCCTTCTCCCGCATCTCGTGTAACTTGCCGCCGCGCTCCCGGTAGCCGATCAGCTCGCCGTCCACCCAGATCCGACCGGCGTTGATCTTCTCCAGGTGGTTGATGCAGCGTAGGAACGTCGACTTGCCCGAGCCGGAGGGCCCCAGCAGACAGCACACCTCACCGGCACGCACCTGAAGATCGATGCCCTTGAGCACCTCGACCGGCCCGAACGACTTGTGCACCTGCTCGGCCCGGACCATCGTTCCCGACTCCGCGGCCGGCAGGCCGTGTTGGGCGGACCCACTCGTCTGCGTCATACGCCCCCGCCCCCTCCGGTGACGCCACCGCCGCCGGTCGTCATGCCCCGCAGCCGGGCCTTCGCCTGGCCGGCCCGACCGGTGCCCTTGGCGAAGTGCCGTTCCAGGTAGTGCTGCCCGACCAGCAGCACGCTTGTCAACAGCAGATACCAGATGGTCGCCGCGACCAACATCGGGAAGACCTGGAAGGTGCGGCTACCGACCGCCCTGATCTGGAAGAACAGCTCGGCGGAGACCGGCACGAAGGCCACCAGCGAGGTGTCCTTGAGCATGGCGATCGTCTCGTTGCCGGTCGGCGGGACGATCACCCGCATGGCCTGCGGCAACACGATGCGGCGCAGGATCTGGGTGCGGGTCATGCCCAGTGCCTGGGCGGCCTCCGTCTGCCCTTCGTCCACCGACTGGATGCCGGCTCGGATGATCTCCGCCATGTACGCGGCCTCGGAGAGCCCCAGCGCCAGCATGCCGGCGACGAAGCCGGTGAGGATGTCCGTCGCCGAGAAGCCGAACAGCCGTGCCTCGAAGTCCTGCACCCCGAACAACGCGCCGATCTGCCGGTCGAAGGGCAGCCCGAACTCGACCCGGGCCCACAGGATGCCCAGGTTGCCGAAGAGGATCGCCAGCACCAACCGCGGCACCGCGCGGAAGAACCAGGTGTACGCCCAGGCGACGCCACGCAGGATCGGGTTCTCCGACAGCCGCATGATCGCGATGACGACGCCCAGCACGACACCGATCAGCATGGCGGTCACGAGCAGCGCGATGCTTCCCCGCACTCCGGCCATGATCGGCGGCCGGAACATCTCGTTCACCATGAACGACCAGTTGAACGCCTGGTTCGTCACCAACAGGTGCACGAACATGGCGACCAGCACCCCGATCACGGCGACGGCGACCCACCGCCCGGGATGCCGCACGGGCACGGCCTGGATGGGATCCGGCCGTGCCCGCTCGGGTGTGTCGGTGTCGACAGACATGTCAGCCGACGCGGTTCAGTTCCGAGGTGGTGATCGATCCGCCCTCGACACCCCACTTCTTCAGCGCCGACTCGTAACTGCCGTCAGCGATGACCGCCTGCACCGCCTCCTGCAGCACCTCAGCGAACGCGGTCTGGTCCTTCTTCACCGCGTACCCGTAGGGTGCCGACTCGTAGATGTCGCCGAGCACCTCCAGTTGGCCGTTGCTCTGCTGCACCGCGTAGGCGCCGACCGGCGAGTCGGCCAGCATGGCGTCGTTCTTGCCGCTGACCACGGCGGCCGTCGCGTCGCTCTGCGCCTGGTACTGGTCGATGGTGATCTCCGGCTGACCGGCGTCGGTGCACTTCTTCGACCGGGCCTCGATGTCGTCGAGCTGCACGGTGCCGACCTGCACGGCGATCTTCTTGCCGCAGGCGTTGTCCGGGTCCACCTGAGCCGGGTTGCCGGCCTTGGTGGCCCACTGGGTGCCGGCCGAGAAGTAGCTCACCATGTTGACGCTCTTCAACCGCTCCGGGTTGATGGTGAACGACGAGACGCCGACCTCGTACTTGCCGGAGGCCACGCCTGGCAGGATCGCGTCGAACGGCGCCGACTCGTACTCCGCCTTCAGGCCGAGCTTCTGCGCAACGGCGTTGAACAGCTCGACGTCGAAGCCGATCACGGTCGAACCATCGGTGTCGAGGAACTCCGCCGGGGCGTAGGTCGCATCGGTACCCACCTTGATCACGCCGTCGGCCTTGATCGTGTCAGGCACCTTGCCAGCGAGATCCGCGTCCGGCGCGGCGGTCACCGTCGGACCCGCGCCCGGCTGATCGGCACTGTCCTGCTCGCCGCAGGCGGCCATCGAGACGGTGAGCAGTGCGGCGCCAGCCACACCGAGCAGGGCTCGGTGTGGGACGTTCAATTTGAACAACATGTCGAACTCCTTGCAAGAGAGGGGTAGCGGACGGTCAGGCCACGCCGAGGTAGGCCTCCTTGACCGCCGGGTCGTGCAGCAGCTCCGTGCCGGTGCCCTCCTTGACGATCCGGCCGGTCTCCAGCACGTACGCCCGATGCGCCCGCGCCAACGCCTGCTGGGCGTTCTGCTCCACGAGCAGGACCGTGGTGCCCTGCTCGTTGATCTCGGTGATGATGCTGAAGATCTGCTGAATCAGCATCGGTGCCAGCCCCATCGACGGCTCGTCGAGCAGCAGCAGCTTGGGTCGGCTCATCATCGCCCGGCCGACGGCCAGCATCTGCTGCTCACCGCCGGAGAGCGTCCCACCGATCTGCTTGCGTCGCTCCGCCAGCCGGGGGAACAGCTCCAGCACCCGGGTGAGGTCCTTGGCCACCTCACCCCGATCCCGCCGGGTGTACGCGCCCATGTCCAGGTTCTCCAGCACCGTCATGCCGGGGAAGATCCCCCGACCCTCAGGTGCCTGGCAGAGTCCACGGCGCACCCGCAGGTCGGCCCGGAGCTTGGTGATGTCCTCACCGGCGAACCGGATGCTGCCCGAGGCCACTGGACGGATGCCGGAGATGGCCCGCATGGTGGTCGACTTGCCGGCACCATTGGCCCCGATCAGGGCCACGATCTCGCCCTCGTTGACGGTCAGGCTGATGCCGTGTAGCGCCTTGATCCGCCCGTAGAGCAGACTGACGTCATCGATCTCAAGCAACGTCGTCATCCGGCACCCCCAGGTAGGCCGCGATCACCCGGTGGTCCTCCCGCACCTCGGCGGGGAGCCCTTCAGCGATCTTCTTCCCGAACTCCAGCACCACGATCCGGTCGGTGACCCCCATCACCAGACGCATGTCGTGCTCGATGAGCAGCACGGTCACGCCCTGGTCCCGGATCTTGCGGATGAGCTGGAGCAGCTCTTCCTTCTCGGCCGGGTTGAAGCCGGCAGCCGGCTCGTCCAGGCAGAGCAGCACCGGATCGGTGGCCAACGCCCGGGCGATCTCCAGCCGGCGCTGTTCGCCATAGGAGAGGTTGCGGGCGGCATCGTGCATCCGGTGTGGGATACCGACGAAATCCAGCAGCCGCTGTGCCTTCTCCAGCCCGTCGCGCTCCTCACGTTGGTGCCGGGGCAGGCGGAACAGCGCGGAGAGGACGCTGGTCTTGTGATGAGCGTCCGCGCCCACCTGGATGTTCTCCAGCGCGGTCATCTCCGGGAACAGGCGGATGTTCTGGAACGTCCGCGCCATGCCCATCTTGGTGATGTGGTGCTTCTTCTTGCCGGTGATCCGCTCGCCGCGGAACCGGATCTCCCCCTCGGAGGGCTGGTAGATACCGGTCATCGCGTTGAAGCAGGTGGTCTTACCGGCACCGTTGGGACCGATCAGCCCGAGGATCTCACCCTTGTAGAGGGTGAAGTCCACGTCGTTGAGGGCCACCACGCCGCCGAAGCGCAGCGTCACGTGATCGACCTCCAGCAGCGGCTCCCGGCCAGCGGAGGTGGATTCCACCGCCGGTGCGCCGGCCTGCTCCGGAACGGTCGGCTTCTGCGCGGTCTCACCCACCGACGGTCACCTCCTTGCGACGATCCTTGAACTCCGCCGCTCGTCGTCGGTTCGGTATCAAGCCCTGCGGCCGGAAGATCATCATGATCACCAGCACCAGGCCGAAGAACATGAATCGGTACTCATACAGCTCGATGCCGAAGAATTCGATGCCGCGGAACCGCTCGATCATGTATGCAACCAGGCCGCCGCCGACGATCGCGCCGACGATGTTGCCCGAGCCGCCGAGGATGACCGCGGCCAGAATGATGATCGAGTTGAGCAGCTCCAGGTTCTGCGAGCTGACGAAGTTCTGCTTGCCCGCGAAGAGCGCCCCGGCCAATCCGCCGATAAACGCGCCCGAGGCGAACGCCCAGAGCTTGAACTTGAACGTCGGCACGCCCATCAGCTGCGCCGCGTCCTCGTCCTCCCGGATCGAGATCCAGGCCCGGCCCACCCGGCTGCGGTTGAGGTTCCGCACGCCGAGGACCACCAGGATGATCAGCGTGAGGACCAGCCAGTAGTACGGCCGTGGGTCCAACACGCCGAAGATCGGCTTGCCGTCGGAGTAGCTGCCCGGAGGGTGCGGGATCTGGTTGAAGCCCCGCTGCCCCTTGAGGAACTCGGAGCTGGTCGCCGCGACCCGGATCATCTCGGCGAAGCCGAGCGTCACGATAGCCAGGTAGTCACCGCGCAACCGCAGCGTCGGCGTACCCAGCATCACGCCGGAGACCATGGTGAGCACGAGCGCCACCGGCAGGGCCAGCAGCCACGGCCACAGCGTCTTGAGGTCGCTGCTCGGCGACGTCAGGACCGCCACGGTGTACGCACCCACCGCGAAGAAGCCGAAGTAGCCCAGGTCGAGCAGGCCGGCGAAGCCGACCACAATGTTCAACCCGACCGCCAGCAACACGTAGATCGAGATGGTGAATAGCACCTGCCCGAAGTTCGACCCGGTGGTCGGAATCGGCCCGAGCCACTGGTAGAACTCCCGGTTCGGCAGGGCGTAGAAGAAGACGATCACCGCCGCGATGACGGCCCACCGCATCCAACGCGGCGCGTTGTGCCACCGCTCGGATACCGCATGACGGCCCGAATCGATCCATTCCCTCACGCTTGTCATGCGCGGGCCCTCCCCAACGATTCGCCGAGCAGACCGGTCGGCCGGAACATCAGCAGCACGACCAGGACCACGAAGGCGACCAGGTCCTTCCAGTTCGCGCCGAACAGAGCCGAGGCGTAGTTCTCGACCAGGCCGAGCAGCAGCCCGCCGATCAGCGCACCGCGCAGGTTGCCGATGCCGCCGAGGACCGCTGCGGTGAACGCCTTCAACCCGAGCAGGAACCCGACGCTGTAGGTCAGCGTGCCGATCCGGACGTCGTAGAGCATCCCGGCGACACCGGCCATCACACCACCGATGATGAAGACCACCAGGATGATCCGGTCCTTGTTGATGCCCATCAACGCGGCCGTGTTCTGGTCCTGAGCAACCGCGCGGATGCCCCGGCCTACTCGGCTGCGGTTGATGAACAGGTCCAGCGCGACCATCATCGCCAGCGCCGAGGCGATGACCAGCACCTGCACCACGGTCACTTCCGTACCGAACACCTCGAACAGCACGATGTCGGACCGGACAACGGTGGGCGCACCGACCGGGAGCCGACGGGTGTAGATACCGAACGCCTCGGCGATCGCGATCGAAGCGCCGATCGCGGTGATCAGAAAGGCCAGCGGCGGGGCGTTGCGCTTACGCAACGGCCGGTACGCCACGCGTTCGATCACCGTCGCGGTACCGGCCGAGGCGACCGCCGCGATCAGGGCACCGACCAGCAGGTACAGCATGATCGATCCGAAGCCGCTGACGACCGTGTCCCGATCCAGACCGAGTGCGGCCCAGCCCCAGATGGCGGCGAAGGCACCGGCGATGAAAACCTCGGAGTGAGCGAAGTTGATGAGTCTCAGCACGCCGTAGACCAGCGTGTAACCCAGCGCGACAAGGGCATAGATGGCGCCCACTGTC
This sequence comes from Micromonospora sp. NPDC000442, assembly GCF_042898635.1. Classification (NCBI taxonomy): domain Bacteria; kingdom Bacillati; phylum Actinomycetota; class Actinomycetes; order Micromonosporales; family Micromonosporaceae; genus Micromonospora; species Micromonospora sp. NPDC000442. Next base: position 248,780 of record NZ_JBIAYZ010000007.1, on the reverse strand, counting down.
AGCCCGGTTATCGTATATCCCCCGAAATCGGAGAACAGGGTGTTGAAGTCCAAGGAAGGGCACTCCGTACAGGAAGAGAAGACAGTGAGGGTGCGGCCGGAAGGGCTCCAGACCGCACCCCGCAATCACCGCGGAACCGTTTACCGGACCCGGGTCAGGAGAGCTTGATCTCCTGGTCCGGCACGACCTTGCCGCCCTCGACCTTGTACGCCCAGACCTTCACCTGGGCGGGGTCGAGCTCGCCGGTCTCGGTGAACTTGTAGCTCGCCGCCACGCCGTCGCCGGTGTAGCCCTTCACGAACTCCAGCAGGGACTCCCGGCTGGTCTTACCGTCCTTGATGCCCGCCAGCAGGATGTTCGCCGCGTCGTAGGCGGTGTCGCTGTAGGTACCGGGCTCCGAGCCGTTGAGGGCCTTGTAGTCCTCGACGAAGCTACCCCGAGCCTCGGTGGCCGGCTGGCACGGGCAGGTGAGGATGGTGCCCTCGGCCGCCGCCGCACCGGCACCCTCGATGTAGGCGTTGTCGTTCACACCGTCGCCAGCGACCAGGGTGGCGGTGACGCCGGCAGAGGTCAGCTGCTTACGGATCAGTCCGGCTTCCTGGTAGTAGCCGCCGTAGAAGACCGCCGTCGCACCGGTGGACTTCACCTTGGTGACGGTCGCCGAGAAGTCGTTCTGCTTGCCCTCGCCCTGGACCTTGTCGCTGCCCACGACCGCCGCGCCGAGCACCTTCTTGACCTCGTCGGCCAGGCCGGCACCGTAGGCGGACTGGTCGTCGATCACGTAGACCTTGTCGGACTTGAGCACGTCCTTGATGTACGCGCCCGCCGCCGGGCCCTGGCTCAGGTCGTTTCCGACGGTCCGGAAGAAGGTCTTCCAGCCCTGCTCAGCCAGGCTCGGCCGAGTCGCGGACGGGGTGATGTGCACCAGACCGGCCTCGGAGAACAGTGGGTTGGCGGCCTCGGACTCACCGGAGTAGGCCGGCCCGACGATGCCCAGCAGCTGCGCGTCGTCGATCGCCTGCTGAGCCAGCGCCGGCGCCTGCTCCGGGTTGCCCTGCGAGTCCAGCGGCACGAGGCTCACCTGGCAGTCCGGGTTGGCCTTGTTGTACTGGTCGACGGCGAGCTTGACGCCGTTGTTCTCGTTGATACCCAGCGCCGCGGAGGGGCCGGTCAGCGCGCCGAAGAAGGCAATCTTGCTGCCGCAGCCGTCGCCACTGGCCTCGTTGCTTGCGCTGTCAGACTTGCAGGCGGCCGTGCCGCCGAGGGCGAGCGCGGCGATTGCCACGCCACCGACCAAACGTACGAGCTTCTGCCTCACGGCCCGAACCCTCCTCCATCCCATGGCTCAAACCACCCGCTGCCTATTGGCCCTTGCAGGGGAGGCCGAACCAGACCGTCGTCGCCGGTCTGGGGCCGGACGTTATCCCACCGTGCACGGGTGGCGTAAGCCCCGGAGGGGGCCGTTGACCGAACCGTTACACACCGTGGCGAATTGGGGGTGGTCGCTGTAAGAAACATCCGGCGGACAGACCGCCGGTCGGAGCTAGTTCACCTCTGCTCCGTCGACGTCTATCGGCCGGCAGACACACCCGACCAGGCAGCACGGTCCCCACTCCTCCGGCCGACGATCTTCAGCCTGGTCTGGTCGCAGCCCGTGGACTCGACCCAGCCTCGACTCCACCGCCCCCGCAAGAGGAACCTGGTCGCCAGCCTTCGCCGCGCCTCGCCGGATCAGCCGCGTGCCGCCAGCTAAGCGCTCGGACTGACGTATGCCTCGGCAGTTACCACCAGTACGCCCTGTCACAGCGCCGCTGGATTCGACCGTTCGACTCCGACGGAGCCTTTGAAATGTTCAGGCGGCATCGTCGCCTCACCCGCGCTGGGGTACATCGACGATCAGCCCGCCCTCTAGAGGGTTGTCCCGCTGCGGACGGTACCAACGCCCACCGGACGGGATCGGTTAAGAGGTCGGCTCGACCGGCTCGGCCACCTCGCCGCCAGCGGTCTCGGCGAGGATCCGCTCGGAGACCTCCTTCATGGTCATCCGATGGTCCATCGCGGTGCGCTGGATCCACTTGAACGCCTGCGGCTCGCTCATGTTGTACGTGGTCATCAGCGCGCCCTTGGCCCGCTCGACGGTCTTGCGGACCTCCAGCCGGTCGGTCAGCCCGGCCACCTCGGCCTCGAGTGCGGCGATCTCCGAGTAGCGGGACAGGGCGATCTCCACCGCCGGCACCAGGTCGCTCTTCTGGAAGGGTTTGACCAGGTACGCCATCGCGCCGGCCGCGCGAGCCCGCTCCACCAGGTCACGCTGGCTGAACGCGGTCAGAATGATCACCGGGGCGATCCGGGCCCCGGCGATCCGCTCGGCGGCCGCCAGCCCATCCATGATCGGCATCTTGATGTCGAGGATCACCAGGTCGGGCTTGAGCTCCTCGGCCAGCCGGATGGCGGCCTCGCCGTCACCGGCCTCGCCGACCACCTCGTAGCCCTCCTCGGCCAACATCTCGGCCAGGTCCAGCCGGATCAGCGCCTCGTCCTCGGCGATCAGTACCCGCCTGCGCGCGGCATCCGTCTGCGTCTCGGCCACGAGCCACTCCCACCCAGTCTGCGCTCTGACACCCGCGGTACCGGGTGTCGCCGCTCCTAGCGTAGTGGGTAACCTATGGGGGCGACGCGACAGGCGTTGAGCGAGAAAGTCCCCGTATTCCAACCGGTAGAGAAACGGAGCTCAAACCTCCGACAGTGTGGGTTCGAATCCCACCGGGGACACCACAAGTGTCGTACGGACGTTCGACAATGGCGCCATGCATCCACCCGAGGTGCGTGCACGCGCACAAAGCTTGTACCTGACTGGTGCGACCGTCGCAGAGGTTGCCAGGAGCGTCGGCCTGCCCTATGCCACCGTGCGTGACTGGTGCAGGGATCGGCCAATGTCAAGGATGCGGACCACCGCCCTTCGCTGCTTCCGATGTCGCGCCGACGTCGGCAACCCGACAATCGGTGCCGCCTACGCCTATCTACTCGGTCTCTACCTCGGCGACGGGCACCTGGTGACCTCTGCGCGGGTGCCGGTCCTCCGGATCTCATGCAGCAACGCCTGGCCGGCCCTGATCGACGCATGCGAGGCGGCCATGCGAGCGGTGCTCGCGAGCAAGGTCCAACGGGTCCAGCAGCAAGGTTGCGTCAGCGTGCAGAGCTACGGCACGCACTGGCCCTGCCTGCTGCCACAACACGGGCCCGGCAAGAAGCACGAGCGGCGGATAGTTCTTGCCGACTGGCAGGAGCGCGTCGTCCGGGCGGTCCCCGGTGACTTTCTGCGCGGCCTGTTCCACTCCGACGGTTGCCGGATCGCGAACCGGGTCACCGTTCGGGGAAAGACGTACGTCTACCCGCGTTACATGTTCGTCAACGAGTCCACCGACATCATGGGGCTCTGCCAGTGGGGGCTGGACCTGCTCGGCATCGCCTGGCGGATGAACCGCCCCAACAGTCTCTCGGTCGCCCGCCGGGAGGCGGTCGCCGCGCTCGACCGCCGCGTCGGCCCGAAGTCGTGACCCACCCGGACGGCGCCGACCGGCGAGACGCTGGGCTGGCAGAGGGGACGGCGCCGACCGGCGACTGCCCGCACGCCGAAGGTCAACTCATCGTGCCCGGGTCAGATCGTGACGAGCGCGTTCTCCAGGTCGGCGCGCAGGTCCTCCGGGTCCTCCAGGCCGACCGAGAGCCGCAGCAGTCCGCCGTCGGGCTTGGCCTCTCCCTCGACCGGACGGTGGGTGAGTGACGCCGGGTGCTGGATGAGCGTGTCGACGCCGCCGAGGGAGACGGCGTGGGTGATGAGCCGGCAGCCGCCGGCGACCGCTGCGGCGGCGGGTGCGCCGCCGCGTACCTCGAAGGCGAGGAGGCTGCCCGGGCCGGACATCTGCCGACCGACGAGCCCGGCCGGGTCGTTGGTACCGGGGTGATGGACCCGCGCGACCGCCGGATGTGCGGCGAGCCAGAGGGCGAGTTTCTCCGCACCGGCCTGCTGGGCGCGGACCCGTAGCGGCAGTGTCTGGAGGCCGCGGTGCAGCAGGTACGCCCCGAGGGGGTGCAGGATCGCGCCGGTGAGGGCGCGGATCTGGCGCAGCCGGGTGGCCCACTCGGCGTCGCAGGCGATCACTCCGGCGAGGACGTCGCCGTGGCCGCCGATGCTCTTGGTGGCGCTGTGCAGCACCAGCCTGGCGCCGTGGCGGGTGGGTTGCTGGAGGACCGGGGTGGCGACGGTGTTGTCGATCAGCAGGGGCACCGGGCCGGCGGCGTCGGCGAGGGCGGCGATGTCGAGCAGGTCGAGGGTGGGGTTGGCGGGGGTTTCGGCGATCACCAGGGCGGTGTCGGGGCGGATGGCGGCGGCGACGGTGTCGGGGCGGGCCCAGGTGACGTCGGTGCCGAGCAGGCCGGTGGCGAGGACGTGGTCGGTGCCGCCGTAGAGGGGGCGGACGGCGACCAGGTGCCGTCGGCCGTCGCGGGTGGCGGCGAGCAGGACGGCGGTGAGTGCGGCCATGCCGCTGGCGTAGGCGACGGCTTCGGTGGTGCCTTCCAGTTCGGCGAGGGCGGTTTCGAAGCGGGCCACGGTCGGGTTCCACAGCCGCTGGTAGACGGCGCTGGCGTCGGCGGGGAGGGTGCCGCCGGTGGCGAGGGTTTCGTAGGCGTCGCCGCCGGCCTCGACCGAGGGCAGCGGGTTGGTGGTCGACAGGTCGATCGGCGGTACGTGGACGCCGAGGGCGGTGAGGTCGTCGCGGCCGGCGTGCACAGCTCGGGTGTCCACGGTCGTCATGTCGAGAGGATCGAACATCCCGCCCATCACGGGCAATAGCTCCGAATATTATTCGCCATATTCACTTTCGGAGCCGGTAGGGTTCGATGGAGGATGGCGGCATGCCCCCCGTACCGCACGATGTTCGGCCATTCGCGGCCCTCGACGACACCGACCGCGCCATCCTGACCGAGCTGGCCGGCGACGGCCGGTTGCCGAACAATGCCCTGGCCGAACGGGTGGGGGTGGCGCCGTCGACCTGCCTGGCGCGTACCCGGGCGTTGCGGGAGTGCGGGGCGATCCGGGGTTTCCACGCCGAGGTGCATCCGGCGGCGTTGGGGTTGCCGTTGCAGGCGTTGGTGTCGGTGCGGCTGACCGAGCACGCGCGGGCGGCGGTCGACGCGTTCCGGGCGCGTTCGGTGCGGTTGCCCGGGGTGGTGTCGGTTTTCCATGTGGCCGGGGCGGAGGATTACGTGCTGCATGTGCGGGCGGCCTCGGCGGAGGCGCTGCGCGACTTCGTGCTGGACCATCTGGCGGTGGATCCGGCGGTGCAACACACGCAGACCAGCCTGATCTTCGAGCAGGCCCGTGGGTCGGGTTGATCACGTCCTCGTCCGGTTCGGGAACAGAACCGGCGTGCGCCGGGTTGGCCAGCCGTGTGATCGACGTTCCGTTGTCTGTCCTCGACCTCGCCCCCGTCGCCGCCGGTGCCTCCGCCGGCGAGGCGTTGCGGCACACCACCGAGTTGGCGCGACGCACCGACGAGCTGGGCTACCACCGGTTCTGGGTGGCTGAACACCACAACATGCCGGCCATTGCCTCCTCGGCGCCGGCGGTACTGATCGCGCATCTGGCCGCGCACACCACCGACATCCGGCTCGGCTCGGGTGGGGTGATGCTGCCCAATCACGCGCCGCTGGTGGTCGCCGAGCAGTTCGGCACCCTGGAGGCGCTGCATCCGGGGCGCATCGACCTGGGTATCGGCCGTGCGCCGGGCACCGATCAGGTGACCGCGTTGGCGCTGCGCCGCACCATGGAGGGCCTGTCGGCCGAGGGTTTTCCCCGCGAGCTGAACGATCTGATGGGCTACTTCGACGAGGCGGCGTCGGGGCGGATCACCGCGACTCCGGGGTGTGGGCAGCGGCCGGCGGTGTGGTTGTTGGGTTCCAGTGGGTTCAGCGCCCAGTTGGCCGGTGCGCTGGGCCTGCCGTTCTCTTTCGCGCATCACTTCAGCGCGCAGAACACGTTGCCCGCGTTGGCGCTGTACCGGCAGAGTTTCCGTCCGTCGCGGTGGCTGGAGCGGCCGTACGCGATGGTGGCGGTGAACGCGGTGTGTGCCGAGTCCGACGAGCGGGCCGAGTGGTTGGCCGGGCCGGCCGGGTTGTCGTTCCTGCGGTTGCGGTCGGGGCGGCCGGAGCCTCTGGCGAGCCCGGACGAGGCGGCGGCGTACCCGTACACCGAGTTCGAGCGGGAGTTCCTGGCGCAGCGCCGGCAGGGTCAGGCGAGCGGTTCCCCGGAGACGGTCCGCCGGCAGTTGGGTGAGCTGCTGGCCAGCACCGGCGCGGACGAGCTGATGTTGACCACGATGGTGTACGACGTCGCCGACCGGGTGCGTTCGTTCGAGTTGATCGCGACCGAGGTGGCCGGCGGCCTGCGGCGCTGACGGGGTGGCCGCGGCCCGACCGGGATGGCATGGTGTCCCAGGTCACAGCGTTTCCCGGGCCGCGAAACACGATCTTCACGACAGCGTCACCCTCGCGACGCGGAGCCCGCCTAACGTTGTATCCGGTGGTGGTACGGCACTCCCCGGTCGGGACGGGTCGGGGGTGCCGCGGTGTGGGGCACCGGGCCGCAGTTGTGCGGATTCCGCGATTGCGGCCCGGTGCCTTTTCCTTTCTTCTACCGCTTGCTCACCCCGACGGTCAACGCAGGTAGATGTTGGGCGCGGGTGGCGTGCTCATGCCGTCGCCAAGGAAGCAGCTCGGGTGCGGGGGCTGGTTGTAGGCGGTGTTCTGCCAGGCGATGGCGACCCGGTACTGCAGGTCGTGCATCAGGGTGTGGACCCGGATACTGGTCGGCGTCGGGGTGCTGTAGATGCGCAGGGCCCGGCTGTCGGTGGTGCGCCACACCACCTCCTCCCGCCAGTCACCGAACAGGTCGGCCGAGAGGCTCGGGGTCGACTTGGTGCCGTTGTTGGACGCGACGCCACTGCCGGTGAGCAGACGGGTGTCGCCGCCGGTGCCGTACTTGTCGATCCGGGTGGCGTCGAGCAGTTCGCGGACCGGGTCGCCGTCCCACCAGATGAGGAAGTTCGTCGAGGACGGCTTGCGGCCGATGTTCTGGCCGCGGGTGTTTGCCAGCCCACTCACCGCGGACGACCAGGATTCGGCGCCGGGGCTGCCGGCCCAGATGTCGGCGGAGACGCCTCGGCCGTTGTCTCCTCCGGTCGGGGTGGACCAGAGAATTTGACCGGTGCGGGCGTCGGCGAACCAGGAGCTGGGCTTGCTGCCGTCCTCGCTCACCTTGAAGTACTCCAGTCCGGGGCGGGACGGGTCGAGGTCGCCGACGTGGCCGGCGTCGCCGTGGCCGTGGCCTGTCGACCAGAGCAGGCGGCCGTTGTCGTCGATGGTGGCCGCGCCGTAGACGATCTCCTGCCGGCCGTCGCCGTCGATGTCGGCGATGGAGAGGCTGTGGTTGCCCTGTCCGGCGGCGGAACCGTTGCCGGAGGCGTTGGAGTCGAAGGTCCACCGCTTGGTGAGGGTGCCGTTGCGGAAGTCCCAGGCGGCGATGACCGCGCGGGTGTAGTAGCCACGGGCCATGATCAGCGACGGGCGTTGCCCGTCCAGGTAGGCGGTGCCGGCGAGGAACCGGTCGACCCGGTTGCCGTAGTTGTCGCCCCAGGAGGAGACGGTGCCGCGCGGCGGGTCGTAGTTGACGGTGGAGAGGGCGGCACCGGTGCGGCCGTCGAACATGGTCAGGTACTCGGGGCCGGCGAGGACGTAGCCGGCGGAGTTGCGGTGGTCGGCGCCGCCGTTGCCGATCACCTGGCCGATGCCGGAGCGGGTGCCGTCGGCGGTCTTCATGGCCACCTCGGCACGGCCGTCACCGTCGTAGTCGTACACCTGGAACTGGGTGTAGTGGGCGCCGGCGCGGATGTTGCGACCGAGGTCGATGCGCCACAGCCGGGTGCCGGTGAGTGTGTACGCGTCGACGTAGACGTTGCCGGTGTAGCCGGACTGCGAGTTGTCCTTGGCGTTGGACGGGTCCCACTTGAGCACGAACTCGTACCGGCCGTCGCCGTCGAGGTCGCCGACGCTGGCGTCGTTTGCGGAGTAGGTGTACGTCTCGCCGCTGGGCGTGGTGCCGCCCGGCGGGATCTGCAACGGCACGTCGAGGTAGCCGGAGGGGAACTGCAGGGCCGGCGCGGAGGCGGCCTGTTCGGCGCCGCCCACCACGGCCCGCACGGTGTACGCCGCGCCGGCCGGCGCGCCGCTGTCCAGGTAGTTGGTCGCGCCGGTGATCGGGCTGGCGTTCACCCTGGTCGTACCTCGGTAGAGGTTGAAGGCGACACCGGTGGTCTCGGTGCCCAGCAGCCGCCAGGAGACCAGGTTGGCCGATCCGGAGCGGACGCTGACCAGGCCCCGGTCCAGGTTCTCCGCCTGCATCACCCCGGGCGGTGGGGTCGTCGGCGGCGGCGTGGTCGGTGCAGGTGTGGTGGGTGCAGGTGTGGTGGGTGCAGGTGTGGTGGGTGCAGGTGTGGTGGGTGACGGCGGCGGGGTGGTCGGTGCGGTGGCGCCGGTGCAGGTGGTGCCGTTCAGCGCGAAGCTGGTCGGTGCCGGGTTGCTGCCGTTCCACGAGCCGTTGAAGCCGAAGTTGACGCTGCCGTTGGTGCCGATGGTGGCGTTGTAGTCGACGTTGCGGGGGCTCACCTGGGCACCGGACTGGGTGACGGTGGTGTTCCAGGCCTGGGTGACCTGTTGCCCGGCGGCGTAGGACCAGGTCAGCGTCCAGCCGTTGACCGGGTCGCCGAGGTTGGTGACGGTGACGTCGGCGCCGAAGCCGCCGGTCCACTGGTTGGTGACGCGGTAGTCGACGCGGCATCCCGCGGCGGCGGCCGAGACGGTCAGGGTGGTCAGCACGCCGGTGGCAGCGACGGCGGTGGCGGTGGCCGCGGCGAGCAGGGCCGCCCGGGGGGCGGTGCGAAGCATGGTTCCTCCGGTGGAGGTCGGACGCGCGGCGTCCGGTGGTACGCCGGCCGTGCCCGGAGCCGACGAGCCGTTGGTCGTCCACCGGCCGTGCCCGGGCCGGCGGCCGTGCCGCGCTAGCGGAAAGAATCCATCGAATCGATGGTAGTGATTGCGTTCCCGCGCGTCTGTGATGCTAGGGCAAGCGCTTTCTGCTCACAATCGATCCGCTGACTTGCTCTGACGCCGGTCCTTTTGATCCACTCGCCGGGTGGCTGCACACATGACGCCTGAGGAGTTCCGCCGGGCCGGGCACGCGGTGGTCGACTGGATCGCCGACTACTGGGCGACGCTGCCGCAGCGCCCGGTGACCTCCCAGGATCCGCCCGGCACGGTGGCCGCCGGGCTGCCGGCCGGGCCACCGGCCCGGGGCGAGCCGGTCGAGGCGGTCCTCGCCGACCTGGACAAGCTGGTCGCACCCGGGCTCACCCACTGGCAGCATCCGGGTTTCTTCGGGTTCTTCCCGGCCAACACCTCGGGTCCCAGTGTGCTCGGTGACCTGGTCAGTGCCGGGCTGGGCGTGCAGGGCATGCTCTGGGCCACCGGTCCGGCCTGCACCGAGCTGGAGACGGTGCTGCTCGACTGGCTGGCCGACCTGCTGGATCTGCCGGCCCGGTTCCGCTCCGGCGGCAGCGGCGGCGGGGTCATCCAGGACTCGGCCTCCTCGGCCACCCTGGTGGCCACCCTGGTCGCGCTGCACCGGGCCGCCGGCGGTCGGTGGCGTCAGGCCGGCGTCGACCGCCGCTACCGGGTGTACGCCTCGACGGAGGCGCACTCGTCGGTCGAGAAGGCCGCCCGGATCGCGGGTCTGGGCGCCGACGGCGTGCGCCTGATCGAGGTGGATCCGGCGACCCGGGCGATGTCGCCGGTGGCGCTGCGCGCCGCGATCGAGGCGGACCGGGCCGCCGGGGTGGTGCCCGCCCTGGTGGTGGCGACCGTCGGCACCACCTCCACCACGGCGGTGGACCCGCTGCCCGAGATCGGACCGATCTGCGCCGAACACCGTGTCTTCCTGCACGTCGACGCCGCGTACGCGGGCGCGGCGGCGGTCTGCCCGGAGTTGCGGTTCGGCCACGCGGGCCTGGAGTACGCCGACTCGTACTGCTTCGACCCGCACAAGTGGCTGCTCACCGGCTTCGACTGCGACGCGTTCTGGGTGGCCGACGCCGGTGAGCTGGTCGAGGCGTTGACCGTGCTGCCGGAGTACCTGCGCAACGCGGCCAGCGAGTCCGGCGCGGTGATCGACTATCGGGACTGGCAGGTGCCGCTGGGGCGGCGGTTCCGGGCCTTGAAGCTGTGGTTCGTGCTGCGCTGGTACGGCGTCGAGGGCCTGCGCGAGCACATCCGTCGAGGGGTGGCGCTGGCTGCCGGGTTCGCCGACCGGGTCCGCGCCGACGAGCGGTTCGAACTGGTCGCCGACCATCCGTACGCGCTTGTCTGTTTCCGGCTGCGCGGCCCGGACGGGCCGAACGAGCGGCTGCTGGCGGCGGTGAACGCCACCGGCCGGATCTACCTGACCCACACCCGGGTCGCCGGCCGACACACGCTACGCCTGGCCGTCGGCGCCCCACAGACCACGCAGGCCCACGTCGACGAGGCCTGGCAGCTGATCTCGGCTACCGCACCACCCCCGCGCCCGGCTGCCTGATCCTCCCCGCAACTTCTTCGTCGATCATGAGGTTGTTGTCCCTCCGCCTGGCGTGTCGGGACAACAACCTCATGGTCAACGGGGATCAGGGCGGGTGGTCGCGCCCGCGCCGACCGGCTCGGGGGTGGGGGGCTGCGGGTCGGTGGAGAAGGTTGCGGCGAGGGCACGTTCGCGGCGGGTGCGCAGCAGCACCCGGACCGCCAGCGTCAGGGCCGTGATCCATCCTGCGGCCAACAGCAGGTAGACGACCACCGGCAGGGATCCACCCAGGTCGCCGGCGCGCATCAGGACGCGGGCGTTGGTCAGCACGATCACGCCACCGACGGCCGCGCCGAGCAGTTGGGCCGGCACGATGCGCACCAGCCAGGCCGCGATCGGTGCGGCGATCAGGCCACCGGCGAGCAGCGCGAGCACGATCGGCAGCAGGAAACCCTCGGTGCCCAGACCGATCAGGAAGCCGAGGCTGGCGGCGGAGGCCACGACGAACTCGGAGGTGTCCACCGAGCCGATCACCTTGCGGGGCTCCATCCGGCCGCTGACCAGCAGGGCCGGGGTGGCCACCGGGCCCCATCCGCCGCCGCCGGTGGCGTCCACGAAGCCGGCGACGAGGCCGAGCGGGCCGAGGAAACGCCCGCGTAGCCGGCCGGCGGCCGGGTTTCGGCGCAGCGGTCGGGAGAACCGGATGAGCAGGTACGCGCCGAGCGTGAACAGGATCGCGGCCATCCAGGGTGCGGCCGACTCGGTGGAGAGCGCGCTGAGGAAGGTGGCACCGGCGAAGGCACCGAGCGCGCCGGGCACCGCGATGCGGCGCACCACCCGCCAGTCGACGTTGCCGAACCGCCAGTGCGCCGTGCCTGCGGCGAGCGTGGTGCCGATCTCGGCCAGGTGCACCGAGGCGGACGCGGCTGCCGGTGCGACGCCGGCCAGCAGCAGCAGCGTCGAGGAGGTCAGCCCGTACGCCATGCCGAGCGAACCATCGACGAGTTGCGCGGCGAGCCCCACCAACGCGATGACGAGCAGCTTGCGCACGACGCCTCCCGGCTAATCGACATCTCCTATCGGCTTGGTCGACAATGCGGCATGGCCGGCCTCCGGTCAACCCTGCGATCAGTCAGTGAGACGACACGTCGCGACGCCGACGCGCGGCGGCCGTGGGGCGTGGCGCGTCGCCGCCGTGGGGCGGTGGCGCGTGGCAGCCGTGGGGCGGTGGTGCGTTCGGTCAGGTCCAGGCGCCGGGGTCGGCGACCAGCTTGGTGACCGGCTCGGGCAGGGTGCCCCGCGCCACGTCGGCGACGGTGACCAGTTCGAGGATCTGCCGTTCGCTGGCCCGCAACGCGATCCAGACCTCCTGCAACGCCCGCGCCGCACCCTGGTATCCGAGGTGTTCGGGGCGTTGGCCCCGGATGTGGGCCAGCGGCCCGTCGATCACCCGGATCACGTCGGCGAGGCAGATCTCCTCAGCCGGCCGGGCCAGCCAGTAGCCACCCTCGGGCCCGCGCTGAGCCTGCACCACGCCCGCACGGCGCAGTTGCAGCAGGATGCTCTCCAGGAACTTCGGTGGGATCTGCTGGGCCCGCGCGATCTGATCGGCGGTGACCGGGCGACCACGTCCAGCCCCGGCCACCGAGGCCAGTTCGGCGACCGCTCGAAGGGCGTAGTCCACCCGGGCTGAGAGACGCATGTCGGACAGGTTAACCGTCGGGTATCCGGGTATCGCCCGGCGGCCCACCACCGGCCGACCGAGGTCCGGCACCGTCGTACCGTGGTCGCCGACAGTAGCTGGCCGAGAACACCGGGAACGGTGCCTCAGCCGCCGACGCGGCGCAGCAGGCCCTCCTGCACGGCGCTGGCGATCTGGCTGCCGGCCACCGTGAACATGCGGCCGGTGGCCAGCCCGCGCGCCCCGGAGGCCGACGGGCTCCAGCAGTCGTAGAGGAACCATTCGTCGGCCCGGAACGGCCGGTGGAACCACAGGGCGTGATCCAGGCTCGCCCCCACCACGCCACCCGGCCCCCACACCTCGCCGTGCACCGAGAGCACCGAGTCGAGCAGGGTCAGGTCGGAGGCGTACGTCAGGGCGCAGGCGTGCAGCAGCGGATCGTCGGGCAGCTTGCCGTCGATTCGCATCCACACCCGCTGGTGCGGGTCGGCCGGCCGGTCGCCCGGACGAACCCAACCGGGTTCACCGACGTAGCGCACGTCGATCGGGCGGGGAATCTGCCCCCAGATGCCCAGCCGCTCCGGGTAGCGGGAGAGCCGGTCGGTCATGGTCGGGACCGACTCCGGCCCGGGCACGTCCGGCGGCAACGGGGCGTGGTGGTCCAGCCCCTCCTCCGGCCGCTGGAACGAGGCGGACATGAAGAAGATGGGCTTGCCGTGCTGGAGCGCGACCGAGCGGCGCACCGAGAACGAGCGGCCGTCGCGGATGTTCTCCACCTCGTACTCGATCGGCTCGACCGGGTCACCGGCGCGCACGAAGTAGCCGTGCAGGGAGTGGACCACCCGCTCCGCGTCGACGGTGCGGCCGGCGGCGACCAGGGCCTGGCCGGCGACCTGGCCGCCGTACACCCGTTGCGGGCCGACCGGCGGGCTCATCCCCCGGAACGACATCGCGCCGGTCGGCGCGAGGTCCAGGACCTCCAGCAGTTGGTCGACGGCGGCCTGGCCGACGAGGGAGCCGTCGGTCACTGCAACGCCCGTGCCGTGGCGGCGTCGACGAGCGAGCCGAGCTGGTGCACCCGCAGGGTGTTGGTGGAGCCGGGGCTGCCGGGCGGGCTGCCCGCCACGATCACCACGTAGTCGCCGGGGTTGCCCCGGTTCAGCCCGAGCAGCGCCTGGTCGACCTGGCGGAACATGTCGTCGGTGTGCTGCACGAACGGCATCAGGAAGGTCTCCACCCCCCAGGAGAGGGCGAGTTGCGCGCGCACCTCGGGCACCGGGGTGAAGGCCAGCAGCGGCAGGTCGCAGTGCAGCCGGCTGAGCCGACGCACGGTGTCACCGGTCTGCGAGAACGCGACAAGCGCCTTGGCGCCGATGGCCCGGGCGATCGAGGAGGCGGCCACGGTGAGCGCCCCGCCGTGCGTACGCGGGTCGTGCTGGAGGCGGGGCACCAGGATGGATCCGGCCTCGGTGGTGCTGACGATCTTGGACATGGTGCTGACGGTGAGCACCGGGTACTTGCCGACGCTGGTCTCACCGGAGAGCATCACGGCGTCGGCACCGTCGAGCACCGCGTTGGCGACGTCGGAGGCCTCGGCGCGGGTCGGCCGGGAATTCTCGATCATGGAGTCGAGCATCTGGGTGGCCACGATGACCGGCTTGGCGTTCTCCCGGCACAACTGCACCGCGCGCTTCTGCACCAGCGGCACCTCGTCGAGCGGCAGTTCCACGCCGAGGTCACCGCGGGCCACCATGACCCCGTCGAAGGCCAGCACGATCGCTTCGAGGTGGTCGACCGCCTCCGGCTTCTCGACCTTGGCCAGCACCGGGCGGTGCACGCCGACCTCACTCATGATCGCGTGGCACAGCTTGATGTCGTCGGCGGAACGGACGAACGACAGGGCGACCAGGTCGACACCGAGGCCGAGCGCGAAGCGCAGATCGGCGGCGTCCTTCTCCGACAGGGCGGGCACGCTGACCGCCACGTTGGGCAGCGAGACACCCTTGTTGTTGCTGACCGGCCCACCCTCGGTAACCAGTACCCGGATGTCGTTGCCGGTGACGTCGGTGACCTCGACGGCGACCCGGCCGTCGTCGATCAGCAGCCGGTCACCGGGCTTGACCTCCTGGGGAAGCCTGCGGTAGGTGCAGGAGACCCGCTCCTTGCTGCCCACGACGTCGTCGCCGGTGATCACCACCGAGTCGCCGGTGCGCCACTCGTGCGGCCCGTCGGCGAACCGACCCAGCCGGATCTTGGGCCCCTGGAGGTCGGCCAGAATCGCCACCGGCTGACCCGCGGCCTCGGCGGCCTCCCGCACGAGCCGGTAGACCGCCTCGTGGTCGGCGTGGCTGCCGTGACTGAAGTTGAGCCTCGCCACGTTCATGCCGGCTTCGACGAGCCCGCGGATGCGCTCGGGCGACGAGGTGGCGGGGCCAAGAGTGCAGACGATCTTCGCGCGGCGTGTCACGCCCATCAGGCTAGTCTCTCCTCCGGGTCGGACCACCGGCCGACCCCTTGCGCAATGTGGAACAGTTGTCCAACGGCGCGCGGCTCACGCGCGCAGCCGGCGAGCGTGAGCCGCTCCGGACGTCGATGGCGGGCAACGGCGACCGCGCGCCGGAATGGTACGCCCCTGGCGCCAGGGCACGTCGGGGCGCTCCGGGTTGACAACTGCCCGCGACCTTCCGGCGACATGACGTGAACGCGGTCGAGTCGGCTCAGCTCTCCGTCTTGACCAGCGGAAACTCCAACGAGCCGGCCGGGCAGAGGAAGGTCATCACGTCCACCCGGTAGAGGCCGGCCTGCACCGCCGGGTCAGCTTCCATCACGCTGCGGACATCGTCGACCGAGCCGGTCCGCGCCAGACCGAACCCGAGCGGCGGGTCCGGCTCCCGGGCCTGGCCGTCCACCGCGCCGGCGACGAGGATGATCCCCCGCTCCTGCATCGCCTGCATGTGCCGGGCGTGCTCGGCCTGCAACCGCTGGACGGTCTCGGTCGGCAACGCCCGCCCGGCGGCGCCGGGATACAGCACGATGCACTCGTACGTGTCGAGTGCGAAGTCGACCTGCGGCTCCCCTGACATAGCTTCCCTTTCGCACGGGCCCGCCGACGCCGGGCGGTGCACGCGGCGGTACCGTCCAGCCTCCCACGGACGGTCCGGCCGCACGGGTGCTCCGCCGATCCTCCCCCGGCGCTCCTGCTCCCCGGTGCCCGGTCGCCCGACCCCGCCCCGTCGCGACGCCGACCGCCCGCGCGCCGGGTGACCGACGGGCGGGCGGTCGCTACCGTGTGGTCGATGTCGTACGGGCGGCGGTGGGGAGGGTGCATCGGTGCGGGATCGTGAGTCGGCGGCGGAGCCGCTGCCGTACGTGGAGGTCACCGACGAGGGGTACGCCACCCGGGTCGCGGAGACGTTCTCGGTACGCCGGTACGGTCCGGCGGTGCTGCTCAGCGGCGACTGCCCCCGCTGCCAGCACCCGATCTCCTGCCCGATCGTCGGCGAGGTGTTCCGGCGGGTTGCGTCGCAGGCATCGGTCGAACTTGGTTACCGGACCCTGCTCTGCAGCTGCGCCGCCGAGCATCCGGACCGCCCGGACGGGCTGGCCGGCTGCGGCGCGTACTGGACGGTGACGCTGGAGGTCGAGTCGTGATCCGACTGCGGCCGGGCCCTGCGGCGACGCTGACCGACCTGCGCCGGGCGCAGGAGCTGGCCGCGTTGCTGCGCGGCGAACTGGACCGGGTCCGGGCCGCTGCGCTGGCCTGGCGCAACGGGCTGGGTGGCCTGCTCGTGGCGCTTGTCGGCTTCAGCCTGATCCGGGGTCGCTCCGACGTCAGCACCCTCGCGCCGGGCTGGGGCGCGCTGGTCGGCGTACTGCTGCTGGCCGCGATCATGGCCGGGGTCGCCGGGGCGCTGGCGCTGCTGCGGGCCGCGCACGGGCCACTGTCGGTGACGCCGGTCGCCGAGCTGCCCCCAGCTCCGCTCGGCGAGCACCGGGAGGCCCTCGCCGCGGCCCGGGCACTACGCCTCGGGGTGCTGCTGGTGCTGGTCTGCACGGCCCTGCTGATCGCCGCCGTGGGGGTCACCTGGTACGCGCCCGGCCAACCCTGAGCGGACCAGGTCGGGGCCGGGAGTCGTCGGCCTGCTTCAATACCGGTCGGCCCGGTGATCCGCAGCGGTGAGACGCTCCCGGTCAGGGGCCGATATGGGCGTAGCCCGCCCAGAGTTCCGGCAGGTCGGGCAGGGCGGCACGCACCTGCCGGACGGCGTGGTGCAGGGCGGACGCGGCCCGCTCCGGGTCGAGCCCACCGGGCACCGCCAGCGCCGCGTACATGTCCTCGCACAGCTGCACGGTCAACGCGTCGGAGATGGCCCAGAGCGCGCCGATGACGTGCCGGAAACCCGCAAGCTGGAACGCGGTGCCCAGGGTCAGCGCCTCGTCCGGCAGGGCGGCGCCGCCGCGTACCGTGTCGCAGGCGGACAGGATCGCGAGCGCGGCCGTGGTGCCCGCCGGCCGCCACAGATCCCGTACGTGCAGCGGGCCACCCGCCAACGCGAGCCGGCCCCGGGCGGGCGCGGCGAGATCCTGGGTGCCGTGACAGCACAGGTGGACCACTGGCGTTCCCGGCAGGGCGCCGAGCACCGCCGAGGGGGTGGCCGCCGGTCCGGTCAACGACGTCACGTCGGTCAGGTACCGGCGTACCACGGCCTGCTCCCCCGCCGCGCCGGGCAGGTCCGTCAGCCCCGGCGTACGCGGCATCCCGACGAACAGGGCCGAGGTGACCGGCGCGGACCTGGCCGCCGGCGCCTGCCGGGCCCGGACGAGTGACCGCAGCGAGGCCGTGTACGACGAGACGACCCGGTCGAGGACCCCGGTCCCCCCGTCCAGCGGCGCGGCGGCGTGCAGCGGCAGCAGGGTGAGCACACCTGTGGGACACCACCACAGACGGGCCGGCGCGGCATCGGCGGCTGGCGGCGCGGCGGCCGGGCCCAGCGCGTCCAGCACGGGGGCAGCGACCACCCGCCACAACCAGTCCAGGGTCTCCGGGATCCGACGTCGGAACGCGGCCCTGCGGCGCTGCGCCTCCGGTCCCGGGTCATTATCGGAGGCGGTGACCTCGGCGAGCCCGATCAGGAAGTACGCGGCCCGCAGGTGCAGTTCGTCGAGGGTCAGCTCGGGCAGCGGCACCCTCGTCACCTGTCCCCCGCTGACCACAAGCGCGTCGCAGCGCCGGGCGGCCACGTTGACAAGCACCACCGGACCGTCCTCGCCGGCCCGGGCCAGATCGGCGAAGGGGGGTGGCCGCAGGAAGCGTTCGAAGCCGGGCAACTGCCGGATCTCCGCCAGCACCTCACGCCGCTGGCCGGCCAACTCGTGCCGGCGCTCCGAGCCCATCATCGTGTCGTCGACGACCCGCGAAAGGACCGGGGCGGCCAGCCCGCTGGCCGGCGACGGCCCGGTCGGACCGGGCATCGGATCCAGGCGATCGAGGGCGGCCTGCGTGGCGGCCAGCCGCTCGGCCAGGCGGGGCGCCCGCGCGCGTAACGCCGCCAGGTCGGCACCGGCGTCGTGGGCCCGGGTGAGCAGCACCCCTCGGCCGTACTCCAGCAGCTCCACAGCACGTTCCGGCCGGTCGAGCGCGATCGCCACCGCCGCGGCGTCGCCGGCCAGGCCCCGGAACTGCCCGAGCAGCCGGCCCTGGTCGTCGAGGTCCATACCGTGCCAGGCCACCAGGTCGAGCAGCTCGATCGCCGTGGTGTGACCCGCAAGCGCCGCCGGCAGGTCACCGGCGTCGGCGGCGAGCCTGGCGTACGTACGCGCGGCACCGGCCCGCAGCAACGACGGCGCCGCCTCGATCGCGGCGGCCTCGCGCAGCAGGGCGATCGCCTCGGCCAGCTCGACCGGCGGCGGGTCGGCCGAGCCGACCGACGCGGAGGCTGTCGAGTCCCCGGGGCGTGCCGTGCTGGCCGGGCCACCGAGGGCCGGGTCCGCGGCGGCGGCCTCAGGTGCGGACGTCGTGTCCCGGGCGGCGTGGGCGATCTCCTCGACGGCGGCGGCCAGGTTGCTCAGGCACATCGTCTGCTCGGGGTGGTCGACGGGCAGTGCCGCGACCGCCGCCCGGTACGCCGTCAGCATCTCGTGGGCGTCGTGGCCGGCCCGAGCGGCCCGGAATCTGATCAGCAGCGCGTTTCCGAGGTTGGTCTGCAACCGGTACCGGTCGGCAGCCGAGGCGGGTGCGGCCTGCGCGATCTGCCGCAGCAGGGTGACCGCCTCGTCGAGCGCGGCGGGATCCTCGGTGAGTTGGTGCCGCAGCAGGTGGCTGAGCGCGAGCGTGCCGACGATCCGTACGCGGTCGACGGGCTCGGCCTCCCGCTGCGCCAGCTCCGCCGCCTCCCGCAGCAGCGTGACCGCCTGCTCGGCGTCGGTAAGCGCGACCGCCCGGGCCTGCTCCGGTGCGGTGCCGCCGTCGGCCGGCAGCGCCGCGTTGACGACCAGTTCGGTGCGCCGGTTCAATGCCGATCCCAGATTGAGCAGGCCCAGCATTCGGTCCGGGCGCCCGGGTGGGGCAGCGGCCACCGCCCGCCGCAGCACCGCGGTCGCCTCGGTGAGGATGCCCAGGTCCTGGGTGCGGCCGAAGAGTTCCTGAAGGACCAGACCCAGATTCGACAGGCGGAGCGGCAGTTTCGCCGGATTCGTCGTGCCGGCGACCGCCTCGCGCAACCTCGCCACAGCCGGTTCCAGCAGGTCGGGTTCCCCCGCCAGGTTGGCCAGGTCACGCAGCATGTTGCCCAGGTTGTTCAGCAGGTCGGGCCGATCCGGATGGTCCGCCGGCAGCAGCCGCTCCCCCTCGGCGAGCGCGTCGCGGGCCTCCCGCAACGTCGGCACCCCGGCCAGGTCGGCGTACCAGCGACCCAGCGTGTACCCGAGGTCGCCGAGGCGTCGGGCCCGCTCCACCGGGTCGGTCGTGTCGGCTGCCGCCGTGCGCAACAGTCGCACCGCCTCGTGGAGATCCTCGGCCCGGCGGTGCAGTGCGTAGCGCGCCTCCCGCAGCTTGCCCTCGGCCTGCCACAGCCCGCCCACGTCCTGCCCGTCGAGCCGAGGTCCGGCCGCCGCCGCCCGGTACGCCTCGATCGCCGCGTCCAGGTTGGCCGGTGCCGGCCGTCGCTGGTGACGCTCACCGACCAGCCCTGCCAGGGTGGCCCGCGCCAGGCTGTCCCGATCCTCGCCGAGCCCCGCCGCCAGCGCGGCACGGTTGGCCTCGATCGCCGTGTCCAGGTCGTCGTCGGTGCCGGTGACGACGAACCGTCTACTGGCCAGCGTCGCGTACGCGAAGAGCACCAGCGGATCGGCCCGGACGGACACCGCCTGCGCCAGCGCGTCGACGGCCCGTTCGAGGTCGGCCGGCTCGCCGCGGCGCTGCCAGCGTTCGCGCAGCCGTTCGCCGAGGTTGACGCGAGCCATCAGCCACACCGGCGAGTCGGCGGGGGCGGCCCGGGCCGCGTCACCGAGCAGTCGGATCGACTCGTCCAGGGCCGCGGCGTCACCCGCCTGCTCGAACCGGTCGCCGAGGACGTTGCCGAGGTTGAACAGCCGAATGGGGCGCTCCGGGTCACCGGCCGGCGTCGACTCCAGGCTCTCCCGGTGCGCGTCGATCGCCGCCGGAAGCGACCGATGCCGGCCCAGGTACAGGTACTGATCCCGGTGCACCCGGCCGAGGGCGGAAAGGTAGTGCAGACGCTCGGATGCGCCGGACGGTGCGCCGGCCAGGGCCCGTTCCAGCAGGGCCTGCGCCTGGTCGGCCACCCGGTAGTCCCCGGAACGTTCGGCCCCGCCCATCAGCGCGACCGCCTGGCGGAACAGCTCGGCCGGCGCGTCGCCGCCGGATCGGCCGGGCGCGGCCCGGGCTGCGGGGATCCGGCCAGCGGTCTGGGCGGAACCGGGCGCGTGGGTGTGGAGCAGGGCCAGCAGCGACGGTGGTACCCGCTGCGGTGCCAGGTGCAGCAGCATCTCGGTCAACCCGACCGCCTGCACGAGGTCGGCGGCGTTCTGCCCGGCCGGCAGGATCTGGTACCGGTACCAGTGCAGGCAGGCCAGCAGGAACAGGGCCTCGGCCTCGTGCTCGGCGAGTGAATCGCGGCCGGCCACCCCGTCGAGCAGCTCGTACACCGGTCGGGCCTCCTGGAGGGCTGCGGGTTCCAGCACCCACCGGGGTTCCATGGTGGTGCCGAAGCCGTCGAGCCGCTTCCGCAGCCGTCCCACCGGGTCGGACCTGAACCGCTGCCACATGCCAGCCCTCCCGTCGCAGGCACCGTCCCGCCCAGGGGTAGCAGCTGCGGTGACCGGCCGCTGTCCCAAAGCCGACCAGGTAGCTTGGGGCTCCGAAGGCAACAATCCGAAAGGTGGTCCCCGTGGCGCTCGAAGCCGGTACCCGACCTGCGAAGGAGTCCGGCACCTACCGCATCGGCGGCGATCTACAGGTCGACCGACTCGGTTACGGCGCGATGCAGATCACCGGTCCCGGCGTCTGGGGTGACCCGAAGGACCCGGCCGAGGCGGTCCGGGTACTGCGCCGCGCCTACGAGCTGGGGGTGACGTTCATCGACACCGCCGACTCGTACGGTCCGTTCGTCTCCGAGCTGCTGATCCGCGAGGCGCTGCACCCGTACCCCGACGACCTGCTCATCGCGACGAAGGCCGGGCTGACCCGCAGCGGCCCGGGTGACTGGCGGCCGGTGGGCCGACCGGAGTACCTGCGTCAGCAGTGCGAGCTGAGCCTGCGTCATCTCGGGCTGGATGCCATCGGCCTCTATCAGCTGCACCGCATCGATCCGGCGGTGCCGCTGGCCGACCAGTTGGGTGAGCTGGCGCTGCTGCGGGAAGAGGGCAAGATCCGGCACATCGGGCTCTCCGAGGTGACCGTCTACCAGATCGAGGCGGCCCGCCGCATCGTGCCGATCGTGTCGGTGCAGAACCTGTACAACCTGGCCAACCGCGACGCGGAGGACGTGCTCGACCACTGCGAACGTCACGACCTCGCGTTCATCCCGTGGTTCCCGATCGCGACCGGCGACCTGGCCCGGCCGGGCGGCCCGCTGGACGCCGTCGCCGCCGAGCACGACGCGACGCCCGCGCAACTGGCCCTCGCCTGGCTGTTGCGCCGGTCGCCGGTCATGCTGCCGATTCCCGGTACGTCGTCGGTGGCCCACCTGGAGGAGAACGTGGCCGCCGCCCAGGTGAAGCTGACCGACGCCGAGTACGAGAGGCTCTCCGCCGCCACCGCCTGACACACCCACCCACCCCGCACCGCGCCGCGAGCCCACTCCGCGCCGCGAGCCCACAACTTCGGGGAAAGTGCTGCCTGAGACCTACTAGGACCCGACAACTTCGGTGATGTTGCTGCCTGCTGGCCCGCCGCAGGGCGATGTGGGTCAGTGGGACGCGGCCCGGCGAAGAGGTGGGGTCGCCGGGCCGCGGTGGGTCACAGGGCCAGGCAGTTGGGTTTGATCGCCGCGTCGCGGAGGACCTGCCGGACGACGGTGTAGGTGGTGCCGTCGAGCACCAGGCCGAGGTGGCCGACCACGCGCAACGGGCACCGGGACTGGATCAGTACGTTTGTCGCCCCGTCGGCCAGCATCGCGTTGTCGACCGGTCGGACCAGTTCGTCCTGCCAGGTGCGCACGGTGGTCCAGCGCACCGGGGCCGGGGTGTCGTCGCCCGCGTTGAGGGCGGTGAGGAACGACGACCCGATGGTCATCTGCTGGCAGGCGATCACGCCGGCACAGCTGCCCAGACCGAGGAACGACACGATGTTGGCCACGTACGTGCCGTACTGCGGGGTGCCCAGGCTGACGTAGCGTTCGACGGAATCGCCGCCACCGAGACTCTTGATGTAGTAGCGGCTGACCAGGCCACCTTCGGAGTGTGCGACCAGGTCGACCTTGGCACCTCCGGCGGCGGCGCGGACCTGCCCCACGTACCCGCGCAGCCCGGCGGCGGACGCGGTGATGTCGCCGAGCCCGAGGTTGGGCAGCTGGTAGATCCACACCCGGTAGCCGTCGGCGCGTAGCCGGGCAGCGAGCGGCTCATAGACGGCGGCGATGCCGCTGAGCCCACCGACCACGATTACCGGATTGGCACCGGCCAGCGCCCGCAGGCCGTCGGCTGCGGCGTCGCCAGTGGGCGTGACGTGGGCAGACGCGGCCTCGCGAGCAGACCCGACCCCCCGGGCAGACGGAGCCCCGCGGGTGAACCCAGCCTCGCGGGCGGCCGCGGCGGCGGTGCCGGGCGCAGGGGGCACGCCTGCCACTGCGGTCGCACCACTGGTGGTAGGGATGCTGGCAATGGCGGTGCCAGCAGGCCCAGTTGCGCCGAACGTGGCGGTGATGGCGGTACCAGCAGGGCCGGTGGTGCCGGTGGTAGCGGTGGTGGCGACGCGGGTGGGTGCTGCCGTGTCGGGCGCAGCATTGGCGGCGGCGGGAGCCGTGAGGACGGCGGCGACGGTGAGTGCCAGGACGGGGACAGCCTTTCGGAGCAGCATCGCTGCACCTCCCAAGGGGATCCCGGGGTTACCGGGTGGAGGCGGTGGGATGTCCGATCGACCGTGCACTGATGATGCGGGTCACAATCCAGAAACGTCAATGAAAAGTTACGCGCGGGTAGCGATTGCGGTAACCGACATCCCGCGACGGCAGCCGGCGGGCCGTCCAGGTACGACGAACGCCGCACGCACCGGGTGGGTGCGTGCGGCGTTCAGGTCGGCGTGGGTCAGCCGGCCGGCGTCGTCTCCGGCTCCGACTCCGGCTCGGTACGGGTCGGCCCCTGCTTCACGTACGTCGGGTGCAGCTGCACCGGCTGCCGCTCCTGCTGGCGACGCTGCCGCGCCCGGACCCGCAGGTTGAGGAACTCCACGAAGATCGAGAAGGCGATCGGGCCGTACACGTAGCCCTTCGGGATGTGCTGGTCGAAGCTCTCCGCGATCAGGCTCGCACCGATGATCAGCAGGAACGACAGGGCCAGCATCTTGACCGTCGGGTGCTGGTTGACGAACCTGCTGACCGCGCCGGCCGAGACCAGCATGATGATCATCGCGATGACCACGGCGGCGACCATGATGGCGAGTTCGTCGACCATGCCGACCGCGGTGATCACCGAGTCGAGCGAGAAGACCACGTCCAGCACCAGGATCTGCGCGATGACCGCACCGAACGAGACCACCTTGCCGCCCTCGCGGGCATGGTCGGAACCTTCCAGATGCTCGTGGATCTCATACGTCGCCTTGCCCACCAGGAATATCCCGCCGAGCAGCAAAATCAGATCGCGCCCGGATATCTCCTGCCCGAGCACGGTGAACAGCGGCGCGGTCAGGCCGATGATCCAGGACAACGACGCCAGCAACAGCAGGCGAGTGATCAGGGCGAGCGAGATGCCGATCGTCCGGGCCCGGGCCTGCTGGTGCTCGGGCAACCGACCGGACAGGATCGAGATGAACACGACGTTGTCGATGCCCAGCACGATCTCCAGCAGGAGCAGGGTCGCGAACGCGATCCACAGCTCGGGACTGGTCAGGAACTCCATGCCATCCTCGACTCTCACGACCGGCCGCCGGGTCGGCACCCGGACCATCGGCTGATCTGCATCATGATGAACTACCGGGCCACCCGCTGCTCCGCAACCCCACCGGCCCCACAGCGCCCCGGCCAGCACTCGACCGGCGGCACGAGTTGCGGCATCACGGCCCTTCCCGGAGACGGGAAGCCCCCACATCCCGCACCCCCTACGCCGCGTAGGGATCGATGGCATGCTGTGGGCCGTGCGCGGCACCTCACCCTCCGACGAACGACTGCGGGTCATGCCGTGGTGGCTGGTGCTCGTCGGGCTGCTGCTGGCCGCCCTGCTCGGCTGGTGGGTACTGTCCTGGCTGCTCGGCGAGGCCGACCGCGCCACCGCGCCGGACACTCGGGCGACGCTGCGCATCGACGCCATCCGCACCGGGTTGACCGTGGTCGCCGGCACGGGTGGCGGGCTGGCGCTGCTGCTCGCCGCCCGACGACAGTGGATCAGCGAACGGGCGCAGCGGCACCAGGAGGTTGTCGCCGCCGCCGACCAGGCGCACCGCGACCGGGTGCAGGCGCACGTCGAGGCGGTCGCCGAGGCCGGGCAGCGACACCAGGAACATCAGGCCGAGGCCGCCGCGCACGACGCCGCCGAGCGCCGGCTGACCGAGCTGTACACCCGGGCCGTCGAACTGCTCGGCAACGACAGCGCGGCGGTACGCCTCGGTGGCCTGCACGCCCTGGAACGACTCGGTCAGGACAACGCGGCGCAGCGTACGACGATCGTGGGGGTGCTGTGCGCGTACCTGCGGATGCCGTCGCCGGACGACGACGCGCGAGAGACGGAGGTACGCCGCAGCGCGCAGCGGGTGTTGACCCGGCACCTGCGTGCGGACGGTGACGCCTACTGGCCCGGCATGCGACTGGACCTGACCGGTGCACGACTGGACGGCTTCGACGGCACCGGCTGCACCCTCGACGACGCCGACCTCACCGACGCCACCTGCACCGGCACCACCCGGTTCACCGGCGCGACGTTTACCGGGCGGCTGGCGCTCGGGGCGAGCTTCGACACCCTCGTGCTCGACGGGGCCGGGGGCGACGCGACGATCGTCCTGGACGGCGCCCGGGTGACCGGCGGACTCAGCGCCGACGGGGCCGAGCTCGGCGGTCGGCTGTCCTGCCAGCGGGCCGCCCTCGGCGAGACATCCTGGCGGGGCACCACCTTCCGCCGGACTGTCACCTTCGACCACACCACCTTCGGCGGCAGCACCAGCTTCCGGGACGCGACGTTCCATGGTGGACTGTCCATGGAGCACACCGCGTTCGGTGGCGACGTCGGCTTCCGACGTGCCCACTTCGCCGACCTCGCATTGTTCCGCTGGACCGAGTTCGGGGCCGAAGCCTCGTTCGCCGACGCCCGCTTCGCCGGAGCGACGAGCTTCGGCCGCGCCCGTTTCCACGGCCCGGTCACCTTCGAGGGCGCCACCCCCGCCCGACGCCCCCTCTTCGACCAAGCCCGCGCGATCGCATCGGCGACCCACACCTGGCCCGCCGGTACGCACGTCGACCCCCTCGACACCGACTGGCTCCTGCTCACCGACCCGTAGCCCCCCGCCACGCCGCACACCACCGCGCCAGGCCACGCCGCAGCACGCCGCACCGACAGACCACGCCCGTCGTCCCGACGTCGACAGGGCCGGGGACGACTTGCGGTATGTCGCGGTATTGCGCGCCCCGGAAACGCCAACGTGCCGCATCTCGCGACACCCAGCAGGAACGGACCACCGCGCCCTGTCAGGTCGACGGCGACGCCACCGCACCCGGCTTGCGGCATGTCGCGGTATCACGCGCCCCGGAAACGCCAACATGCCGCATCTCGCGATCGCCGTAGCCGGCCGAGCCAGGTGTGCCCGGCGATGACTGTCGTGCCGACGGCTTCGCCCGGGTCAGGGACGGTCGGCGAGTTGGGTGAGGAACGCCTGCCAGGCGCTCGGGGGGAAGGTCAGCACCGGGCCGGTCGGGTCCTTCGAGTCCCGTACGCCGACCACGCCGGGCAAGTTGTCGGCGACCTCGACGCACGCACCGCCGTTTGTGGACGAGCGGGACGAGGTACGCCACCGCGCGCCGGTCAGGTGGTCCATGTCTTCGCCGCCTCCTTGAGCACGTCGAGGGTCTGCCCCAGAGGAAGGGCTTCCCCTCGGACCGCGTCCCACGCCAATCCCAAGCTAGCCAACGAATCCGGCTCGCCTGCGATCTGCGCCGCCAACTGATTGTCCACATAGCCGGCCCGCATCCCATCCGGCAGTTCTGCCAGGATGAACGCGCCGGCCAGCCCTGGGTAGATGCCAGCGGACAGCGGCACGACCTGCAACCGGATATGCGGCTGCTCGGCGCAGCTCAACAGGTGGTCCACCTGCTCTGCCATAACGTCGGGGCCGCCGCACGCCCGGCGAAGGACCATTTCGTCCAGCACCACGAACAGTTGCGGGGCCGGGTCGCGGGTGAGAACCACCTGCCGCTCCAAGCGCGCCGCGACCCGCTGGTCCAGCTCGGCAACCGGCGTCCCGGCCGCCTGGAAGACCGCGCGGGCATACGCCTCGGTCTGGAGCAGGCCCGGCACGAAGGAGTGCTCGTACCAGCGCAACGCCGTCGCCTCCCGCTCGATCTGGATCAACTCGCGCAGCCAGACCGGCGCAGCCTCGCCCTTGACCAACTCGTCCCAGACGGTTGCGAAGTAGCCGCCCGTGTCAAGCGCCTTGTCGACGGCAGCCAGGTAGGGCAGCGTCGGCGGCTTGGTGCCGGTCTCGATCGCGCTCACCTGGGATGGGACGCCCCGGGTCACACCCGGCGTGTACCTGCTGACCCGCGAGGCGTCGCCGCAGTTCGCCAGGCCGTGGCGCTGCCGGGCCTGCGGGATTGCCTGGCCCTGCTCTGCGGCGAAGCTGCGCCTGCTCGCCGAGTATCGAGGCAACACCCCGGGGCTCATGGTCTACCTGGTGACACTCCGCGAGGAAGCCATTGAACAGCTCGCCCGCCTGAACCTCGGCACCCACCTACCGGACCTGCACAAGCGCTTCACCGACTGGGTTCCCGACCGCTCCCATTGACGGCCGCCTGCCCCCGGCACGCGGTAACCCCCACCGCGCGCCCCGAGGCGGTCCTGCGGGTGATCCAGTCAGTTTCGACACGGAAACAGAGCAGCTCGTTCGAGGGATTGGGTGCCGTTCTCGTGGTTTACTCGCAAGGATGGGCTTGTAACGGCCTACTACGTAGGGGCACACCGCCGATGTTGCTGAGTTTCCGCTTCGCCAATCATCGTTCGTTTCGCGACGAGCATCAGCTCAATCTCATGCCCGTCTACGGCGACGGTGTCGAGGCGGACGAGCTAGCTCCGCAGGCGGTCCAGGTCGTTGGCATCTTCGGAGCCAATGCATCCGGCAAGTCCAACTGCCTGGGTGCCCTGGGGTTCATGCGACAGATGGTCGTGGAGTCAGATCGGGCGGTCGAGCCCGGGGTGGGACTGTCCCGGGAGCCGTTCCGGCTGGATCCCGACACCGCTACGCAGCCGTCGCGTTACGTCGTGGACCTCATGCTCGGCGGGGTCCGGCACACCTACGGCTTCACGATCGATGACGATCGGGTGCTCGACGAATGGCTCTACCACTATCCGCTGAGTCGCAGGCGGCGCATCTTCGAACGAGATGGAAGCGAATTCTCGTGGGGGGAGGAGTCGGGTCGGCGTCCCTTGGAGCAGATCGCCGAGATCACCGCCCCGACCGCGCTCTTCCTCAGCACCGTCGCCCGTTTCGGCCACAGCCGCCCGGAGCCGGATCCGGCAAACCCGCAGCCGCTGCACGACACCTACCGATGGTTTTACTTGATGAGCCAGCGGACCGATCCTGCCTCCGGGCTCTCCGCCCTGGTGCGTGCCGGTAGTTCGGACGCCGAGAAGGTACGCCAACTCGTCGTCGATCTGTTGCAGGCCGCTGACGTGGGCATCGTTGACATCGTGGTCCGACCCGACTCAAGCGTTGAAGCACAAGCCTCGCCGGGCACCTTCATGCAACGGCTGAAGTCCGCGGCTGCGGCTGCCTTGACGCGCTATCCCCGGATCCAGTTCGCGCACCAAGGCCCCAACGGCACCGCGCTGCTCGATTTTCACGACCAGTCCAGCGGTACCCGACAGTTGCTCACCCTGGGGCTGCACGCCGCCGCGATGCTCCGCACCGGCGCCACCATGTTGATCGATGAGATCGATGCCAGCCTGCATCCGATCCTGACCGCCAAGCTCATCAGCCTGTTCCGCAGCCCGCAAGCCAACCCCCTGGGCAGCCAGCTCATCTTCACCAGCCACGACGCGGCGCTGCTCGGCACCATCGACGCCGAGGAGATCCTGCGCCGCGATGAGATCTGGTTCGTGGAGAAGGATGACCAGGGAACATCCTCGCTCTACCCGCTTACCGACTTCAAACCCCGCAAGGAGGGTGAGAACCGCCAACGCCGCTACCTCAACGGCAACTACGGCGCGGTCCCCGACCTGTCCAGCCACCTGTTCGAGCAGGCACTCGCCACCCGTGGAGACGTGGATGACACCTCGACGCGTTGAAGACCGGAAAGGCCGTACGGTCGGCACCGGCCGGCGGGAAACCGATCTACGCAGGCGGCCGGCTACCCGGGAACAACGGCGGACCGTGCTGATCACCACGAACGGTGAATCGACCGAGCGGACCTACTTCGATGCGCTGAAGCGGGAACCGTGGATCAGCGCCAAAGTGGCAGTCGCCGTCGAGCGCGGCTCCCCCACCGACCTGGTACGTGGCGCAGACCGCCGGCAGCGGGACAACGACTACGACGAGGCATGGGCCGTCTGCGACGTCGACCACTACCTACCCGAGGAAGCCTCAGCCGAGGCACAGCAGTCGGGGGTACGGCTCGCCTGGTCGAATCCTTGCTTCGAGGTGTGGCTGCTGCTCCATCTGTGTCACCACGCCGGCTATGTCGAGAACGCCAAGAAGGCCCGGGACCTGCTCCGCAAGCACCTCCCCCACTGGGACAAGACGCTGCTCGACTTCGACAGCTTCCGCAGCGGCGTCAACGACGCATGCCGGCGGGCAGCGCGACTCGATCCACCACCCGCTGGAAATCCCTCCACTTCAGTTGGTGAGCTTGTCGCCGCACTACAGCGTTGACGTGGATGCGGCCTGATCCATCGCATCGACGGGTGCTGTTAGCATCACCGGCGGACGCGTCCAGCACCCATGAGGATCCGGCGAACAGATGTCCCCGAACGAGCAGGATCCGTACGTGCTTCTCGGCGTCAACCGGGGTGCGTCGCTGGCGCAGATTCGTGAGCGCTACCTGATCCTGGTCCAGGTCTGGCACCCGGACAAACATCAATCGAGTCCGGAGAATGTTCGCGCCGAAGCGACCCGGCAGATGCAGCAGATCAACAACGCGTACAAACAGCTCACCGACGTTCGGGAACGGGAGACGCGCGAGCACCGAGCCCGCCAGGCCCAGAAACAGGATCACGCGAGCGGCCAGCGGGCGGGCGGTGGGCAGCGGACCCACAACTGGGCAGCCCAGCAACGCGAGGCACGCGAGCAGGAGGCCCGGGAGCGGGCGGCAGACGAACGACGGGCCCGGGAGCGGGCGGCACGCGAGGCCCGCGAGCAGGAAGCGCGCGAACGCGAGGTACGCGAGCGGGCGGAAGCCGAACGGCTGGCCCGAATTCGCGAGCGGGAAGCGCGTGAGCATCAGCATCCCCGGGCCCGCTGGACTCATCCCTGGTACGAGCCGGCGAAGCTGTCCGGGCCGCTGACCATCCACCCGATCTCCATTTCGTTGTCGGATGGCGCGGAGGGTTACACGCTGCTGGCCCAATTCGAAGGCCAGGGCTCGGTCGTCTTCTTCCCCGGCGCCGACGGCGAGCTGCTCCTTTTCCGGTCCACGGAGGCGCTGCACCGGTACCTGACCGAGACCGGCTCACACGAACTGGCCGGCATTCCCGGTTGGGACGACTTCATGAACTCGGTTCTCAGAGGCGGAATCAGCGCCGACGACGATCGGTCGTTCGATTTCGGGCTGATTCTCTACAACATCAGACGCCCGGTCACCGACTGGGTTCCTCGACTCTTCATCACCAACCGCGATCTCATCATGGAGATCGCGGAGGCGTTCGAACTTGCCGAGGTGCTCGGCCTGTTGAGCGCCGGCTCGGCAATCGACACACTCGACGATCTGATGCGGGTCGTCGACCGACCAGTCGCCGGATGGGGTGCGCGCCGTCGGCTGGAGGCCCTGGAGTCGGGATCGGCGAGCACCGCGTGGCGCAAGGTGATCCGCCACGTCGAGCAACGCGTACGGTGGCTGCGGTGAGCACCCGGGCCGGCCTCGTCACTCCCCCGTGTCGCTGTGCTCGGCCTGAATGGACCGGGCGGTCGGCAGGAGCGACTCACTGAATTCCGGGGTCGTCAACACGTTGACGGCGACGCCGGGCTCGACGAGCCAGAACGCCTGGACGCCGTCGGTCAGACCGAGGCTGTCCCCGTGCTCGAACTCGCTCAGGTGCCACCCGGCGGGGTCGCGCTCGTGATACTCGCCGAGGAAGTCCCGCAGGGCGGTCAGGTCGACCAGCCGGTCCCCGCGCAGCACATGGACCCGCAGATCCACGCGATGGCCGTCGGGCACCTGCCGCTCCCAGACCCGGCTGGCGAAGCGTACGTCGTCCCACTCGGTGGCGAAGTCCGACACCTCGTCGCCGACATCGGCCGGCACCTGCCCGATGTGGAAACCGTCAAGCGTTCCGCCGTCCCGCATCTCGCCGCTGCTCATCCCACCGCCTCGATCGGGTTCCGACTCAATTGCCCAGCGCACGTACCTTGGCGATCGTCTCCTGGACGTGCTGCCGGGCGGGCTCGTGCCCCTGGGACGCCTGCGCGAGCGCCTGCCGGTACGAGTCGATCATGTTGATCAACGGCCCGGCGGCGACACCCTGCAGGGCACCGGCGACGAGTTGACGGGCCTCGGCCGCGTCCTGCGCCGCCGCCGCCGTCTTCGCTTTCGCCTCGTCCAGCTTCTGCGCCGCCGCCGCCAGCCTGGCGATCATCTCCGCTGCGCTCACACGCCCTCCCACGATCGCCCCACACCGGCGTCGCCGCTTCGCACGAGCAGCGACCACACAGGAGCGTACGAGATCCACACACGCACCGCGACCACCCGAGCGCGTCGCACCACCGGGGGGTGGGTACATCTGTTGTCGCCATGGCAGCAACAGATGTACCCACCCCCCGTCGTCTCGACCCGCCAGCCGCCCTGCCGACGACTCGGTGGACCGGCTAGGCGGTCAGCGCAGCACGCGGAAAAGCAGCAGGTAGCCGCAGTAGGCGAGGGGAACCGCGAGGAAGCAGAGCAGGAACCCCAGGACCGGATAGCGCGGCGGGGTGGCGGCGCCGACGGCGGGCCGCCCCCAGCGGCCGAGCACCAGCCAGCCGCCGATCAGCGCCATGGCGGGCAGGCCGGCGAGCATCCAGGCGAGCAAGGTAGCCAACCCGACCACGCCGAGGCTCCAGCCGAACGTCAGGACCAGCAACAGCAGCACCGCGACGCCGGCGGCACCGGCGTAGACCGCGACCGCTCGGGCCCGCGACGACCACGTCGGCAGCAGCGCCGGCTGCTGGGCGAGCAGTTCCGCCTGCTGCCCGTGCCGGTCGGCCTCGTCGGCCCAGCGCCGGGCCAGCTCCAGCTCCGTCGCCGGGTCGACCTCACCCGCACGCGGGCTCGGCACACCCGCCGCCGTCGCGCTCGCCGCCACCGGCAGCGCCGGGCCCGTCCGTCCCACCCCAACCGGGGAGTACGCCTCGACATCCGGCCGCCCCGGGGCGGCGGCTGCGCCGCCGTCCGACCCCGTCCCCGGTCCCCACCCGCCGCCCGGGTACCCGGGCGGACTCAACGGCCGACCGGGCGGGCCGGACACCGGCGCGGCGGCCGCGGGCGGGCTCGACGGCCGACCAAGTCGACTCGACGGCACACCGGCCGAGATCGGTGGGCCGGACGCCGGTGCCCCACTCGGCGGCGGCCCAGGCGGGCCGGACGCCGGCGCCCCACTGGGCGGTGGACCGGGCGGGGCCGGTGCGCCCGACACCGGCGCTCCGGTCGGCGGTGGGCCGGGCGGGGCCGGTGGGCCGGACACCGGTGGTGGGGCCGGTGGCGGACCGGGAGGCGGCCCGCCGGGGATGAACCCGCCTGGCCCAGCGGCGGTCGGTGCCGAGCCGCCCGATGCGATGCCGATGGTGCGGCCGAGGTGGTCGAGGCGCTGCCCTTGGGCGATCAGCCGCCGGTCGAGGTACTCCACGGCGGCGCCGAGATCCCGCTGCCGTTCGGCCTCGGCGGCAGCGCCCTGCTCCCCGGCACGGTGCTGCACCGCGAGGTGACGGGCCAGCGCCGCGTACTCGTCGAAGGTGGGCACCCTCACTCCTGCCCGTCGGAGGGGTGACCGTCGCGGGCGAACGGCACGATCAACCGGACCCGCTGGTCGTGCCGGTCCACCAGCAGCGCCCGATCCGCGCGGGGGGTGTACGCGAGGTCGTGCACGCCGAGGTGCAGGCCGAGATCCGAGCCGGGCACGTTCAGCGCGACCAGGCAGGCGACGTCGTCGCGGTTCTGCGTACCGCCGAGGTCGTCGGCGAGCCGGCGCAGGCCGCGCCACCAGCCGAGCAGATGCACCCCGTGGCCGGGCCCCTGTCGGAGCAGCACCCGCAGGTCGTCGTGGCCCGAGCGGAACGTGGTGGGGTCGCTCTCGCCGAGCAGGCCCGCGGCGGCGTCCATCCCGAACACCACAAGGTAGCTGCGCGCGGGCCGGTCACCGCTTCCGCCGGTGGCGAGGGTGCCGATCCGGTCGCGCAACGCGTCGGCGTCGAGGCGTGCCACCCGGTGTCCGGCGGCGGCAAGCGTCGCGGCCGTGTCGTCGGCCGCCGAGTCGGCGGCGGCCACCAGCGCGGCGAGCAGGAAGGTGGCTTCGCCCGGGTGGTGCTGACGGGCCAGGCTCAGGGTGGCTGCCCGCAGCACCTCGGCCCCGGCGGGCGAGGTGCCGACCACGGCCAGGTGCCGTCCGGGGGCAGTGTCCATGATGAACAGCGCGGTGGTGCCGTCCACGTCGACCGTCCGGCCGACCAGCGCCAGGGGACGCCGACCGCCGGGGCGCAACCCGGTGAAGGTGGCGTCGTCCTCGACGCGGGCGGTGTCGTAGCCGCGGAACACCGACGGCGGGCGGGCCCCCACCGGGCGCGCCTGCCACAGCTGGTGACGCAGCCGGGTCAACTCGTCGGTCGCGGCGTGCGCGTCGGGGAAGCGGATCACCGTGTTCGCGCCGGGTGCACCGGCGGCGATGTTCACCACGGCCGACCCGACCGGCAGCGTCGCCGCGGCGTCGTTGAGGTGGTCCAGCACTCCCCCGCCACCGGGCAGCGCCACCCGCAGCGCGAACTGCCCGAAGACCGCCTCGGCGCGGCCGTAGAGCGCCTCGATCCCGGTGGTGCTCTGGCTGGCCAGCACCAGGTGTACGCCGTACGAGCGGCCCTTGCGGGCCAACTCCTCCAGCAGGTCCACCGACTCGCGGGCCAGCGGATCGTTGCCGGCGAGCAGCACGTGGAACTCGTCGATCACCGCGACGATCCGGGGTACCGGGGTGTCGGCGGGCAGGTCGGCGAGTTTGGTGACGCCGTGCCGCTTGAGTGCGGTGGCCCGCCGGTGCAGTTCGCGGCGCAGTTCGCGCAGCACCGCCACGCCGTACTCCCGGTCGCTCTCGATGCCGACGGCGCGGGCGTGCGGCAGCCACGACGGGTCGCGTTCGGTGGGCACGAACTCGGTGAAGCTGACCCCCTCCTTGAAGTCGAGGAGGTAGAGCTGCAACTCGGCCGGCGAGTAGCGGGCGGCCAGGCCGTACAGGACGTCGAGCAGGAAGACCGTCTTGCCGGCACCCGTACGCCCGCCGACCAGCCAGTGCGGGGTGGCGTCGTCGAAGGCCATCGCGAACGGGTCGCGACCGGCGCGGCCCACCACGGTGCGCAGGCCCGCCCGGGCGGCGGCGGCCCACCGCTGCCCGGGCAGCAGGTCGACGAAGCCGACCGTCTCGCCGCGCCGGGCGGCCTCGCCCAGGTGGGTGGCGAGTGCCGCGACGGAGGCCGGCGGCGGGTCGCCGTCGAGGACCACCGGCGCGGCCAGCCCGCTGCCGTCGGCGCTGAACGGCGTGTCGGGCGGGTCGCCGACCCGGGCGTACCCGTCGGTCAGTCGCAGCATGGTGGTGGCGCCGAGCGGTGGGGCGGAGTCGCCCGGCCCGGTCGGCGGCCAGCCGGCGAGCAGCACACAGACGGCGGCGGCCGGGCCGGCGTGGGTGAGCGCGGCCAGCCGGGCGGCCTCGCGGGGCGAGGGGACGGACGCGGCGACCAGCACCAGCAGGTCCTGGTCCGGTCGGTCGGCCTGCCGCGCGGCGCGGGCGTGCCGTTCGGCGGCGTCGAGCAGCGTGTCGACCTCCGCCTCGGTGGTGGCCGGCGGGTCGACGACTCCGGCGTCGAGCAGCGGTCGCAGTGGACCGAAGGTGGCGCCGAGGGCGGCCCTGTCCAGCGCGGCGATCCGGACACCGCCGGGCGCTGCGGTGGCCAGCAGCCGCAGCACCAGGGCGCGTAGCAGGCCGGCGACCGCCGGTTGGCGGGCGTCACCGTCGATCGCCAGGTGGTGTCCCGCACCCAGGGGCAGCAGAACGGGGAAGCCGCCGCCGGCGGTGACGGCCTCGCCGACGCGCACCGGAACGGGTCGGCGGGCCAGTGACGTGCCCGGCGTCGGGGTGGCCAGCGCGCTACCGACCCGGGCCAGCCGGGCCAACAGGTCGGTGTCGACCACCGGTGCGGTTGGTGTGGTGGCGCTCAGCGCGGTGCGGGCGGATTCGAGGTGGGCGCGTGCGGCCCGGTGAGCGGCGACCGCCTGCTCGTACGCCGACACGAGCCTGCCCACACCCCTGCCCTTCACCGCCGAGCGCCGTCCGGTCGCAGAAACCCTAACGGACGGCGGCGACACCGGCACGTGTCCGAACCGGACGTGTCGGACCGCTTCCTCGGGCGGACGCGGACGCACGGCGGCCGACGGTCCGTACCGGACCGTCGGCCGCAGCGTACGGTCAGCCGGTGACCGCGTTGAGCGCCGGCAGGTAGCCGTAGCGGTAGCCGTCGGCGTTCGGGTGGTACGCCTCGATGATCCCGGTGACGTCCCGGATCCACGGCTGGGCGCCGCAGACGCCGTGGCCGGCGAAGGTGGGTCGGGTGTCGGCGAAGGTGGCACCGGCCGCCGCGGCCCGGTCGGCGGTCACGGTGGCCAGGACGTCGGCGGCCTCGTTGAGGATGGTGCGCTTGTAGGTGCTCATGGCCAGCAGTCCGCAGTAGCGGGTCTCGAACAGCCGCGGATAGCCGAGCACGATCAGTCGGGCGTTGGGGGCCCGCTCGCGGATGGCGGCGTAGGTGCGGTCCAGCCGGGCCGGCAGCGTGCCGGTGGCGAACGCCTTCGCGGCGTTGACCGCGTTGGTGCAGGTGGAGGTGCTGCCGAACCGGCAGTCGGTCATCACGTCGGCGAAACCGGCGTCGTTGCCGCCGATGGTGATGGTGACCATGGTGGTGGTGGCGGACAGCGAGCCCAACTGGTTGTCGAGCACGTCGGCGGTGACCGCGCCGCCGCAGGCGGGGAACCGGAAACTGGCCACGTTGTTGGCGGCGGCCCACAGCGGGGCGTACGACTTCTGGCTGCGCAGGCAGGTGGACAGGTCGTACGGTCCGGCACCGACGCCGGAGGAGTACGAGTCGCCCAGGGCGACGTAGTGGATCGGGGCGGCGGCCTGGGCGACGCCGGGGACGGCCAGCGCGCCGACGGCGGCGGTGAGGAGGGCGACCAGCGCGGTCAGGGCGCGGGCCAACGGACGGTGTGGCATGACGGACCTCCACGGGGGTGGTGGTGGAGCCCGAGAGCCGCGCGCGTGGCCAAGGGTTTGTTACTGGTCGGTAATGCTATCGAAACATCTGGATAAAGTGAATAGCCGTTAAGGCGAGGCCGCGTCCGCGCGGTCGTCCCGCGTGGACGCGGCCTCGTGGAGACCTCGGCGTCAGGTGGCCGTCAGCGCGCCGCCAGGGGGCGGCTGGCCGGGTGGACCGGGGCCGGCAGGACGCCGACGCCGTCGAGGTACGTGTGGATCGCCGCGGCGGCGGCCCGCCCCTCGGCGATCGCCCAGACGATCAGCGACGCGCCCCGGTGCATGTCACCGGCGACGAACACCCCGTCGGCCTCGGTCTGCCAGTCCGCCCGGGAGTCGACCGCACCCCGCGCGTTACGGGTCACCCCGAACTGCGCCAGCAACGGCTGTTCCTCGGTGCCCTCGAAGCCGATCGCCAGCAGCACCAGATCGGCGGGCAGTTCCCGCTCGGTGCCCGGCACCATCGTGACGATCCGCCGGCCGTCGCGCTTCTCGACGGTCACCTCGGCGATCCGCACCGCCCGCACCGCACCGGTGCCGTCGTCGACGAACTCCTGCACCGCCACCGCGAAGACCCGCTCGCCGCCCTCCTCGTGGGCCGGGTACTCCCGCAGGATCCACGGCCACGTCGGCCACGGGTCGCGGCCCTCGTCCCGGGCCCGCGGCGGCTGCGGGTACAGGTCAAGCTGATGCACACCGGCCGCGCCCTGCCGGTGCGCCACCCCCAGGCAGTCCGCCGCGGTGTCGCCACCGCCGATGATGACCACGTGCTTGCCGGCCGCGTCGATCGGCGTACCGTCCGCCAGGGTGGCCAGCGCCGGGCGGCCCTCGCCGGCCGCCGCGACCACCCGGTTGGACGCCACCAGATGCGCCATCGCCTGGTGTACGCCGCGCAACTGCCGACCCGGTGTGTCGGTGTCCCGGCCCTGCAACGCGCCGCAGGCCAGCAGCACCGCATCGTGCTGAGCGCGCAACTGCTCGGCGGTGACGTCGACCCCGACGTTCACCCCGGTCCGGAAGTCGACCCCCTCGGCGCGTAGCTGCGCCAGCCGGAGGTCGATGTGCCGCTTCTCCAGCTTGAAGTCGGGGATGCCGTACCGCAGCAGGCCACCGATCGCGTCGTCGCGCTCGTACACGGTCACGGCGTGACCCGCGCGGGCCAGTTGCTGCGCGGCGGCCAGCCCGGCCGGCCCGGAGCCGACCACGGCGACCGACCGGCCGGAGGGCGCGGACGCCGGGCGCGGGGGCAACCCCCGGGCCGCCGCCGCGTCGGCGATCTCCACCTCGACCTGCTTGATGGTGACCGGCTGCTGGCCGCCGAGGCCAAGCACGCAGGCGGCCTCGCAGGGCGCCGGGCAGAGCCGGCCGGTGAACTCGGGGAAGTTGTTTGTGGCGTGCAGCGACTCCACCGCCGCGTCCCAGTTGCCGGTA
Source organism: Micromonospora sp. NPDC000442 (assembly GCF_042898635.1). NCBI lineage: Bacteria > Bacillati > Actinomycetota > Actinomycetes > Micromonosporales > Micromonosporaceae > Micromonospora > Micromonospora sp. NPDC000442. The sequence goes on along the minus strand of NZ_JBIAYZ010000007.1, from coordinate 211,437 downwards.
CGGACCAGATCGTTCCAGTCCGGGATGCGGTTGCCCAACGGGCAGCCCTCGTGGCAGAACGGAATGCCGCAGTCCATGCAGCGGGTGGCCTGCTCACGGATCAGTCCCTCACCGGCCGGCGGGTAGACCTCCCGCCAGTCGCTGATGCGCACCGGCACGGGCCGGCGGGCCGGCAACCGCCGGCCGTAGCGCAGGAAACCGTTCGGGTCAGGCACGAGCCACCTCCTGGGCGACCGCCCGCGGGGCGGGGGCTACCGGCGTGGACGAGCCGGCGGCCGGCTGCGCCGGTGCCGCCAGTGCGCTCATCACCGCGTCGTCGACGTCCTGGCCGGCGGCTTCGGCGGCCCGCATGATCTCCATCACCCGGCGGTAGTCCCGGGGCACCACGGCGGTGAACTCCTCCACCGCCTCCGGCCAACGCTTGAGCAGCTGTTCGGCGATCGCCGAGTCGGTCTCGGCGAAATGCCGCTGCACCAGCTCGTGCAGGCGGGTCCGTTCCGTCTCGCTCGGCGCGGACAGGTCGACCAGTTCGGTGTTGACCCGGCGTCGGTCGAGGTTCCAGACGAACGCCGTCCCGCCGGACATGCCGGCGGCGAAGTTACGGCCCGTCGGACCGAGCACCACCACGGTGCCGCCGGTCATGTACTCGCAACCGTGGTCGCCGACACCCTCGACGACAGTCACCGCGCCCGAGTTACGGACCGCGAACCGCTCCCCGACCCGGCCGCGCAGGAAGACCTCACCGGCGGTGGCGCCGTACAGGATGGTGTTACCGGCGATGATCTGATCCTCGGCGCGGCCGCCCGCCTCGGCGTCGGCGGACACGAACGGTGCCGCCGCGTCCGGCCGGACGACCAACCGGCCACCGGAGAGTCCCTTGCCGACGTAGTCGTTGGCGTCGCCGTGCAGGCGCAGCGTCACCCCCCGCGGCAGGAACGCGCCGAAGGACTGCCCGGCGGTGCCGCGCAGGGTGAACTCGATGGTGTCGGCGGGCAGGCCGGCACCACCGTGGCGGCGGGTCACCTCACCGCCGAGCATCGCGCCGACGCTGCGATGCTCGTTGCGGATCGCCACCTCGGCCCGCACCAACGGGACCGACTCGTCGGTACCGGTGGTGGCACCCAGCGCCGGCTCGGCGAGGGCGATCAGCTCGTTGTCCAGAGCCAGCTCAAGGCCGTGGTCCTGGACGCGTACGCCGCGACGGGCCGCACCCTCGGGCAGCTCCGGCAGGTGCAGCACCCGACCGAGGTCGAGCCCACCGGCCTTCCAGTGCTCGACCGCCGGTGCGACGTCGAGCAGCTCGGTACGCCCGATCGCCTCGTCGATGCTGCGCAACCCCAGCTCGGCCAGGTAGCTGCGGATCTCCTCCGCGAGGAACAGGAAGAAGTTCTCCACGAACTCGGGCTTGCCGGTGTAGCGCTCGCGCAGCACCGGGTTCTGGGTGGCGATGCCGACCGGGCAGGTGTCCAGGTGACAGACGCGCATCATGATGCAGCCGGAGACGATCAGCGGGGCGGTGGCGAAGCCGAACTCCTCGGCGCCGAGCAGCGCCGCGACGATCACGTCCCGGCCGGTCTTGAGCTGCCCGTCGACCTGCACGGTGACCCGGTCACGCAGCTTGTTGAGCAGCAGCGTCTGCTGGGCCTCGGCCAGGCCCAGTTCCCACGGCGTGCCGGCGTGCTTGAGCGAGTTCAGCGGGGACGCCCCGGTGCCGCCGTCGTGGCCGGAGATCAGGATGACGTCGGCCTTGAGCTTGGCCACCCCGGCGGCCACGGTGCCGACACCTACCTCGCTGACCAGCTTCACGTGCACCCGGGCGGCCGGGTTGACGCACTTGAGGTCGTGCACCAGCTGGGCGAGGTCCTCGATGGAGTAGATGTCGTGGTGCGGCGGCGGCGAGATCAGGCCGACGCCGGGGGTGGCGTGCCGGGTACGGGCGATCCACGGCCAGACCTTGTTGCCGGGCAGCTGACCACCCTCCCCGGGCTTGGCCCCCTGCGCCATCTTGATCTGGAGGTCGTCGGCGTTGACGAGATACTCGCTTGTGACACCGAACCGGCCGCTGGCGATCTGCTTGACGGCGGACCGCCGGGCGGGGTCGTGCAGCCGCTCGACGTCCTCCCCGCCCTCGCCGGTGTTGGACTTGCCGCCGAGCCGGTTCATCGCGATGGCGAGGGTCTCGTGCGACTCGGCCGAGATCGACCCGTACGACATGGCGCCGGTGGCGAACCGCTTGACGATCTCGCTGGCCGGCTCCACCTCCTCGATCGGCACCGGCGGCAGCACGCCGCTGCGGAACCGGAACAGCCCACGCAACGACCCTGCACGGGCGGCCAACTCGTCGACCTTGGCGGTGTACTCACGGAACACGTCGTACTGCCGGCTGCGGGTGGCGTGCTGGAGCAGGAATACCGTCTCCGGGTTGAACAGGTGCAGTTCACCCTCGCGGCGCCACTGGTACTCGCCGCCCACCGGCAGCAGGTCCACCGACTCGGCGCCGGGCGCCGGCCAGGCCAACGCGTGCCGGGCGGCCACCTCGGTGTGGATGCCGTCGAGGCCGACGCCGCTGATCGTGCTCGGCGTACCCCGGAAATACCGCTCGACCAGTCGGGTGTCCAGCCCGACCGCCTCGAAGACCTGCGCGCCGCAGTACGACGACACCGTCGAGATGCCCATCTTGGACATGATCTTCAGGACGCCCTTGCCGAGCGCCTTGACGTAGTTGCGGATCGCGGCCCGCGCCTCGACCCCGGCCAGCACGCCCGTGGAGATCATGTCCTCCACCGACTCGAAGGCCAGGTACGGGTTGACCGCCGCCGCCCCGTAGCCGATCAGCACGGCCGCGTGGTGCACCTCGCGGCAGTCGCCCGACTCGACGATCAACGCGACCTGCGTCCGGGTCTGCTCCCGCACCAGGTGCTGGTGCACCGCCGCGGTGAGCAGCAGCGACGGGATCGGAGCCAGGTCGGCGTTGGAGTCCCGGTCGGAGAGCACCAGGATCCGTACGCCGTCCTCGATCGCCTCGGAGACGTGCCGGCAGATCTCGGTCAGCCGGGCCCTGATCCCGGCACCACCGTCGCGGATGCGGTAGAGCCCGGAGACCCGCACCGCCTTGAACCCGGGCAGGTCACCGTCCTCGTCGATGCAGAGGATCTTCGCCAGCTCGTCGTTGTCGATCACCGGGTAGGGCAGCACGATCTGCCGGCAGCTCGCCGGGCCGGGATCGAGCAGGTTGCCCTCCGGGCCGATGGTGGTGGCCAGGCTGGTCACCAACTCCTCCCGGATGGCGTCCAGCGGAGGGTTGGTGACCTGGGCGAACAACTGATGGAAGTAGTCGTAGAGCAGCCGTGGCCGGGTGGACAGCGGGGAGATCGGAGTGTCGGTGCCCATCGAGCCGATCGGCTCCACACCGGTCCGCGCCATCGGCGCGAGCAGGATCTTCAGCTCCTCCTCGGTATAGCCGAAGGTCTGCTGGCGGCGGCGTACCGAGTCGTGGGTGTAGACGACGTGCTCGCGGGCCGGCAGGTCGTCCATCTCGATCAGCCCGGCGTGCAGCCAGTCGACGTACGGCTGGGCGGCGGCCAGCTCGGTCTTGATCTCGTCGTCGTGCACGATCCGGCCGGCGACGGTGTCGACCAGGAACATCCTGCCCGGCTGGAGCCGGCCCTTGGCCACCACGGTGGCCGGGTCGAGGTCGAGCACGCCCGCCTCGCTGCCCAGCACCACCAGGCCGTCCGCGGTCTGCCACCAGCGCCCCGGACGCAGACCGTTGCGGTCGAGCACCGCGCCGACGATCTCGCCGTCGGTGAAGGCGACCGAGGCCGGGCCGTCCCACGGCTCCATCAAGCTGGCGTGGAACCGGTAGAAGGCGCGCTTGTCGGCACGCATGTCGGGGTCGTTCTCCCACGCCTCCGGGATCATCATCAGCACCGCGTGCGGCAGGCTGCGCCCGGCCAGGTGCAGCAGTTCGAGGACCTCGTCGAAGTTGGCCGAGTCGGAGGCGGCCGGGGTGCAGATCGGGAAGACCCGCCGGATGTTGCCGGGCAGGTCGGGCGTACGCAGCAGCGCCTCGCGCGCCTGCATCCAGTTCCGGTTGCCCCGGATCGTGTTGATCTCACCGTTGTGCGCGATGAAGCGGTACGGATGCGCCAGCGGCCAGGACGGGAATGTGTTGGTGGAGAACCGGGAGTGCACCAGGGCGATGGCACTGGCCACCCGCTCGTCGGTCAGGTCCGGGTAGAACGCGGGCAGCTGGTCGGGGGTGAGCATCCCCTTGTAGACCATGGTCCGGCCGGACAGCGACGGGAAGTACGCCGGCACCCCCCGCTCGGCGGACTCGCGTTCGGCCTGCTTGCGTACGCAGAAGGCGACCCGCTCCAGCTCGATGCCGTGCAGCGGGGCACCGGCCGGACCGGCGGGAGTGTCGGTGAGCCGCTTCGCGGCGAGGAAGACCTGTCGGACGCGGGGCATCGCTGCCAGCGCCGTCTCACCGAGGTCGCTCGGGTCGACCGGGACGTCCCGCCAGCCGAGCACCTCGGCGCCCTCGACCAGGGCGTACTTCTCGACCACCTGCCGGGCACGGGCCTCGGCGGTGTCGTCGTCGGGCAGGAAGACCAGACCGGTGGCGTACTCGCCGGCCGGGGGCAGCGGAAACTCGACCACCGCGCGCAGGAACGCGTCCGGCACCTGGATCATGATGCCCGCGCCGTCACCGGTGTTCGGTTCGGCGCCCCGGGCACCACGGTGGTCCAGCCGGCACAGCGCACCGAGGCCGTTGGCGACCACGGTGTGCGAGCGTCGGCCGTGCAGGTCCGCCACGAAGGCCACGCCGCACGCGTCATGCTCGTACGCGGGGTCATGGAGGCCGGCAGGGGACGCTACCTGGCCTTCTCGCGGCGCCGGCTGGGGGCGGTGTGGGTACGCAAGGGCCACCGGGCCTCCTGTCGTCGCTCAGGCTGGATCATGGTCGGGACGACGTCGGCCCTGTATCGGACTATTGAGTCTACGTTAGGGCCCGGCGCGCAAGGCCAGTGCAGATTGATCACACCGTCCAGAGTCTGGGACATGTAGTCTCGCGCCGTGGATGCCGAGCGTACCGACCTCCTCGACCGGTTGGAACGGTTCTACGACGCGGTGCCCCGGGACGCGGCCCGTGTGGAAGATCACGGCGGTCTGGTGCTGTTCGTCCGGGAAGGCCCGGGATGGCCGTTCTACGCCCGGCCCCGGCGGGACGGCACCGGGTCACCGGCCCTCGCCGACGTGGCGGCGGTGCGAACCCGCCAGCGCGAACTCGGTCTGCCCGAATCCCTCGAATGGGTGCACGACACCACCCCCGCCCTGCTGGCGGTGGCCCGCTCGGCTGGCCTGTGCGTGCTCGAAGCGCCGCTGATGGTGCTCGACCCGGCCGCCCTGCCGGACCCGGCGGAGCTGGGCGTGCCGGTGCGGTTGCTCGACCCGGCGGACGAGGACTTCGACGCGGCGGTGGCCGCCCGGCGGGCCGTGGCGGCGGTCGGGTTCGCCACCCCCGGCACCGGACGGGGCGAGGCCGGACCGGCCGACCGCGACGCCGCCACGATCGGGTTGGACGCGGCGGCGGTCGACGAGGAACGATCCCGCATCGCCGACGGCAGCCGGCTCTCCGCGCTGGCCGGCACCGCGACGGAGGGCCCACTGGCCAGCGGGATGGCCATGCGGGTCGGCGACGTCGCCGAGATCGCCGGGGTGGCCACCCTGCCCATCGCCCGCCGTCGAGGGTTCGGCGCGGCGGTCACCACCACCCTGGCCCGCGCCCTGCTGGACACCGGCACCGACCTGGTGTTCCTCTCCGCCGGCAGCGAGGAGATCGCCCGCGTCTACCTGCGCGTCGGCTTCCGCCGCATCGGCACCGCCTGCATCGCCTCCCCCACCCCCCTACACCCCTAACCCCCCACCCCCACCCCGCACCCCGCAGGGTTGATCAAGAAGTTTTGGTCGAGATCCGCGCTTCTGCTGACCAGAACTTCTTGATCAACGCGGAAAGCGGGGGCGGGGGAGGTCAGGGGTCAGCCAGGGGGGCGCCATTGGGCGGCGACGGTGGCGGCGGTGCCGAGCAGGCGGGGGGTGATGGTGCCCAGGGCGGCGTCGCGGGCGCGCAGGGCCAGGCGGCCCCGGGTGCGCAGCACGGCGGACATCCGGCGGGTCTGCCGGACCACGGCCGCCGCGCGGGGTCGCCGCGCCCGGTCGTACGCCATCACCGCGTCCGGCAGGGTCGACTCGCGCAGCAGCACGGCGAGTGTCGCGGCGTCCTCGAAGGCCAGGCAGGCACCCTGCCCGAGGTGCGGCGGCATGGCGTGCGCGGCATCGCCGAGCAGCACCACCCCGCCTGGCCCGGCCGGGAAGCCGAACGCCCGGGGCAGCGGACGCAGTTCCCGGATCTCCCGCTGCACCAGGTCGGCCGGGTCGGTCGCGGCCAGCAGTTCGTCGACCGGCGCGGGCCAGCCGGCGTACCAGCGGCGGAGCAGCGCCAGCTGGGTCTCCGGCGGCTCGGGTCGGGCGGCGCCCGCGGCGGTGGCCATCCAGTAGATGCCGCCACGGCTGGAGGCACCGGAGGAGCCTCGCTCGCCCAGCGAGGCGGACACGAAACGGTAACCGGCACCGAGGATCTCACCGCCGACCGATTCGGGCAGGCTCGGCGCGCGGTACCAGGGGATCACCGCCCGCCAGGCGGCGCAGCCGGAGCTGACCACCCCCGAGGCGGGGACGAGCTGGCGACGGATCACGCTGTCCGTGCCGTCGGCGGCGACGACCAGATCCGCCTCGTACGTGTGCCGACCGTCGCCGACGGCGGGCCGTTCGCCGGCGGCGGCGCGCACCGTCCGCACCGTGACCCCGGTACGCAGCTCGACCCGCTCGCCCAGGCCCGCGATCAGTGCGTCGTGCAGGTCCTCGCGGTGCACCACCACCGGGAGACGCTCGGCCGGCGTCGGTCGGGGCTGCACCAGCCAGTGCCCGTCAGGACGGCGCACCCCGCCGTCGGGGAGCGCGGTGGCGATGGCGTCCAGGCCGGCACCGAGCCCCAGGGCGCGCAGCGCCCGTACCCCGTTGGGCCAGAGCACCACGGCTGCCGGCTCGGGGCGGATCCGGTCGGCCCGCTCCAGGAGAGTGACCTGCCAACCCGAGCGGGCCAACGCACCGGAGACCGCCAGGCCCCCGAGCCCACCGCCGACCACCACCGCGGTCCGCATGACCGTACCCGGCCTCAGCTGTCGCGGTCGGCGGGCCGCGCAGCGGCGGACTCGGCCGCCGTGCTCTCGGCCGGTGAATCCGACGCCGACCCGGTCTCCTCGCCGTCGGTGGGCCCACCAACCGACCCGGGGCGCTCACCAGCCAACCCGGCGGGCCCGCCAGCCGACCCTCCGGACGGCTCACCCTGCGGCCGGGCGGCGGTCGCCGCCTCGCCGTCCGGCCGGTCCAGGACGGACGCCTCCTCGTCAGCCCGCTTCGACGGGGTCACCACGTCGTCCATGTCCGACTGGTCCGGGGCGGACGCCTCGCCGGCCGGCCGGTCCGGGGCGGACTCGGAGCCCGCGACGACCGGGGCCGCCGCTTCGGGTGGTGCCTCGCCGGTCCGACGCCAGTGCTCGAACTGCTCCTCGCCGACCACCCGGTAGCCCTCGGGTGCCGCCGGCTCGGTGGTGGCGCCCTTGGCCGACAGGTCCACCTGAGAGACGTCGGAGGCGGCTGGCGGGGTGGTGGCGACGGCCGGCAGGCCGACCGGGATCAGGTACTCCCGTGGCCCGCGCACCCGCAGGAAGTAGATGAGGGCGCCGAGGAACACCAGCGCCGCGGTCCACACGTTTACCCGTACGCCGAGGATCGTGTTGGCCTCGTCGGTACGCATCATCTCGATCCAGAACCGGCCGGCGGTGTAGCCCATCACGTAGAGGGCGAAGGCGCGGCCACGGCCGAGCCGCAGCTTACGGTCGAGGAAGTACACCATCGCGGCGACGCCGACGTTCCACAGCAACTCGTACGCGAAGGTCGGGTGGTAGAGCCCCTCCTCCAGGATCGGCTGGCCGGCCTCGTCGCGCAGCGCCTGCCCACCGTCCATCCGGTGGATCTCCAACCCCCAGGGCAGGTCGGTCCGCCCGCCGTAGAGCTCGTTGTTGAACCAGTTACCCAGCCGGCCGATCGCCTGGGCCAGCGGTAGACCCGGCGCCAGCGCGTCGGCGACCACGGTCAGCGGGATGCCCAGTTGCCGGGCCGCGATCCAGGCGCCGACCGCGCCACCGGCGACCGCTCCCCAGATGCCCAGCCCACCCTCGTGGATGAAGAAAATCTTGAACCAGTCCCCGCCGGTGCCGAAGTACGGGGCCGGTGAGGTGATCACGTGGTAGATCCGGGCGCCGATGATGCCCGCCGGCACCGCCCACATGGCGATGTCGAGCACCGCGCCGGGAGCCGCGCCGCGCTGGCGCAGCCGCCGCTCGGTGACCCAGCAGGCCACCGCGATGCCGGCGAGGATGCAAAGCGCGTACGCCCGGATGGGAAACGGGCCGAGCTGCCACACGGCGTTGCTCGGACTGGGAATGGCGGCCAGGGACGTCGGCGAGGCGAGACTCACGGGTGCACACGCTACCGCTGCGGACCCCTGTGGCGTCACCCCGGTCCACCGAGCCACCACCCGAACCAACCCCCGCGATCTTGCACTTCCTGTCGCCGCAAAACCGTCATTCAGGGCAGAACGGCGACAAAAACTGCAAGATCGACGAGCAGGGGTGGCTTGGGGAGGGTGGGGTGGGGTGGGGTGGGGGTGGGGGTGTTAGGGGGTGGGGTGGTGGACGCCTTCGGCTAGTTCGGCGCTGAGGGTGCGCAGGGCGGTCAGGGCCGCCGGCTCGTCGGGCGTGTCGAGCAGACAGCGGATCAACGCGCTGCCGACGATCACCGCGTCGGCGTACCCGGCGACGGTGGCGGCCTGCGCCCCCGTGCCGACGCCCAACCCGACGCCGACCGGCAGGTCGGTGACCCCCCGCACCCGGGACACCAGCACCGGCGCCGCCTGGGAGGTCTGTGACCGGGCACCCGTGACACCCATGATCGCGGTGGCGTAGACGAAGCCCCGGCAGTGCGCGGCCGTCATCGCCAGCCGCTCGTCGGTGGACGACGGCGCGACCAGGAAGGTGCGGTCCAGCCCGTGCGCGTCCGAGGCGGCCAGCCACTCGCCGGCCTCCTCGGGGATCAGGTCGGGAGTGATCAGCCCGGTCCCGCCGGCCGCGGCGAGATCCCGGGCGAACGCGTCGACCCCGTACCGCTCGATCGGGTTCCAGTAGGTCATCGTCACCACCGGGGCGCCGGTGGCGGCCACCGCCTCGACGATGCGCAACGTGTCCCGGGTGCGTACGCCGCCGGCCAGGGCGATGTCGCTGGCGCGCTGGATCACCGGGCCGTCCATCACCGGGTCGGAGTACGGGATCTCCACCTCGATCACGTCGACGCCCGCGGACACCATCGCCTTCATCGCGGCGATGCTGCCCTCCACGGTGGGGAAGCCGGCCGGCATGCAGCCGACCAGTAACGCCCGGCCGTCCGCCCGGGCCTTGTCGAACGCCACCCCGATCCGGCTGGTCCGCTCGCTCATGGCCTCACTCCTTGTCGAGGATGCCGAAGTACTCACCGGCGGTGTGCACGTCCTTGTCGCCCCGGCCGGAGAGGTTGACCACGACGGTGGGCTGCCGGCCCAGCTCGGCGGCGAGCTTCGGCGCGATGGCCAGGGTGCCAGCGAGGGCGTGAGCGCTCTCGATCGCGGGGATGATCCCCTCGGTCCGGCAGAGCAGCTCGAACGCGGCCATCGCCTCGTCGTCGGTGACCGGTTGGTACGTGGCCCGGCCGGTGTCGTGCAGCCAGGCGTGTTCCGGGCCCACGCCCGGGTAGTCCAGACCGGCGGAGATCGAGTGTGACTCCTGCGTCTGGCCGTCGGCGTCCTGGAGCACGAAGGTCCGGGTGCCGTGCAGCACGCCGGTGGAGCCCCCGGTGATGCTCGCCGCGTGCCGGCCGGTGTTGACCCCGTCCCCGCCGGCCTCGAAGCCGTACAGCCGCACCTGTGGGTCGTCGGTGAAGGCGTGGAAGATGCCCAGCGCGTTGGAGCCGCCGCCGACGCAGGCGGTCACCGCGTCCGGCAGGGCACCGGTCAGCTCCAGGCACTGCGCCCGGGCCTCCTCGCCGATGCCCCGGACGAAGTCGCGGACCAGCGCCGGGAAGGGGTGTGGTCCGGCGGCGGTGCCGATCAGGTAGTGGGTCTCGTCGACGTTTGCGACCCAGTCCCGCATCGCCTCGTTCATCGCATCCTTGAGGGTGCGCGAGCCGGTCGTCACCGGTACGACCGTCGCGCCGAGCATCCGCATCCGGGCCACGTTCAGCGCCTGCCGCTCGGTGTCGACCTGACCCATGTAGACCACGCACTCCAGGTCGAACAGGGCCGCGGCGGTGGCGGTGGCGACACCGTGCTGACCGGCACCGGTCTCGGCGATCACCCGCCGCTTGCCCATCCGTCGGGTCAGCAGCGCCTGACCGAGCACGTTGCGCACCTTGTGCGCGCCGGTGTGGTTGAGGTCCTCCCGCTTGAGCAGCACCCGGGCGCCGGCCCGGGCGGAGAACCGGCGGGCCTCATAGAGCAGCGACGGCGTACCCGCGTAGTCGCGCAACAACCCGGCGAACTCGACCCGAAACGCCTCGTCGGCCATCGCCGCCTGGTGCGCCGACGCCAGCTCGTCGAGCGCGGCGACAAGTGCCTCCGGCACGAACCGGCCGCCGAACGTACCGAAGTGGCCGGCGGCGTCGGGGAACTGCGCCGGCACCTCGGTGTTCGTGGCGTCAGCACTCATCGCGGGTCCTCTCGCTCACAAACGGTCACCCGGCTCGGTTCAGCGCACCGGGCGGGGCGTCGCCGGGTGGTTGCCGGCGTTGACAAGTTCGGCCACCGCCTCCCGGGGACTCTTCTGGGTGACCAGCCCCTCACCCACGAGGACGGCGTCGGCGCCGGCCGAGGCGTACCGGATCAGGTCGTGTGGGCCGCGTACACCCGACTCGGCGATCTTGACGACGTTGCTCGGCAGGCCGGGTGCGATCCGCTCGAACACCGACCGGTCGACCTGAAGGGTACGCAGGTCACGGGCGTTGACCCCGATGACCTGGGCGCCGGCCTCCATGGCCCGGTCGGCCTCCTCCTCGTCGTGCACCTCGACCAGCGCGGTCATGCCCAGCGACTCGATCCGCTCCAGCAGGCCGACAAGCACGTTCTGCTCAAGCGCGGCGACGATCAGCAGCACCAGGTCCGCGCCGTGGGCACGAGCCTCGTGCACCTGGTAGCTGGAGACCACGAAGTCCTTGCGCAACACCGGGATGTTCACCGCGGCCCGCACGGCGGCGAGGTCGTCCAGCGACCCGCCGAACCAGCGGCCCTCGGTGAGCACGCTTATCGCGCGGGCACCGCCGGCCGCGTACTCGCCGGCCAGGTCCGCCGGGTCGGCGATCTCGGCCAGCTTGCCCTTGGACGGCGAGGCGCGCTTCACCTCGGCAATGACCGCGACGCCGGGCCGGCGCAGGGCCGCGTACGCGTCCAGCGGCGGCGGCGCGGCGGCGGCCAGTTCACGGATCCGCTCCAGCGGAACCTGCTCCTGCCGCCGGGCCACGTCTTCCCGGACGCCGGCCAGGATCTCGTCGAGCACGCTGACGGGCGCCGCCGGGCCGGCCTCGTCCCCCTCCGCGTGGGCATGTTCAGCAGTCACCAACGGACTCCCCTCTCCGGGTGTCATGGGCCGATGCTAGGTGGCCCCACCTGGACCCGACCGCCGGGGGTATGGCGCTCCTCACGAAATGGGCTGCGGCATAATGGCCCACTTGTGCGCACGGATTGTGACTCTGCGTCACGAGACCATCGACGTCCGCCCATGCCAGGGGGTCCGGAGACCCCTCGCAGAGGTCGGCGATCCGGCCACATCGATGTTGTGACCAAGCTCAAGGACCAAGGTCCCTGTGCCGGTCAGGCCCGCTACCGCAGAGTTGACGGTGCAGTCATCACCACGAAACCCGGGCCGAGCAGCATCAGGCTCGGGCACACTCAATGACGCGCCTGCCCCACCGCCACGACGATCTCTCCCCGGGGTGATCATGAGTACCTCCGCGCCGCACCAGACCATCGGCCTCACCACCATCTCGCGCACCGTCGCGTCGCTCGCCGTCGGTGTCGTCCACACGTTGGAGCGGGCAGTGGTCGGGCCCGACCGGATGCGGACCGCTTCCGGCAACGCCTGGGAGGCCATCTGCGCCGACCGGGCCCGAGCCGACCAGCGGGCCGAGTTGGACCGCCTCGTCGCGGAACTCACCGCGGCCCGGGTGCGGGCCCGCCAACCGGTCGGCTGACCGCACCGCTCCGCCCGGCCCATCTGCTGGCCGGGGCGTCCGCGAAACGCCAGTTCTCCCGGCCCACCGTGCCACCGACACCCGCGCCGTCGTGGTGCGGCAGCCCTGAGCAGCGCCTACCCTGGCCGTGAACGAGTGCGGCCCGATGGGGATTGACTCCTCACCGTCATGTCACCCTCAAATCTTCATGTCGCAGTGACATGACGGTGAGGAATCTCATTGGCCCCGACCGCACGGCACCGCCCGGCCGCACGACAACGTCGACCGCACGGCAACGTCCGGGCGCTCAGCGGATCGTGGGGTCCTCGCCACGGTCCATCGCCTCCCACGCCTCGACGGTGCCGGCCCCCTCGATCGGGCCGCTGGTGCCGGTCGGCCGGGTGGTCCGACGTTCGTAGCGGGCACCCATCGCCGGCCAGCGGTGACCACGCAGCATGGTCAACGAACCACCGGCGGCGGAGAGGATCCCGCCGAGCAGGGTGAGCGCGGGCCACTGCCAGGTGACCGGGTCCCCGAGGTCACCGACGAGCCCGTAGCCTCCGCCGGCCGCGAGGGCCAGGCCGAGCACGGTCAGCAGCCCGCCGAGCACCCGACGCAGCCGGCCCCGGGTGGCCAGCACCGCGCCCCCGCCGGCCAGCCCGACGAGGGCCAACGCCGGCAGCCACGGCAGCAGTTGCCCGCCCGTGCGTCCCTCCTCCACCAGCAGCAGCGTCGGGTCCGCCCGGCTGACCGCGCCGACCACCCAGGTGCGGGTCGCCGCCCACAGCGCCAGCCCCGCGCCGGCCAGGCAGAGCAGCACGGCGTACGCCAGCTCCCGCCGACCCGGCACGGACCGGGCACCCCCGGGTTCCACCGCTACATTCCTCGCGCTCACCGGGCCCACTTTCCGTTCGCGACTGCGGGACTCCGCTGCGCTACATTCCTCGCGCTCACCGGGCCCACTTTCCGTTCGCGACTGCGGGACTCCGCTGCGCTACATTCCTCGCGCTCACCGGGCCGGCCGGAGGGTTTCCGCGGCGGCGATGGCCGCCAGCACCGCGGCGGCCTTGTTCCTGGTCTCCTGGTCCTCCGCAGCCGGATCGGAGTCGGCCACCACACCGGCGCCGGCCTGCACGTACGCCCGGCCGCCCCGGATCAGCGCGGTCCGGATCGCGATGGCCATGTCGAGATCGCCGGCGAAACCGAAGTACCCCACCGTCCCGCCGTAGAGACCCCGGCGGACCGGCTCCAACTCCTCGATGATCTCCATGGCACGTACCTTCGGCGCGCCGGAGAGCGTGCCCGCCGGGAAGGTCGCGGCGAGCGCGTCGAAGGCGGTGCGGTCCGCCCGCAGCGTGCCGACCACCGTGGAGACGATGTGCATCACGTGGCTGTACCGCTCGATGGTGGCGAACTCCGGCACCTCGACGGTGCCGGGACGGCAGACCCGGCCGAGGTCGTTGCGGCCCAGGTCGACCAACATCACGTGCTCGGCACGTTCCTTCGGATCGGCGAGCAGTTCGGCGGCGAGCCGGGCGTCGGCCTCCGGGGTCGCGCCGCGCGGTCGGGTGCCGGCGATCGGGTGCAGCAGGGCCCGCCGCTCGCCGTCCACCTCACCGGTCACCTTCAGGTGCGCCTCGGGTGACGAGCCGACGATGTCGAAGTCGTCGAAGCGCAGCAGGTACATGTAGGGGCTCGGGTTGGTGGTGCGCAGCACCCGGTAGACGTCCAACGGGTCGGCGTCGGTCTCCCGCTCGAACCGCTGGGCTAGCACGATCTGGAAGCACTCGCCGGCCCGGATCGCCTCCTTCGCCGCCTCCACCGCCTTCGGGTACCCACCGTCCGGGGTGCGGCTGCGTACCTCGCCGGCCGGCGGGCGGGCGACCGTGGCGACCATCGGCGGGATGGGCCGCGACAGCGCAGTGGTCATCGCGTCCAGGCGGCCCACCGCGTGGTGGTAGGCGGCGGTGACCAGCTCGTCGCGACCCGGCTCGTCCAGCGGCGGCAGGATCGCGTTGGCGACCAGGATCGCCGAACCGTCGAAGTGGTCGAGCACCACCAGATCGGTGGCGAGCATCATGCCCAGCTCGGGCAGGCGCAGGTCGTCCTCGGTGAACGCGGGAAGCCGCTCGAAGCGACGGATCAGGTCGTAGCCGAGATAGCCGACCATGCCGCCGGTCAGCGGTGGCATCCCGTCACCCGGGGCGCCGGGCGGGCCGGCCAGCGCCGTCACCGTCGCCCGCAGCACCTCGACCGGGTCCCCGGAAGTCGGCAGACCGGCCGGCGGCACGCCGAGCCAGGCCGCGGTGCCGTCGCGCTCGACCAGGGTGGCGCTGCTGCGCACCCCGACGAAGGAGTACCGGGCCCAGGCCAGCCCGGACGAGCCGACGCCCTGCTCGGCGGACTCCAGCAGGAACGTCCCCGGGCCACCGGCGAGCTTGCGGTAGACGCCGACCGGTGTCTCCGCGTCGGCGAGCAGCCGGCGGGTGACCGGTACCACCCGCCACCGGGCGGCAAGTTCGGTGAAGGTGCTCGCGTCCGGGCTCACCCGACCATCGCTCATGCCGGCACTCCGCTTCGCTCGCTCATGAGGCCACCTCGCCGGTGACCGGGAGCTCGGTGGAGAAGCAGGTGCGCTGCCCGGTGTGGCAGGCGGCACCGACCTGGTCGACGCTGACCAGCACCGCGTCACCGTCGCAGTCGAGCGCGACGGAACGGACGTACTGATGGTGGCCGGAGGTGGCGCCCTTGACCCAGTACTCGCGCCGGCTGCGCGACCAGTAGGTGGCCCGGCCGGTGGTCAGCGTGCGGTGCAGGGCCTCGTCGTCCATCCAGGCCATCATCAGCACCTCACCGCTGTCGTGTTGGCGGACCACCGCGGCCACCAGGCCGTCGGGGGTGCGTCGCAGGCGGCCGGCGATCGCCGGGTCGAGGCGTGACGGTCGCTGCGAACCGCCCGGCCGCTCCGGCTGCTCAGGGTGGGCGCCGGTCACCGGCGCGTCAGGTACGGGCACAGTGAGCCATTGTCCCGCACGCGGCGCGGGTACCCCAGCGGGCTCCCGGCTGGCGGAAGGCGTACCGCCGCCGGGCCGACCCAACTGGGCCACGTAGCGGTCCAGGCGCCCGTCCAGCAGGGCGTCGGCGAGATCCGGCCCGGCCGCCCGGGCCACCTCGGCGGCGTACGGACGGATCAGCGGCAGGGTGCCGGTCACCAGGCGAGCCGCCGCCGCCCACACCTGGCCGGTCGAGCCGGGACGCAGGCCGAGGCAGCGCAGCATGTCCTCGCGGTAGCCGGCGGGCGCCACCTGCAGGTCGAGCGCGGCGGCGAAGGCCGACCGGCGGGAGACCACCCGTACCGACGGGTTCGCCAGCCGCAACACCGAGGGACAGAGCCGAGCCAGGTCGGCAGCGGCCAACCGGGCACCGAGCGCGTCCTCGTCGTCCCGGGCCGCCGCCACCTTGCCGAGCGTGGCGATCAGTTCCTCCAGCCGTGGCTCGTCGGCCGGCTGGCAGAGCACCGGCAGGTCGATGCGGTGCCGCCAGTACGGGTCGGCCCAGAGCAGCCGGGTGGGGGCTGTCACCGGCAGACCGAACGCCCAGTCGGCCGGCTCACCGAGCCGGGTCACCCAGGAGCGGATGTCCCGGGCCGCTACCGACACGTGGGTCAGCCGGCCGGAGTGCTCCGCGAGGTACGCCCGACGTGCCGCGTACGGAGCGCCACCGAGCAGCACGTCGACGTCGACGTCGCTGTGCGCGGTGGCGGCTCGGCGCGCGTGGCTGCCGCGCAGCAGGATGCCCACCACGGGTCGGTCGGCGCTCGCCCGCAGCCGTGCGGCCCAGTCGTCGAAGAACCCACTGTCCGGTGACGGAGCGTGATCCACTGCGCCATCGTGCCGCACGTCCGATCAGGGTGCAATGACCGGTGACGGACCTGGCGTCCGATCCGGTACTGACTGACCGTGCTATTGGCTTTGCCACCGTGGAGGGCGTTTAGCCCGATTACGCACTCAGTCGAACTCGCCCAGCTCCGCCCGCCGGTAGTGGTCGATCTTGAAGTCGAGCACCTTGAGGTCCTCCTCCAGCTCGGCCATCCGGTGCAGCACCCGTACGCGATGCTCCTCGAACAGCGCCCGGCGGGCACCGAGCGTGCCATCACCCTGTCGGGCCAGCTCGACGTAGCGACGCATGTCGCGCACCGGCATGCCGGTGCGGCGCAGCCGGGTCAGCAGCAACAGCCAGTTGACGTCCTCCGTGGTGTAGCGACGCCGACCGGCGGAATCCCGGCCCACCGGGGCCACCAGCCCCTCCTGCTCGTACCAACGCAACGTGTGGGTGGTCAGGCCGACCCGCTGGGCCGCCTCGCTGACGGTGAAGGTCGGCTCCCGCGTACCGATGTCCATCGTTCGAGGGTCCCAGCACCGGCGGGCACGGCGCGACCCCGCGCCGCGCGCTTGCCGAACCGGCAGTATTTCACCTACCGTTGATTTCAACAGACGATGAATTGGGGAGGTGGGCGATGGGCGACGCGATCGCCGTCCGGGGCCTGGTCGTGGACCGGGGCGGACGGCGGGTGCTGCACGCGATCGACGCCACGGTGCCGCGCGGCTCGGTCACCGGTCTGCTCGGGCCGAGCGGCAGCGGCAAGACCACGTTGATGCGCGCGGTCGTCGGAGTGCAGGTGATCGCCGCCGGCACGGTGACGGTGCTCGGAGCCCCGGCCGGCTCGCCGCCGCTGCGCCACCGGGTCGGTTACCTGACCCAGGCGCCGAGCGTCTACGCCGACCTGACGGTGCGGGAGAACGCCCGCTACTTCGCCGCGCTGCACGGCCGCGACCGGGCCGAGGCCGACCGGGCGGTGGCCGACGTCGGGCTGGCCTCGGCGGCGAGCCAACTGGTGGGCACCCTCTCCGGCGGGCAGCGCAGCCGGGCGTCGCTGGCCTGCGCACTGGTCGGCGAGCCCGAGCTGATCGTGCTCGACGAGCCCACCGTCGGTCAGGATCCGGTGCTGCGGGCCGGCCTCTGGGCCCGCTTCCACGCGCTGGCCGCGACCGGGACGACCCTGCTGGTGTCGAGTCACGTGATGGACGAGGCCGCCCGGTGCGACCGGTTGCTGCTCATCCGCGAGGGACGGCTCATCGCCGACGACACGCCAGCGGCCATCCGGGCCGCCGCCGGAGTGGACGACCTCGACGAGGCGTTCCTGCGGCTGATCAGAGCCGCTCAGCCCGACCAGTCCGGGGAGGCGTGATGAACCCGCGCATCCTCTCCGCCACCGTCACGCGCATCCTGCGGCAGCTGCGCCACGACCGACGGACCGTCGCGCTGCTGGTGGCCGTGCCCACCGTCCTGCTCACCCTGATCTACTACATGTACGCCGACCAGCCCGCGCCGCCCGGACAGCCGTCGACGTTCGACCGGATCGCGCTGGTGATGCTCGGCTTCTTCCCGTTCATCATCATGTTCCTGGTGACCAGCATCGCGATGCTGCGCGAGCGCACCACCGGCACGCTGGAACGGCTGCTCACCACCCCACTGGGCAAGACCGACCTGCTCTTCGGGTACGGGATCGCCTTCGGGCTGGCCGGCGCGGTGCAGGCCGGCATCGCCTCCGCCGTCGCGTACTGGGTCTTCGGCCTCCAGACGGCCGGCAGCAGCATCCTGGTCATCATGATCGCCGCACTGAACGCGGTGCTCGCCGTCGCGCTCGGGCTGCTCTGCAGCGCCTTCGCCCGCACCGAGTTCCAGGCCGTACAGTTCATGCCGGTCGTCGTCGCGCCACAACTGCTGCTCTGCGGGCTGTTCGTGCCCCGCGACGAGATGGCCGGCTGGTTGCAGGCGATCAGTGACGTGCTGCCCCTGTCGTACGCCGTCGAGGCCCTGCAGGAGGTCGGCGCGCACGCTGAACCGACCGGGACGATGTGGCGTGACGTGGCGATCGTCGCCGCCGCGGCGGTGCTGGCGCTGGTCCTCGCCGCGGCCACCCTGCGCCGGCGCAGCGGCTGACGGCACCGTGCCTGCCCGGCGCGGGTGGGCCGCGCCCGCCGGGCAGGCACGGCCGCCGACAGGAGCGAGGGAGGGCGATGGTACGGCGCAGCGGACGGCGACCCGGCAAACCCGGCACCCGGGACGCGATTCTCGACGCGGCCCGGGCCGTCTTCGCCGAACGCGGCTTCGACGCCAGCACCATCCGGGCCATCGCCGCCTCGGCCGGGGTCGACCCGGCCCTGGTGCACCACTACTTCGGCACCAAGGAACAGCTCTTCCTGGCCGCCATGCGGTTCCCGGTGGACCCTCGGGAACTGCTGCCGAAGGTGCTCGCCGGTGACCGTGCCGCCCTCGGCGAGCGGCTGGTACGCATGTTCGTCACGGTCTGGGACTCGCCGGCCGGTGCCGCCGGGGTGGCCCTGCTGCGCTCCGCGGTCAGCAGCGAATGGACCGCCCGGCTGCTGCGCGAGTTCCTCACCACCCAGGTGCTGCGCCGGGTCCTCGACCAGCTCGACGTCGATCCGGCCGAGGTGCCGCTGCGCGGATCGCTGGTGGCCAGCCAACTCGTCGGGCTGGCGCTGATGCGCTACGTGATCCGGTTGGAGCCGGTGGCCTCCGCCGCGCCGGAGACCCTGATCGCCACGGTCGGCCCGAACGTGCACCGCTATCTCACCGGCGACCTCGCCGGTTGATCCGGCGGAGACCTGTCGACCCGGCGGGACCGCAGAGACCGGCAGCGACCTGCGCGACGGTCGGTCAACTCACGCAGAACACCGGGTGCAGCAGCCGGGTCAGGTCGGCCTGGTCGGTCAACCGGCGGCCGAAGGCGATCCGGGCCCGTCGCCGGGCGCCCGGCCGGCCGAAGCTCACCAGCATCCCGTACCTGTCGATCCGCTCGACCCGTGGCGCGTGCTCGACCGGGCCGGCGGCCAGGCCGAGCTGCCGGCGCAGGTAGTCCGTCATCCGCTGGGCGTGGTCCTCGCCCAGGTGGGCGAGCAGACCCGCCTCGAGCGGGTGCAGCGGGTCCGGCTCGGCCTCGGCGTACGCCCCAGGGTCGATCCGGCGCAACTCGCCGGCCCGGTGCCAACGCGCCTCGGCCACCTCGAAGCGGAAGAGCCGGAATCGGGTGCCGACGTCGAGCAGGTCGCCGGTGGGCTCCACGGCGGCGAAGTCCACCGCGGCGGCCCGTGCCTCGTCGCCGGCCAACAAACGCGCCCAACCGGAGACCAGAGCCCGGCCGAGTGACGGTGCCCCGGCGGCCGGCGGCAGGTCGAGCACGTCGAGCACCACCGCGACGGCGCGGTCCCCGGCACCGGGACCCAGCGCCGCCGCGAGATCGCTGACCACCGGCACCAGCAGCAACACCCGCCCCTCGGGGTCGGTGGCGTGGCGCGCGTGGTGCAGACCGGGCCGGCAGGCCAGGTGGACGAGGCCGGGCAACCGACCCGCGACCAGGGTCCGGACGATCTCAGCGGGGCTGGGCCGCATGACACGACCTCCTTTGAGGTTAGGCTTACCTAACTCGGAGGGTATGGCATCGGCCCCGCGTCGTCTACCGGGTCTGCTCAAGCCACGAGGCGTAGAGCAGCCCGTACACCGAATCCGGCTCGCGGACCAGCTCGTCGTGCGAGCCACGCTGCACGACCCGCCCCCGGTCCACCACGATCACCTCGTCGGCGTTCTGCGCCGTCGACAGCCGGTGCGCGATCGCCAGGGTGGTCCGACCCCGGGTCACCGCGTCCAACGTCCGCTGCAACCGCACCTCGGTGGCCGGGTCCACCGCACTTGTCGCCTCGTCCAGCACCAGCAGGTCCGGATCGGCCACGTACGCCCGGGCCAACGCCACCAACTGGCGCTCCCCCACGCTCAACGCCTCGCCACGCTCGCCCACCCCGGTGGCCAGCCCGGCGGGCAGCCCGTCCAGCCAGTCGGCCAGACCCAACTCGGTGAAAGCGACGGTGAGCTGCTCATCGGTCAGCTCCGGACGGGCGAAGCGGACGTTGTCGGCCACCGTGGCGTCGAACAGGAACCCGTCCTGCGGAACCATCACCACCCGGGAACGCAGCGAGTCGAAACGCACGTCGGTCAGCGGCACCCCGGACAGCAGCACCGCCCCGGCCGTCGGATCCATCAGCCGGGTCACCAGCTTGGCGAAGGTGGTCTTGCCGCTACCGGTCTCACCGACCACCGCCACCCGACTCTTCGCCGGGATCTCCAGGCTGATGTCGTGCAGCACCGTCGGACCGCCCGGATAGGCGAAGCGCACGCCGCCGAAGCGGATGTCCAGCGGCCCGGTGGGCAGCTCACGCCCCTGCGCCCCCGGATCCGCCACATCCGGTTCGACATCCAGCACGTCGAGCACCCGACGCCAGCCGGCGATCGCGTTCTGCGCCTCGTTCAGCACCTCGGTGGCGATCTGCACCGGCTGGATGAAGAGCGTCACCAGGAACAGGAACGCGGTGATCTCACCGATGCTCAGCGTCCGGTCGGCGCCGAGGAACACCCCGAGCACCACCACGCCGGCCAGCGCCAGCCCGGCGGCCAGCTCACCGACCGAGCTGCCGAGGATGCTGATCCGGATCGCCTTCTGCTGCGCCCGCCGCTGACCGTCGATCGCCTCGTCCAGCCGCCGGGCGGTACGGCCCGCGATGCCGTACGCCCGGATCACCGGCGCGCCGACCACGCTCTCCCCGACCGCCCCCAGCAGGGCGCCGGTGCGCTGCCGGACCACCCCGTACGCAGCGGCGAGCCGGCGCTGGAGCAGCCGGATCACCAGTACCGCCGGCCCGAAGGCGACGAAGACCACAAGCGTTAACTGCCACGAGTACGCCAGCATCACGGCCGTGGTGACCACCAGCTGCCCCAGGTTGACCAGCAGGATCACCCCACCCCACTGAAGGAACTGGGTGATCTGGTCGACGTCGCTGGTGACCCGGGAAACCAGGGAACCCCGCCGCTCCGACTGCTGGTGCAGCATCGACAGGTCGTGCACGTGCCGGAAGGCGCGTACCCGCACCCCCGCCAGCGCCGTCTCGCTGACCGTGAACAGTCGGCGCATCATCAGGTAGCCACAGGAGGTGGTCACCACAAGCACCGCCGCGGTGACCGACACCACCACGAACAGCGCGTCCAGGTCCAACCCGCCGGCGATGCCCCGGTCGATGCCCTGCTGCACGGCCACCGGCACGGCCACCCGGCCGATCATGTACACCAGCGCCAGCGCGAGGGTGCCGGCCAACCCGACCCGCAGTTCCGGGGAGAGCGCCAGCCCTCGACGCAGCGTCCGCCACGTCGACTCGGCCTGCTCCGGCGCTTCGCCGACCGTCACTGAGCCCACGCTCACCGGGTCTGCCTTTCGTTCGCGACTGCGGGGCTCGCAAGCTCACTCCTCGCGCTCACCGAACCCGCCTTTCGTTCGCGACCGCGGGGCTCGCAAGCTCACTCCTCGCGCTCACCGGTCCACCTCCAGTCCGGAGGTCATCGGGGTGACCTCGTCGTACGTGCGCTGCCGGTCAGGATCGACCTCGGCCTGCTCGTAGGCGGTGACGAGATCGGCGTAGCCCGGCACGGTGGCCAGCAGCGTGCTGTGGGTGCCCCGCGCCACCACCCGCCCCTGCTCCAGGTAGATGACCTCGTCGGCGAGGGCGATGGTGGCCCGCCGGTAGGCCACCACCAGGATCGACGCGCCCGGGCCGCCGCCGGCCGACGAGCGCAGCCCGGCCAGGATGGCGGCCTCCACCCGGGGGTCGACCGCGCTTGTCGCGTCGTCGAGCACCAGCAGTCGGGGGCGACCCGCCAACGCCCGGGCGAGGGTGAGTCGCTGCCGCTGGCCGCCGGAGAGGGAGGTACCCCGCTCACCGACCATGGTGTCCAGCCCGTCGGGCAGGGCGGCGACGAACCCGTCGGCCTCGGCCAGGCGCAGCGCGGCCCAGACGGCCTCGTCGTCGACGCCGGGGCGGTCCAGCGAGACGTTGGCCCGGACGGTGTCGTCGAAGACGAAGGGCACCTGGGCGACCAGCGCGGCGGTACCGGCGAGTACGTCCGCGGCCAGGTCACGGACATCCACGCCGTCGATGCTGACCGTGCCCGACTGCGGGTCGACCAGCCGGACCGCCAGCGCGGTGATGGTGGACTTGCCGGCGCCGGTCGGCCCGACCAGGGCGACGGTCTTGCCGGCCGGCACGGTGAAGGAGACCTCGCCCAACACCTCGGCTCCGGGCAGGTGCGCCTCGGCGGGTTCGTAGGCGAATCCGACGTCGGTGAAGGTGAGCGTGGCCGGCGTCGCCACGGCCGGATCCGGCCGGGTGTCGCCGTACGGCATCTCGCCGGTGGCGTCGAGCACCCGGCGGATCCGGTCCCAGCCGGCGACGCTGCGCGGCAGTTCGGCCAGCACCCAGCCGATGGCCCGCACGGGGAAGGCCAGCACGGTGAAGAGGAAGGCCACGCTGACCAGCTCGGACACCTCGATGGCACCCTGGCGCAGCCGGTACGCGCCGACCACAAGCACGGCGAGCGTGCCCAGGCTGGGCAGGGTCTCCAGCATCGGATCGAAGATGCCCCGGAGCCGACCGACCGAGATCAGCGCGTCGCGTAGCTCGCCGGCCCGATCCGCAAACCGGGCGGTCTCCTGGGCCTCCCGACCCATCGTCTTGACCACCAGCGCACCGTCGAAGCTCTCGTGCGCGATGCCGCTGACCTCGGCCCGCAGGCGCTGGGCCCGCGCCTGACGCGGGGCCATCCGGCGGGAGTACGCCACGTTGAGCGCGAACAGGGCCGGGAAGACGGCCAGCCCGACCAGCGCCAGCGCCCAGTCGACGGCGAACAGTGACGTCACCGCGCCGATCAGCATCACCAGCGTGCCCACCGCGAAGGGTAACGGCGCGATCGGTTGCCAGGCGGCCTCGACGTCGGAGTTGGCGTTGGACAGCAGCGTGCCGGTCGCGTTGCGGTGGTGCCAGGACAGCGGCAGTTCCAGGTAACGGCGGGTGACCCGGCGGCGGTAGGCGGCCTGGAGGCGGAACTGCATGTAGCCGGCGCCGAGCCGTCGACCGAAGATGCCGACCACCCGCAGCACGCTCAGCCCGAGCAGTGCCGCGGCGGCCAGCGCCAGCGCGCTCACCGCCACCGAACCGCTCTCGACGGCCGGCACCACCACATCACCGACCACCGCGCCGACCACGAACGCGCTGGCGACCACCATCAGGCCGAACAGCACGCTGCCGGACACCGCGACCGCGAAGATCCTCGGTTGTTCCCGGATGGCCTGCCCGAGAACGGCCAGCCCGCGACCGAGCACGTCCCGACTAGTCCCGCTCGCCACATTCTCCCCCGCCGTAAGCCGCCATAATCCTCTCTCATCCTTACCGCTACGCGCCCGGTACGCCGACCCCCGGCGATATGTCCGACGTCACCCCACAGACCGGATCGACCGCGTGCCGGCTCGGCACGCGACCTCGTCCGCACCGGCTTACGATCACTGTCATGTCGCGGTACGCCCGATCGGAGCGCGAGGCGCTCACCGAGCTGATGTCCACCCTGGGCCCGGACGCCCCGACCCTCAACGAGGGCTGGACGACGCGGGACCTCGCCGCACATCTGGTGGTCCGGGAGCGTCGTCCGGACGCCGCGACGGGCATCTTTCTCCCACCACTGAGCGGGTACGCCGAGCGGGTGCGGCGTCAGGTCGCCGCCCTCAACTGGACCGAGCTGCTCGGCCAGGTGCGGCGTCCTCCGCTGTGGAGCCCGGTGAGCAACCCGCTTACCGACGAGCTGACCAACACGCTGGAGTTCTTCATCCATCACGAGGACGTACGCCGCGCCCGGGCCGGCTGGCAGCCCCGTGACTTGCCGGTGGGGTTGGAGCGGGCGCTGTGGCGACGGGTGTCGGCGCTGGGCCGGCTGGCCCTGCGTCGCTTCCCGGCCCAGGTGCTGGTCCAGGCGCCCGGTCACGGCGAGGTGGCCACCGGCCGTGGCGGCGAGCCGCTGCGGCTGGTCGGCACGCCCGGTGAGTTGGCCCTGTTCCTGTCCGGCCGGCAACGCGCGGCGCGGGTGCAACTCGACGGCACGCCGGCCCTGGCCGATCGGCTCCGCACGGCCAGCCTGGGCTTGTAACCCTCTGTGCGGAACCGGTCACGGCAAAATCCGAAACGTTACTCTACTCATCGACCGACCACCATTGGTGCTCCCGTACGCTGACCCGCGCCGCCTCGTGGGGGGGTGGTGACAGGGAGCGCGATGCGAAGCTTTGTGGTCTCGGCCCTGCGAGAGCCTCCGTTCGCCGGCGTCCGCCACGAGGACACCGAGCGCGTGGCCCGGGAGAGCACGGGCTGGGCGCAGGAGCTGGGCCTGATCAGTAACGGGCAGCGGCTGCACCGAGCGGATGCGGCCGGGCTCGCCGGGCGGGCCTGCCCGCAGGCCCCGCCGGAACGCCTGCGCCTGTTGACCGACCTGATCTCCTGGCTGTTCGTGATGGACGACGCCTGCGACGAGGACGGGCTGGGTGCCGATCCCACGCTGCTCGCACCGACCGTGGCCGCGCTGCTGGACGTGCTGGACCGCCAGGGCGCGCCGGGTCCGGTGCCGCCCGGCGCGGCCGGGACGCTGGCGCTCGGCCTGGCCGACCTGTGCCAGCGGGTACGCGGCCACCGACGCCCGGCGGTGCTGCTGCGGTTCGTCGCCGGGATGCGCGATTACCTGCTGGCGCTGCTGTGGGAGGCGGCGAACCGGGAACACGAGCGGGTCCCGCCGGTCGACGAGTACGTCCAGATGCGCCGGCACACCGGTGCGGTGTACCCCAGTCTCACCCTGACCGACCTGGCGCTGGACGGCTTTCCGCCGGCCGTACGCCGAGCCGACCCCGGGTGGGCCGCCCTGGAGATGCTGGCCGCCGACCTCATCTGCTGGTGCAACGACGTCTTCTCCTACCGCAAGGAACACCAGGGCGGGCCTGACGCGCACAACCTGATCACGGTGCTGACCAGGGAGACCGGCGACGAGTCGGTGGCGCTGCGGGCCGCCGCCGACCGGTTCAACGATCGGCTCGGCGCGTACCTGGCGGCCGAGACCAACCTGTTGGCCCGCCACGGCGACGCGGTACGGCCGGCGCTGGACACCCGGCGGAACTGGATCCGGGCCACCTACGACTGGTCACGGACAGCGGCGCGCTACGCATGAGACGAGGGTGTCATTCGCGGGAACGGGCTGGTGGATGATCGTCAGGGCTAGCCGACGCCCGGGGACAGGCAATACCCTTCGGTAACGAACACCGACCGTGACGACCGTCACGCCTCCACCCCCGAAGGCGGCTACAGCGATGGCTCTCGATGTACCGTACAGCTCCATTCCTGACATGTTCCTCAAGCGCGTGGCGGCGTCCCCCGACCGCCACGCTTTCGCCCACCCCGGCCCGGACGGACCGGTCTGGCTGACCTGGGCACAGGTCTCCCAGCGGGCCAAGGCGGTCGCCGCCGGCCTGCATGGCCTGGGCGTCGGTCAGGAGGACCGGGTCGCGATCCTGGCGAACACCCGGCTCGAATGGGTGATCGCCGACTTCGGCATCATGTGCGCCAGCGGCGCCACGACCACGGTCTACCCGACCACCGAGCCCGAGGACGCCACCTACATCATCTCCGACTCCGGCTCGAAGGTGCTGTTCGCGGAGAATCCGGACCAGGCGGCCAAGATCGCCGGGGCGCAACTGCCCGCACTGACCCACGTGGTCCTCTTCGACGGTGCCGCCGATCCGTCCGCGGCCGTGCCCCAACTGACCCTCGCCCAGTTGGAGGAGCAGGGCGCCCAGCGGCTCGCCGAGGACCCGGAGCTGATCGAGCGCCTGGTCACCGGCATCGGCCCGGACCATCTGGCCACCCTGATCTACACCTCCGGCACCACCGGGCGCCCCAAGGGCGTCGAGCTGCTGCACGGCGGCTGGTGCTGGGAGGGCGTGGCGCAGGAGGCGGTCGGGCTGCTCCGCGAGGACGACCTGCAGTACCTCTGGCTGCCGCTGTCCCACTCGTTCGGCAAGACACTGCTCTGCGGCGCCACGCACGTCGGCCTGCCCACGTACGTGGACGGCCGGGTCGACAAGCTCGTCGAGCTGCTCTCGGTGGTCCGCCCGACGTTGATGTGCGGCGCACCCCGGGTCTTCGAGAAGGTCTACAACAAGTCGGTCACCACCGCACAGGGCGCCGGTGGGGCAAAGGCCAAGATCTTCGCCTGGGCGGTGGGGGTCGGCAAGGAGAAGGTCGCCCTGGAGCAGGCCGGCAAGGCGGTGCCGGGCGGGCTGAAGCTCAAGTACACGCTGGCGGAGAAGCTGGTCTTCAGCAAGCTCCAGGCCCGTCTCGGTGGCCGCATCCGGGTGCTGGTCTCCGGTGCCGCCCCGCTCAGCCCGGAGATCGCCACCTTCTTCGCCGCGGCGAACCTGCCGATCTCCGAGGGTTACGGGCTGACCGAGACCAGCGCCGGTAACTTCGTCAACCCGCCGGAGGGGCTGCGGATCGGCACCGTCGGCAAGGCCATGGGCGACCTTGAGTGCCGCATCGACACCGACGGCGAGATCCTGCTCAAGGGCCGGCCGGTGATGCGGGGCTACCACAACCTGTCCGAGGAGACGGCCGCCGCGTTCACCGAGGACGGCTTCTTCCGTACCGGCGACATCGGCAGCCTCGACGACGACGGCTACCTGCGCATCACCGACCGCAAGAAGGACCTGGTCAAGACCTCCGGCGGCAAGTACGTCGCACCGTCACACATCGAGGGCATGTTCAAGGCCACCTGCCCGTACACCTCGCAGGCGGTGGTGATCGGCCAGGCCCGCAACTACTGCACGATGCTTGTCACGCTGGACCCGGACGCCATCGCCGGCTGGGCGGCCGGCACCCCGCTGGAGGGCCGCCCGTACCCCGAGATCGTCGCCTCCCCCGAGGCCCAGGCCATGGTCGAGGAGTACGTCGCCCAGCTCAACCAGAAGCTGAACCGCTGGGAGACCATCAAGAAGGTCACCATCCTGCCGCGCGACCTGACCATCGAGGACGGTGAGATCACCCCGTCGCTGAAGATCAAGCGTCGTGGGGTGGAGAGCAACTTCGCCGACGAGATCGACAAGATGTACGCCGGCACCGTCGCCGAGATCTGATCAACGGTCATCCCCCGGCCCCGTACCTGCGCCAGGTGCGGGGCCGGTGCCCGGTTCCCCGCGCCGCGGGTCGGTGTCACAGCCGGCGGCGGAACACGTTCGCCTCGTCCTCCAGGGCGACCTGCTCCTCCAGGGCCAGGCACCGCACCCGTCGGCGCACCGGGCCGTCCCGCCCGACCTGCACCAGCACCAGCACCAGCACCACGAAGACCGTGCCGACCAGGGTCAGGTCGGCCAGGCTCGGCAACGACAGCAGCGCCGGCGCCGAGACCGCCAGCACCTATCAGCGGCCGGCGGGCCAGGCGACGGAACATGCGCCACTGCATGGCGACCAACGCCAGCAGGTAGACCACCAACCCGCCGTAGAGCGAGAGCAGTTCCAACCCGTCGAAGGTGTCCTGGTTGGGCAGCACGGCGGGGTCGGCGAGGCGGGCGATCATGCGCTTGATCCCGAGGGCGAAGAAGATGATTCCGACGATCAACGGCAGGTGCAGGTAGGTGTACACGTCCCGGACCAGGGGGATCCGCTCCGGCCCCCGCACGCCGTGCAGGTGCTGCTCCATGGCGAGGGCGAGGGTGTCGAAGTAGAGCCACCACAGCGCGAAGATGATGCTGAGGGTGACACCCGCCGCGTAGATGGCCCACCAGCTGATCGGCCGGCCGGTGCGCTCCGCCGCACCCAGGCCAAGGGCGATCACCGACTCACCCAGCGCGACGAGCACGATCAGTCCGTGCCGCTCGGCCAGATGCCCGGCCGAGCGCACCTGCCACGTGGTGCGGATCAGCAGGAGGGCGACGGTGTACTCGAACGACAATGCCACCATCCACAGTCCGAGCCGCACAGCGCCACCTTTCACCGAAGAGCATGTCGGGCAGCACGGCGGCGATCAGGATGAGCACCGCGCCGCCCGTCGCCGGCAGGGTCAGCAGCACCGCCCGGCGGCGTGACGACACGGTCACGCTCGCCCAGAAGGCCACGATCTTGATGAGCCAGGTGAGCAGGTAGGCCGTGGCGAACACCAGCGGACCGACCAGACCACCCGGCTCGTCGTAGAACGCCACATCGGTGGTGAGGGCCAGCACGAAGATCGACGCCATGACGCCGAAGCCGACCGCAAGCATGATCCCCTGGTCGGCACGGACGAGATTGCCGAGTGCGGCGAAGCCGGTCCAGCACGATCAGAGCAACGCCAGCACGAGGAGTGTCTCGATCAGGGCCACCGCGGTCAGTTGCTCGGAGGTCAAGGTGGTGACGTTGGTCGAACCCTGGAAGTGGAGTCCGGCCGCCAGTCACAGGTGGCGCCCGCGCCAGGTGGTCTGCTCGGCCTCGGTGGCGAGCTGTTCCGCCAGCGCCACCTCACGCACCCGTCCACGCAGCCCCGCGTCCACAGTCGTCTGCACCACCACCGTGGCCAGCACGACCACCGTCAGCAACCCCAGCGCGGCCAGTTCCGGCAACCGGGCGGCGAGCGGTGACAGCGCCCCCAGCAGGGCGACACAGGCGAGCGTCGGCCACCGTGACAGCCGCAGCACCCGCCAGCCCAGCACCACCAGGGTGAGCAGGTACAGCGCCACCCCGCCGTACAGGACCAGCAGGTCGAACCCGGGCAGGCGGGCACCGCCGATCGGGGCGTCCGGCTCGGCGGTTTCGTCGAGCAGCCCCTTGAGGCCGAGGGCGAGCAGGACCGGGCCGGCGACCAACGGCAGGTGCAGATAGGTGTACGCGTCCCGGGCCAGCACCGCCCGGACCGACGGATCCCGGGCCCGGTGCAGCGCCTGCTCCAGGGCCAGTGCGAAGGTGTCGAAGTACGCCCACCACAACCCCGCCACCACCGCCACGCCGCACGTCGCCGCGATGATCACCGACCAGCTCAGCGGCAATTCGGCGGCGAATCCGGTACCGAGCCCCAGGGCGATGATCGTCTCGCCGAGCGCCACCAGCACGATCTGAGCGTGCCGCTCCGCCCAGTGACCGGCCGACATCACCGTCCAACCGCTGCCGCGCAGCGACAGCGCGGCGGTGTAGTCGACCGCGAGCGCGGCGAGCCACAGCGCCAGCCGCAGACCGATCTCCCCGGGCTCGCTGGCCAGCCGCTGCGGCACCAATGCGGCACCGAGGACCAACGCCCCGACGACCAGCCCACGACCCATCACCAGGACGAAACGGCGGCGAAGCTCGCGATCACCGCGGGCCAGCCAGCCGAAGACCGCCACCGGCACGGCGCGGACGATGAAGTAGCAGACGGCGAAGACCAGTGGGCCGGGCAGCCCGCCGAGGCTGCTGCGGAACGCCTGCGGCATGGCGAGGATGAACACGAACGCGGCAGCCATCGTGGTGAACGCGACGAACGGCAGGACACCCTGATCGGCCCGGACCACATTGCCGAGCGCGGCGAATCCGGCCCACGCCCACCAGAGCAGGGCCATCACGATCAGGCCCTGCGCCAGGCCGCGCGCGGTGGGGTTCGCCGCGGTGAGCGAGGTGACGTTGATGAAGGCGAAGACGAAGACCAGGTCGTAGAAGAGTTCCAGGCGGGTGGTTCGGGACCCCGGGGCACCCGGTCTCACCCCGCGTGACCATCGCACCCCGCTGACGCCCTCCATCCCGGCAGTCTGCCCGCCGTCGGCGGCCGGCCACTGCGGATCGGCGGGATCGGCCCGCCGGTACCGGTACCCCGCGCGGGCACCGGCACCGGCTCAGGCGATGACGCTCGGCTCCCGCCAGCGGGGTTGCCCCGCCCGATCCAGGTCGTAGCGGACCGCTGCGATCCGCCCGACCGCCTCGACCAGGTCGGCGGCGGGCAGGGTGAACGGCAGCCGCAGGAAGCGCTCCAGCGTCCCGTCGAGGCCGAAGCGCGGTCCGGGCGCCAGGCGTACGCCGACCTCCTCGGCGGCGCGCGCCAGGGCACTGGAGATCGGCCCGTCCAACTCGGCCCAGAGGGTCACCCCGCCGCGCGGCACGGTGACCCGCCACTCGGGCAACCGGGCGGCCAGCGCGCCGAGCAACGCGTCACGCTGCACGGCCAGTTGTGCCCGCCGGGCGGCCACGATGGCCGGCGCGACGTCCAGCAGGTGCACCGCGACCAACTGGTCCAGCACCGGGCTGGACATGTCCACACCCACCCGCGCCGCGGCCAGCCGCTGCACCTGCGGCGCCGAGCTGCGGATCCAGCCGATCCGCAGCCCACCCCAGAACGGCTTGCTCATGCCACCGACGCTTACCACTCGGGAGTGCCGGTCGAAGCTCGCCGTCGGCGGCGGCAGGTCGGTCCCGTCCAGCGGCAGATCCACGAACGACTCGTCGATCACGAGATCCGTGCCGACCGCGTGCGCGGTGGCCACCAGCCGTTCCCGCAGCTCGGCCGGCATCAGGTGCCCGGTCGGGTTCTGAAAGTCGGGGATCAGGTACCCGACCCGGGGTCGCACCTGTCGCAGCGTGCCCAACAGCA
The DNA here is from genome assembly GCF_042898635.1 of Micromonospora sp. NPDC000442. Classification (NCBI taxonomy): domain Bacteria; kingdom Bacillati; phylum Actinomycetota; class Actinomycetes; order Micromonosporales; family Micromonosporaceae; genus Micromonospora; species Micromonospora sp. NPDC000442. The sequence continues at coordinate 180,495 of NZ_JBIAYZ010000007.1, read as the reverse complement.
GGTCCGCGTCCCAACCGTCGGCATCGGCGGCCAGGCCGTACGTGGTGATCCGGGCCCGCCGGGCGGCGAGTGCCGCGAGCGCGTTGGGGTAGCTCGGCGACTCGACCAACACCCCGCCGCCTGGCGCGACCGCCAGCCGCAGGACCAGGTCCAGGGCGTGCTGCGTGCCGTTGGTGACCATGATCTGGTCGGGCGAGGTGGGCAGGCCCCGCTCGGTGTACCGCTGGGCGACCGCCTCCCGCAGCTCGATGATCCCGATCGGGTGGTACCCGGCACCGTTGAGGTAGCGGGGCAGGTCCTCAGCCGCCGCGCGGGCCGCCGGCAGCAGCTCGGGCGGGGCGGCCAACGCCGCCACCCCGAGGTCGAGCATGTCCCGGTCGTCCAGCGGGATCCAGAGTCCGTTGGGCGCCACCCGGTGCGTCCCCGGCAGCATCGTCCAGCTTCCGGCGCCCCGCCGGCTGGCCAGGTGCCCGCTGTCGCGCAGCTCGCGGTACGCGGCCGTGACGGTGGTACGGCTGATCCGCAGCGCCTCGGCCAGGTCCCGTTCGGCCGGCAGCCGCACGCCGAGGGGTAGCCGCCCGTCGGCGAGCAGACCGCGTACCGCCCCGGCCAGCGCGGCGTAGTCGGGGCTGCGTCGCCGGCCGGGCAGGGCGTGCCACTGCCCGAGCAGTCGGGCCAATTGGACCCCGCGCACCTGACTTACCATGGCCACTCTCCCAAGATTGGCACTATCGCGAGGCCAATTGGCACCTAGAGTGGCATGCGTGGCAATGATTGGCAACCTCCGGCACCGGCCGACCCGACGACTCACCCACCTGTTCGTGGGGCTCATCGTCTACGGCTTCAGCATGGCGCTGATGATCCGCTCCGGGCTCGGGCTGAACCCCTGGGACGTCTTCCACCAGGGACTGTCCCGGCTGACCGGGCTGAGCATGGGCACCGTGGTCATCGCGGTGGGCGCGCTGGTGCTGCTGGCCTGGATCCCGCTGCGCCAACGCCCCGGCCTCGGCACCGTCGCCAACGTGGTGGTGATCGGCCTGGCGGTCGACGCGAGCCTGGCCCTGCTGCCGCCCGGAGGGTCGCTCGCGCTGCGGATATTCCTGCTGGTCGCCGGGATCGTCGGCAACGGCGCGGCCACCGCGCTCTACCTCGGCGCCCGACTCGGCCCCGGCCCTCGGGACGGGCTGATGACCGGCCTGGTCGCCCGCCGTCCCGGCCGGTCGCTACGCCTGGTCCGCACCGTCATCGAAATCGGCGTGATTGCCGTGGGAGCGGTGCTCGGTGGCACGGTCGGCATCGGCACCATCGCGTACGCGCTGACCATCGGACCACTGGCCCAACTGTTCCTGCCCGTGTTCGACGTCGCCGAACCGAGCCCACCGGCACCGGAACGGATCGAGCCGGCACCAGCCATCTGACGATCACCCAACGCCACCGACATATACCGGATCGGGTCGGCCCCGTCCACCCACATCGACTGTCGGCAATCATGATGCCACTCACGGTCGCAGTGCGCCGCTCGGTGTTTTCCTGGAGCCGGGTCGCCCGGCAGAATCTCCGCATGGGGGACAACGCCTGGCGTCGTACCGACGCATGGATCTTCGTCTCGCTGGTGATCGCCAGCGGCGCCGGACGCCACCGACGGTCCACGACCACCCGCCGGCCCGAGGGAGTACGCCTCGCCGACGTGCTCTCCACGGCCGACCATCTCGACCACAGCATTCCCGAACGGCACGACATCGAGGAGGCGATCCGCCGGTTGCTCGGCGCCGGGCTGGTCGACGTCGCCGACGGCTGGTTCCGGCTCACTCCCGACGGCGAGCACCTGTGGCGCTCGCGGCCCAGCGCCGGCCTGGCCACCACCGTCGACACCGTGCAGGGCGTGCTCAGCCGCCGGCACGCACCCGGCACCGCGGACTGGCACCTCGACGAACAGGAGCACGCCGCCGCCGTGCAGGAGTACCTGGTGCGATCCATCCCGATGCCCCGGCGCTCCCCCGAAGGACACTCCGGCCGCGGCTGAGCGCCGCGCCGTCGTCGGCCGCGGCGGAGCGCTGGCGACGTCGTACCGCCCTGGCCGCGGCCAGGGCGCGATCCGCTGGCTGCGATCGCAGCGCCCCGCCGGCGTCAGCGCACCGGGTGACCGGCGCCGCGCAGCACGTCCTTGACCTCCGCCACGGTCAGCTCCCCGAAATGGAACACACTGGCCGCCAGCACTGCGTCGGCGCCGGCGCCGATCGCCGGAGGAAAGTGGGTCGCCTCACCCGCACCACCGCTGGCCACCACCGGAACGTCGACGACCCGGCGCACCGCGCCGATGAGCTCCAGATCGAAACCGGCCTTCGTGCCGTCGGCGTCCATCGAGTTGAGCAGGATCTCGCCCGCGCCCAGCTCGGCGCCGCGCCGTGCCCACTGCACGGCGTCCAGCCCGGTGCCGCGCCGGCCGCCGTGGGTGGTCACCTCGAAGCCGCTGGGGGTGGTGCCCGCCGACGCCCGCCGTACGTCGAGCGAGAGCACCAGCACCTGCCGACCGAACCGCTCCGCGATCTCCGCGAGCAGCTCCGGCCGGGCGATCGCCGCCGTGTTCACCCCGATCTTGTCGGCACCCGCGCGCAGCAGCGTGTCCACGTCCGCCACCGTCCGCACCCCGCCGCCGACGGTCAGCGGGATGAAGACCGACTCCGCCGTACGCCGGACCACGTCGAGCATCGTGCCCCGGTCGCTCGACGAGGCGGTGACGTCGAGGAAGGTCAACTCGTCGGCACCCGCGCGGTCGTACGCGGCAGCCAGCTCGACGGGGTCGCCCGCGTCCCGCAGGTCGAGGAAGTTGACGCCCTTGACCACCCGTCCCGCGTCCACGTCGAGACAGGGGATCACCCGTACCGCCACCGTCATGCGACGAGCCTATCGCCGCCCGTACGACGGCGGCCGGCCCGGCCGGGTCGACGGGGTGCGCCGCCGGTCACAGCCGCACCAGCATCTTGCCGAGGTTCTCGCCGCGCAGCAGGCCGAGGAAGGCCGCCGGGGCGTTCTCCAGGCCGTCGACGATCGTCTCGTCGTACGCCAGCGTGCCCTCGCGCAGCCACCCGGAGACCTCCTGGACGAACTGCTCCCGCAGGTGGCCGTGGTCGCTGACCAGGAAGCCGCGCAGGGTCAGCCGCTTGCCGATGACCTGGGCCAGGTTGCGCGGGGCAGCCGGCGCCTCGGTGTCGTTGTACTGCGCGATCATGCCGCAGATCGCCGCCCGACCGTGCAGGTTCATCGACGAGATGGCCGCCTCCAGGTGCTCGCCGCCGACGTTGTCGAAGTAGACGTCGACGCCGTCAGGGGCGGCGGCCCGCAGCAGGTCGCGTACCGGGCCGTCGTGGTAGTCGAACGCGGCGTCGAAGCCGAGCGCCCGCAGTCGCTCGACCTTGGCCGTCGACCCGGCGCTGCCGATCACCCGGCCGGCACCGCGGAGCCGGGCGATCTGGCCGACCATGCTGCCGACCGCGCCGGCCGCCCCGGAGACGAAGACCGTCTCGCCGGGACGCATCGCGGCCACCTCCAGCAGCCCGGCGTACGCGGTCAGCCCGGTCATCCCGAGCACACCGAGGTAGGCGGTCACCGGCGCCAGATCCGGATCGACCTTCCGGGCGGTCTTCGCCTCGACAAGCGCGTAGTCCCGCCAGCCGAGACCGTGCAGCACGGTGTCGCCCGGGGCGAACCCGTCGGCCTCGCCGCCGACCACCTCGCCGACCGCCCCGCCGTCCAGCGGTGCGTCCAGGGCGAACGGCGGCACGTAGGACCGCACGTCGTTCATCCGGCCGCGCATGTACGGGTCCACCGACATGTACCGGTTGCGCACGAGCAACTGCCCCGGGCCGGGCGTGGGGACCTCGGCGGTGACGAGTCGGAAATTGTCATCGGTGGGCCAGCCCTGCGGGCGCGAGGCCAGCTGGATCTCACGGTTGGTGGGCACGGGGAGTGTCCTTCCTCTGCCGTCGGGGCGATGGCACGGCCGGGCCGGGGTCCGACCCCGGCCGGGATCACGGGTTGGCCAGGACCGCCAGGGCCTGAGCCACGGTGAACGCCTCCGCGTAGAGCGCCTTGCCGGCGATGACCCCTTCCACACCGACCGACTCCAGGGTGGCCAGCGCCCGCAGGTCGTTCAGGGTGGAGACGCCGCCGGAGGCGATCACCGGGGCGTCGGTGCGGGCGCACACCTCGCGCAGCAGGTCCAGGTTCGGCCCCCGCATGGTGCCGTCCTTGGTGATGTCGGTGACCACGTAACGGGAGGCACCGGCCTTGTCGAGCCGCTCCAGCACCTCGTACAGGTCGCCGCCGTCCCGGGTCCAGCCCCGGGCCGCCAGGGTCCGACCGCGCACGTCCAGCCCGATCGCGACCCGGTCGCCGTACTCCGCGCAGACCCGGTCGCACCACTGCGGATCCTCCAGCGCGGCGGTGCCGATGTTCACCCGCTCGGCACCGGTGGCCAGCGCGGCACGCAGCGAGGCGTCGTCCCGGATGCCGCCGGACAACTCCACTCGTACGTCGAGGCGGCGCACCACCTCGGCGAGCAGTTCGGCGTTGGTGCCCCGGCCGAACGCGGCATCGAGATCTACCAGGTGGATCCACTCGGCACCGTCGCGCTGCCACGCCAGCGCAGCCTCCAGTGGGTCGCCGTAGGTGGTCTCGCTGCCCGCGGCGCCCTGCACGAGCCGGACGGCCTGGCCGTCGGCGACGTCCACGGCGGGCAACAGGGTGAGGCTCATGTGTCTTGTCCCTCTCGCATGGTCAACGGCGGTCCAGGGCGATCACCACGATCACCGGCAGGACGAGCAGCAGCAGCAGGATCAACCCGACCCGCAGTGCCAGGTCGGGCACGAGCACCCAGATGAGGGTGATCGCGGCCAGGGTGAGCGCCACGATGGCGGCCCGCTCGCCCCGGGAGTATCGCGGCAACCGGCCCGTGCGACCCCGACGCACCGTCGGCACCACCCGGCGGACCAACGCCCGACGGCGGGCCCGACGGGCGGTGGCCCGCTCGCGCAGCACCCGCTGGCGGGCCGCCTCCGCCTCGCGGGCCGCCCGGCGCTGGGCCCGTTCCTTGCTCACCGTGCCTCCCTGCGGGCGTCACCCACCGGCTCAGCCACCGGCGGGCACGGTGGCCAGCCAGTTGCGCAGCAACGCGGCACCGGTGTCGGCGGACTTCTCGGGGTGGAACTGGACGGCCGACAGCGCGCCCCGTTCCACCGCCGCGACGAAGTCACAGTCATGGTGGGCCGTGGTGACCCGGGCCCCGGACGCCGTTAACGCGGCGGGGTCGCCGACGGCGTACGAGTGGACGAAGTAGAACCGGCTGTCGGCGGGCAGGCCGGCGAAGAGCACCGAGCCGACCGGCGCCTGCACGGTGTTCCAACCCATGTGCGGCAGCCGGACGGCGGCGAGCCGGCTGACCGTGCCCGGCAGCAGACCCAGTCCCTTGGTCACCACCCCGTGCTCGTCACCGGACTCGAAGAGGATCTGCATGCCGACACAGATGCCCAGCACCGGGCGGCCGGCGGCGACCCGCCCGGCGATCACCGACCCGGCACCTATCGCCTCGATGCCGGCCACGCAGGCGGCGAAGGCACCCACTCCGGGAACCACCAGCCCGTCGGCGTCGGCCGCGGCGGCCAGATCACCGGTGACCACCACGTCGGCTCCGGCTGCGGCCAGCGCACGCTCGGCGGAGCGCAGGTTACCCGAGCCGTAGTCGAGCACCACGATCCGACGCAGCCCACGCGGGGCCGCCCCGCCGTCGGGCCGGCCGGTCATGACCCGTCCCCCGGCAGCAGCCAGAGCACCCCGGCGACGGTGGCCAGCACGGCCAGCAGCGCGGTGACGACCACCGCACCGCGAGGTGCCCCCTGCCGGTGCAGGGACAACGCCCCGCCGACCAGCACGCCGGCCAGGATCAGCAGCAACGTGGGCAGGATGCCGCTCACCGGCGACACCTCCGCCGCGCCGTACCCGAGCCCGTCACAACGCCCCCTTGGTGCTGGGAATCGCCCCGCCCGCCGTCGGGTCCACCGCGGTGGCCTCCCGCAGCGCCCGGGACACCGCCTTGAACTGTGCCTCGACCACGTGGTGGGCGTCCGGATGCCCGCCGGGCCGGGCCGCCCGCAACACGTCCACGTGCAGCGTGATCCGGGCCGCCTGACCGAAGGACTCCCAGATGTGCCGGGTCATGCTGGTCGGATACACCGGGCCGATGTACGGCGCCAGGGGCGGCTCGTCGTGGACCACGTACGGCCGGCCGGAGAGGTCGACGGCCGCCCGGACCAGCACCTCGTCCATCGGCACGGTGGCCGAACCGTACCGGCGGATGCCCGCCTTGTCGCCGAGCGCCTGGTCGAACGCGGCACCGAGGGCCAGCGCGGTGTCCTCCATCGTGTGGTGTGCGTCGATCTCCAGGTCGCCCACGGTGCGTACGGTCAGGTCGAAGCCACCGTGCCGGGCGATCTGGTGCAGCATGTGGTCGTAGAAACCGACCCCGGTGCTGATCTCGGCCACTCCGGTGCCGTCGAGGTCGACCTCGACCAGGACCTTGGTCTCCTTGGTGATCCGCTCCACCCGGGCGGTCCGGCTCATGATGTGCCTTTCGTCGGTCGCGGCTGCGGGGCGATGGAACCCTCGCGCTGAGTACTGTCCACGGCGGCGAGGAAGGCGTCGGTCTCGGCCCGGGTGCCGGCGGTGACCCGCAGCCAGCCGGGCAGGCCCACGTCACGCACCAGCACGCCGTGCGTTAGCAGCGCCCGCCAGGCCACCGACTGGTCGCCGCCCACCTCGTACAACACGAAATTGGCGTCGCTGTCGGCCACCCGCAGGCCACGACGGCGCAGTTCGGCGACGATGCGGTCACGCTGCTCGGCGATCTCGGCGACCGTACCGAGCAGGGCGTCGCAGTGGGCCAACGCGGCCCGCGCGGCGGCCTGGGTGAGCGCGGAGAGGTGGTACGGCAGCCGGACCAGCTGCACCGCCGCCACCACGGCCGGATCGGCGGCCAGGTAACCCAGTCGGCCACCGGCGAACCCGAACGCCTTGCTCATCGTCCGGGTGATCACCAGCCGTGGGTGCCCGGGCAGCACCGTCAGGGCGCTGACCGTACGCGGCCGGGCGAACTCCGCGTAGGCCTCGTCGACCACCACCATCCCCGGGGCGACGTCGAGCACCGCGCCGAGCACCGCCGGGTCGAGCGCGGTGCCGGTGGGATTGTTCGGCGAGCAGAGGAAGACCACGTCCGGCTGGTGCTCGCGGACCTGCGCGACCGCCTCGTCGGCGGTCAGCGCGAAGTCGGCCCCCCGGCGGGCCGGCACCCACCGGGTGCCCGTGCCGAGCGCCAGCAGCGGATGCATCGAGTACGCCGGGGTGAACCCGAGCGCGCTGCGTCCCGGCCCGCCGAACGCCTGGAGCAGCTGCTGCTGGATCTCGTTGGAACCGTTGGCCGCCCACACCCCGTCTGCCGTGAGCCCATGGCCGAGGTACCCGGCCAGGTCGGCCCGCAACGCCAGCGCGTCCCGGTCGGGGTAGCGGTTGAGGTCGCGCAGTTCCGCCGCGAGGGCCTTGCCGATCGCCTCGGCCACCGCCTCCGGCAGCGGGTGGGAGTTCTCGTTGGTGTTCAACCGCACCGGCACGTCCAGCTGCGGCGCACCGTACGGCGACAGCCCCCGCAGATCGTCACGGATCGGCAGGTCGTCCAGACCGGTCATGCGGTAGCCCCGGTCTGCGACTGCGGGACCGGCTCGCTGCCCGGGTGCCCGGCGGCAGCGGGGAACCGGGCGGTGACCGCCTGGCCGTGCGCCGGCAGGTCCTCCACGTTCGCCAGGGTCACCACGTGCCCGGCGACCTCCCGCAGCGCCTCCTCGGTGTACTCCACCACGTGCACGCCGCGCAGGAACGACTGCACCGACAGCCCGGACGAGTGCCGGGCGCAACCTCCGGTGGGCAGCACGTGGTTGGAGCCGGCGCAGTAGTCGCCAAGCGACACCGGCGAGTACGCGCCCACGAAGACCGCCCCGGCGTTGCGTACCCGCATCGCCCACTGACGGGCGTCGGCGGTCTGGATCTCCAGGTGCTCCGCCGCGTACGCGTCGACCACCCGCAGCCCCGCCGCCAGGTCGTCGACAAGCACCACGCCGCTCTGCTCGCCGCCCAACGCGGTGCCGACCCGCTCGGCGTGCTTGGTGGCTGGTACCAGTCGGGCCAGCTCCCGGTCCACCGCATCGGCCAGCGTGACCGACGGGGTGACCAGCACACTGGCCGCGAGGGGGTCGTGCTCGGCCTGGCTGATCAGGTCGGCGGCGACGTGCAGCGGGTCGGCGGTGTCGTCGGCCAGGATCGCGATCTCGGTCGGGCCGGCCTCCGCGTCGATGCCGACCACCCCGCGCAGCAGCCGCTTCGCGGCGGTGACCCAGATGTTCCCCGGGCCGGTGATCATGTCGACCGGTGCGCAGTGCGCGCTGCCGGTGGCGTCTACGGCACAGCCGTACGCCAGCATCGCCACGGCCTGGGCGCCGCCGACGGCGTACACCTCGTCGACGCCGAGCAGCGCGCAGGCGGCGAGCACCCGCGGATCGGGCAGGCCGCCGTTGTCCTTCTGCGGCGGGCTGGCCACCACCAGCGACCGGACGCCGGCCGCCTGGGCGGGCACCACGTTCATCACCACGGTCGACGGGTACATCGCCAGCCCACCGGGAACGTAGAGGCCGACCCGGTCGACCGGGATCCACCGCTCGGTGACCGTGCCGCCCGGCACGACCTGGGTGGTGTGGTCGACCCGTCGCTGATCGGCGTGCACCCGCCGAGCTCGGGCGATGGACTCCAGCAGCGCCGCACGGACCTGGCCGTCCAGCGTGCCCTCCGCCGCCGCGATGGCCTCCGTCGGCACCCGCAGCACCTCGGGAGCGATCCCGTCGAACCGCTCGCTGGCCTCGCGGACCGCCGGATACCCATGCTCGCGCACCGCCGCGACGATCGGGCGGATGCGCTCGACCGCCACCGAGACGTCGAGCTGGGCGCGAGGCAGCAGGTGGCGCGGGTCACGCGCGCCACCGCGGAGGTCGATCCGGTTCAACACGCCTGCGAGTCTAGGCGGCCGTCCGCCGGGCCGACCGGCGCCGCCCGCTGTCCGGGATGGTGAGCCGGGACACGCCGCCGCCCGGCGATCGGGCTACGCTTGATCACGTGACCGCACGGCTACCGGTGTTCCCGCTCGCCACGGTGCTCTTCCCGGGGCTGGTACTGCCGCTGCACATCTTCGAGGAGCGTTACCGCGCGCTGGTCCGACACCTCGTCGCGCTGCCCGATGGCGCACCACGCGAGTTCGGGGTGGTCGCCATCCGCAGTGGCTGGGAGGTCGCCGCCGGTGTCGGTCAGGACATGTCCGGCACCGGCGAGGTCACCCTGCACGAGGTGGGCTGCACCGCCGAGCTGCGGCAGGTCACCGAGTTGGAGGACGGCGGCTTCGACATCGTCACCGTGGGGCGACGACGCTTCCGGTTGGGCGACGTCGACCGGAACTCCGCGCCGTACCTGACCGCCGAGGTGCAGTGGTTGCCCGAGCCGGACGGTCCGGACGAGACCGCCGACCTGCTGGCGGCCCGGGTGATCGCCGTCTTCCGGCAGTACCTGGGCCTGATCCAGGCCGAGGCCGGTCAGCTCACCGAGCAGCTGCCCGAGGACCCGACGGTGCTGTCCCACCTGGTCGCGGCGACCGCGGCGTTGACGGTGACCGACCGCCAGCGACTACTCGCCATCGACGGCACGGCGGCCCGACTGCGTGCCGAGCTGCACCTGCTCAACCGCGAGGCGGCGCTGCTGCGCCAGGTGCGGGCGGTTCCGGTGCCGCTGGCGGAGCTGGCGTCGCCCCCGCCGGCCCCGAACTGACCTCACCCGCAGGCTCCGCCCTGACCTCGCCCGTCGGCCCGGGACCTGCCTCGCCCGCCGCCCCTGCGGGCAGCGGCGGATGCGCGGCGAGCCAGGCCACGTCCGGCTCCGGCTCGGGCCGCAGCGACGGCCACCGCGACCAGCCGGCGAGCAGGGTGTACGTCACCGCGGCGGCGAACGCCGGCAGCAGCAGGTTGCCGTAGGGCACCGGCAACACCCCGAGGAACAGCTCGATCCCGCCGGCCCGCAGATCGGCGGGCTTGCTGAAGCGCGTGCCGTCGGGAGCGGTGTCCAGCAGCCGCTGATAGCCGGTCAGGCCGACCCGACGCCCCACCTGCCAGGCGACCAACCCGGCGGCGAGCCCACCGGCCGCTGCGACGACCAGCCCCACCGGTCCCCGGTGGCGACGCAGCAGGAACCACACGGCGAGCGCGGTGAGCACCCCGAACGCCAGCCCGAGCAGGCTGAACCACCCGTCCGCGGCGATCGGCTGTTCCGGCTGCGCCAGGCCGTACACCGCGCCGTCGCCGCTCTTGATGACCGGCGTGGCCGGCGCGACCGCCGCCCAGAGCCACCCCAGAGGTGCCCCCAGCAGGCCCAGGACCAGCACCGTCGCCACCCCGAACGCGGCCACTCGGCCACGCCCACCCGGCCGCCCGGCGGTCGGATCGACGGCGGCCCCCGCGGCCGGGTCGCGGCTCGACTCAGTGGCCTCAGCAGCCGGCTCGGCGCCCTTGCCACCCGGCTCGGTGGCCCCAGCGGCCGGCTCGGCGACCTTGGTATCCGGCGCGGTGGCCTCAGCGGCCGCCTCGGTCGGCTCGGTGACCTTGGCACCCTGCTGGCTATCCGACACGGCGGCGTCCGTCGCCGGCTGGCTGGTCGATCTGGTCGTCGGCTCGGTCGGCGACGGTGGGAGGGCAGCCGACGGCCGTGCGGGCGGTTCGGCGGCGGGGGTGGTCGGGCTCACCCGATGATCCTCGCAGCTACCCTCGTCGGTCGTACACCGTGTCGCGACAGCAGGTGCCGCGAGCCGTCCGACATGCGCCGATCACGCTGCGTCACCCCACCGAGGGCAATGCCGCCCGGCCGACAGTCAGTGGGCGGTCGGTTCGTGGCACGACTCCGGCCGACGTTCCGCACCGGCCGGTAGCCCGGATGCCGGTCAGCGGCCGAACGGCTCCAGCATCGCTGCGGCCGCCCGCAGCCAGGCCTGCCGGGTCTCGCCCTGGAGCTGGTGGTACTCGATCGACGAGCCGGTCTCCAGCGCCGGGTCGTACGGCACCACGGTCACCGCGCGGGTCCGGGTGGCGAAGTGCTTCTCCAGGTCGCCCTGCAACGGCAACCGGCCCGGGGTGGGGCAGGAGATCAGCGTGACGGCGTTGTCGGCCAGCTCACCCATCCCCTCCTCGTGCAGCAGGTCGAGCATCCAGTCCGCGCTGAACGCGGCGTCCTCGCGGGGCACCGTGGTGACCACCAACTGGTCGGCGGCCTGCATGACGGTGCGCCAGTTCGGGCTCTCCACGTTGTTGCCGGTGTCCACACAGATCACGTCGTGGGTGCGGCGCAGCAGCTCCAGCACCCGCTTGACGGTGAACTGGTCCAGTCGTTGGGCGAACCGGGGGCTCTCCTCGCCGGCGAGCACGTCGTACGACCCGTCGGAGGCGTGCCGCAGGTAGTCGTCCAGGATCTCCAACAGCTCGGCGCCCTCCCGGATCTCGATCTGGACGAGATCGGCGACCAGGTGCCGGATGGTGCGGGCATGCCGGGCGCTGCCGGCGCGCAGCCCGAGGGTGCCGCGTAGCTCGTTGTCGTCCCAGGCCAGCACGCCACGGCCGCGTACGCTGCCGACGGTCGCCGCGGCCAGTACGGTGGCCGTGGTCTTGTGCACCCCGCCCTTCGGGTTGGCGAAGGCGATCACCCGGGGTGTGCCCAGGTCGCGCCGGAGTACGGCGGCGGCCCGTTCGAGGTCGCTGCCAGCGCTCTGCGCACGCCACTCGATGGGGCCGGGGCGGCCGGTCACCGTGGCCGGTGGCAGCACACCCGGTGGCGGGGCGGGCGGTGCCACCGCCGGCAACGGCGCCGCCGCCGGTACCGGACCCGGTGGCGCCACGGCAGGCGGCGCCACCGCCGCCGAGGGCGGCTGGTATCCGCCGTTGTCCAGCAGGGCGTACCGGGACTCCACCGGCGGCGCGGCGTGCCGGTAGCCGTTGTCCAGCAGGGTGTACCGGGACTCCACCGGCTCCGGTCGGCGCGGCTCGGGCACCGCCGGGTACGGCGGCTGCGCCGGCTCTCCCCGGTACGGCTGGGCCGGGTGCGCCGGGTCGACCCGGTAGGCAGGTTCGGCGCGGTAGGCAGGTTCGGCGCGGTAGGCAGGTTCGGCGCGGTAGGCCGGCTCCTCGCCGTACGACCGGTCCGCCGGCTGCCCGACGGCCGGCACCCGCCCCGCGTAGCCGGTGCCGGGCCCCCGCCGCGGCAACGGCTCAGGCGACGGTGCCGGCGGTGGTTCCTCGGCCCGCCGCTCGGTGGCGGCCGGCTCTGCGCTGCGTCCGCCGAGGCGGGCTCGGTCGAGCAACGCCCGCCACCGCGGTGCCGGTTCGGCGGGCCGTCCCCAACCGGTCTCGCTGCCCTCCACGGATCGCCTCCCCAGCGCTTCGGTCTCCGTCTGACAGGCTACGAACGAAACCCTTCTAGGGCCACACCGGGCGACACCCGGGTGTGTCGACAACCGTCAAGGTGTGGGCTCTGGATCATCCTCGTCGACGGTGTCTGCCGAGGTGGACGGCGTCCAGGTCGAAGCCGAAGGTGCGGGCGAAGGCACCGACGGAGACGGTGACGGATCCGTCACCTCCGGCGGTGTCAGCGAGCGGTCCGCCACGGTCGGCTCCGGTGCGGGCGGGCTGTCGGTGACGGGCGCGGTGGCACTGGCGGTGGCGGTCGCACTCGCTGTCGGTTCCGGTGTGGCCGTCCGGTCGACCGGCGGCCGGACGACATCCCGCTGCTCGGGCAGCGGCGGGGTGAAGACGGTCCGCTCCAACCGCCGGACCTCCGGAGCGGGATCCACCACCCGCACCCCGGACCGGGCCGCGACGCCGCGTAGCTTCGCCGGTTCGGCGCGTACCACCAGGGCGTAGAGGCAGGCGCACTCGGCCCGGAACGCGGCCGCCTCCGCCGCCGCGACCTGGGCGCCGCTGAGGTACAGGCCGCGCAGTTCGCGTTCCTCCGGTCCACCACCGCCCAGCGCGGTGGCCCGGGCCCGATAGTCGGCGGCCTCCCGCTCCTTGCGCTCGGCGAGCTTGATCATTCCGGCCGTCACGTCCTCCGGCACCCGCTGGGTCGGAATACGGACGATCTCGGTCTGCCGATCCGGCAGCGGCACCCGTCCGAACACCACCGCAACCCCCACGTCACCGACCACTGCGGCGAGCCGGGCCGGGGTGAGGTACTCGGTGAGCGAGACCAGGGCGTACGTGCCGTCGCCGAGCGAGCCGGCCAACGCGGCCAGGTCGGCCGCGGCGGTCGCCTCGTAACGGGGGATGGAGTCGCCCTCGACCACGCCCACCCGGGTCACCTCGCCGACCGTGCGGTCCTGCACGGGCGGGCCACCGGTGGCGAGGACGGCCGTGGCCAGCACCGTGGTGCACGACAGCATCGCCACCCACCCGAGCAGCGGCGTGCGGCTCGGACCGTGGCCCAGCCGAGTCACCGTGGCCGCGAGGCGAGGCAGCAGTCGCTGGTCCAACTTCCGCAGCAGATCGCCGGCGCGCACGGGCGGTCCCCTCGTCGGTCGGTCGGAACGGGTGGGACGCGTCAGTCGCGGAGGATGTCCAACGCGCGTCCCAGATCGTCAGGGTAGTCGCTGACGAAGCGGACCTCGTCCCCCGTACGGGGGTGCTCGAAGCTCAACTCTCTGGCGTGCAACCACTGCCGGTCCAGTCCGAGCCGGGCGGCGAGTGTCGGATCGGCTCCGTACGTGAGGTCACCGACGCACGGATGCCGCAGCGTCGAGAAGTGCACCCGGATCTGGTGCGTACGGCCGGTTTCCAGCCGAACGTCGACCAGGCTCGCGGACGGAAACGCCTCGATGGTGTCGTAGTGGGTGATGCTCGGTTTACCGTCGGAGACCACCGCCCAGCGGTAGTCGTGGTGCGGATGCCTGTCGATCGGGGCGTCGATGGTGCCCCGCAACGGGTCCAGGTGCCCCTGCACCACCGCGTGGTAGCGCTTCTCCACCTCCCGATACTTGAAGGCCCGCTTCAGGACGCTGTACGCCTGCTCGCTCTTGGCCACCACCATGACGCCGGTGGTGCCGACGTCGAGGCGGTGCACGACGCCCTGACGCTCGGCGGCGCCGCTGGTGGCGATCGTGTGCCCGATCGCGGCAAGCCCGCCGATCACGGTCGGTCCGGTCCAGCCGGGACTGGGATGCGCCGCCACGCCGACCGGTTTGTCCACCACCACGATGTCGTCGTCGGCGTACACCACGCGCAGGCCGGGCACCGCCTGGGGCACCACCACCGGCGCCGTGGCCGGCGCGGGCAGCGTCACCTCCAGCCAGGAACCCGCCCGCACCTTGTGCGAGTTGGCACGTACCGCACCGTCAACAAGTACCTCACCGGCGTCGACGAGCGCGGCGGCGGCGGTACGGGACAGGCCGAACAGCCTGGCGACGGCCTGGTCCAGCCGCATTCCGTCGAGTCCGTCGGGTACCGGCAGGCTCCGCTGGTCGCCGCCGGCGGCGAAGATGGCCGTCACGCCAGATCCCGCCGTCCGCCGTCGGTGTCGCCCAGGTCGCCTGCCCTGGCGGGCTGTCGGTCTGCCGTGCCGTCCGGGGCCGGTGTGTCCTCCCGGCCGGTGTCACCCCGCCGGTCGTCGGGCAGCGCCCGGGTGCCGTCGCGCTGGCGTCCGGTGAACTCCAGCCCGACGGCGAGCAGCACACCGCAGACCAGCGCGCTGTCGGCGACATTGAAGATCGGGAAGACCCGACCGTACGGGTCGAAGACGCTGAACATGTCGACCACGTGCCCGACGAACCAGCCCGGTGCCCGGAAGATCCGATCGATCAGATTGCCGACAACGCCACCGACCACCAGGCCCAGCGCGATCGCCCACGGCACCGAGCGCAACGTCCGCGCCATCCAGGCGATCCAGCCCAGCACCCCGATCGCGATGATCGGGAAAATGAATGTGTAGTCCTTGCCCAGACTCCACGCGGCCCCGCTGTTGCGGGTCAGCGACAGGTAGAGAGCCCCACCCAGCAGTCGCACCGGCTCGCGGTCGCCGAGTTCCTGGAGGGACAGGTGCTTGGTCAACAGGTCGACGGCCAGCGCGAACACCGCGAGCGAGAGGAGGATCGTGACGGATCGGCGCCGCGATCTCGTGGCGGTGCCCGACCCGGTGGTGCCGGATCCAGCGGGCGGTGCTGCGCTCATCTGCTCCCCATCGACTATCGCGGCGGTACGGTCGCACCGCTGCGCATGGACGCCGGGGAGCGTGCCGTCAGCGCCGCTCCTCCAGCTGCTTGCAGGTCACGCAGAGGGTGGCCGACGGGAACGCGGCCAGCCGCTCCACCGGGATGGGGTTGCCGCATCGCTCGCACCAGCCGTAGCCACCCTCATCGAGGCGCTCCAGAGCGCGCTCGACCTGCGTGATCCGTTCCAGGATGCTGTTGGCGAGGGAGATCTCCTGCTCCCGCTCGAACGTCTTGGTGCCGGTGTCGGCCTGGTCGTCCCCGGCCGAGTCGGTGAGGCGGTCGCGCTGCAGCTCGGTGATCTCGCTCAGCGTCTGATCGTACTCGGCTCGCAGTTCCTCGTGCCGGGCCGCCAACGCGGCCCGGATCTTCTCGGTCTCCGCGGCGCTGCGGGTGGACTTCGCCGCAGGCTTGCGGCCTGCGGTCCTGGTGTCGGCTGGCTTGGCCATCGTCGCTCCCTCGGCCACGGAGCCGCGGTGAGCCCGCGACGCCTCGACAGGGGCCGCCGCATCGGCCGCCCCAGGTACAAAACGGGCGCGCGGCCACGGGGCCGCGCACTCCGGAGGTTGGCAAGGATACGGAACGTAAAGGCGTCCGACAACGTGCCGCACCGCAACGCCCGTTCCACCCCGGTTACTGCCATTTCAGGGCAAAGGGAACGCTAGCAGATGACCGCCACTCAGCCGGCCGGTTCCACGCCGTCCCGCAACCGGCTCAACCGGCCGGCCAGATCCGGCCCGGACGGGGTGACCAGGAAAAGCTTGTCTCTGCTCGCCGCGCCGGTGCGCAGCGACACGGTGGCCGGCCGAACGCCGAGCGCGGCGGCCAGCGCGCGACGGGCAGCCTCGGTGGCCCGACCGTCGGCCGCCGGAGGGTGCACCGCGATGACGAGAGCGGGCCCGTGCGGACCGTCGAACCGGCCGCCCACGCGGGCCCGGGAGGCGCCCGGTTTCACCCGTACGGCGACGATGAGCGCGTCGTCCATCGGGGCCAAGTCAGCGGCGCTCGGTTTCCGCCAGCAACACCGTGTCCGGCGTGCAGTGGGCACAGGGGGTAAAGCCGAGTTCGACCGCCTCGGCGACGGGCAGCGGTTCGTGCTCCCGGCCGACCAGGTGCGGGCACTCGTCGAGGTGGTACCGCGGCCGACCGTCGACGACCCGCACCTCGTCCGCTAGGCGGGCCACCCGGGCGGCCTGCTCCGCCGTAATCTCCTCGGTCGCCGGCTCGTCGTCGTACCCGTCGGCGACGCCCGACCGCTCGCGCGGCCCGGTCACCGGCGAGCCGGGTGGTTGCCGCCACCCGGCATCGCCGGTGTCCACGGTTGCCGAGGTCTGCTGGGTCGGAATGCCCGACCCACGCCCGTCGCCGTCGCGACCGCCGTGGCCAGCCGGAGCACCGTTGGGAGCCGAGGCCCGGCCAGCCGCCTGGCGGGCGCCCGCCACCAGTGCCACGGCGGCCAGCAAGCTGGCCCCGATCGAGACGACCAGCAGTGGGCTGGAGCCACCGGCCAGGCCGAAGACCAGCAGCACCACAGCGACGAGAATGAGCGCGAGACTGATGACTATCATGGCTCACCCTCGCCGTGTCGTACCGATGAGGCAGGGCGGGTGATCGCCGCGCTGGCGGCAGTCACCAACCCGGTTCAGCGACCGGCCTCAAGCGCGCCGGAGCGGCCCCCGCCGTAGGACCCGGCGAGACCCGCAGCGGCGAGCCCGTTGCCGGCGGCCCGGGCGCCCTCGCCGCGGGTCATCTCGGCCTCCAGGCCCTGGCCACGGCCGTCGAGGTCACGCAGCTGGCTCTCCAGGTACGCCTTGAGCCGGGTGCGGTACTCCCGCTCGAACTGCTTGAGCTCCTCGATGTGCTTCTGCAACGCGGTGCGCTTGGCGTCCAGGCCGCCCATGGCCTCCTGGTGCCGCTGCCGGGCGTCGCGCTCCAGCGCGTCAGCCTTGGCGCGGGCCTCGCGGGTGACCTCCTCGGCCTTGGAACGGGCCTCGGAGAGCAGCTGGTCGGCCTCGCGGCGAGCGTCGGAGACGTGGTCGTCGGCGGTGCGCTGGGCCATCATGAGCACGCGCAGCGCCTGCTGCTCGCCGTCCGGGCCGGCCACGGCGCCACCGACACCGACGGAGCGGACCTGCTCCAGCTCGGCCTGCATGGCGCGGGCGGCCTGCTCGGCGGCGGCCTTGTCGCGCTGCACCCGGTCGAGCTGGGCCTTGACGTCGTTCAGCTCGGCCGCCAGGCGGGCGTCGCCGCCGGGGCCGGCCGGGGCACCGCCCCGCCCACCGCGCTCCACCTGGGCGCGCAGTTCGTTGTTCTCCTCGATCAGACGGGCGAGTTCGCGCTCGACCTCGTCCAGGAAGGCGTCGACCTCCTCCTCGTCGTAGCCCCGCTTGCCGATCGGCGGCTTCTTGAAGGCGACGTTATGGACGTCGGCCGGGGTCAGCGGCATCGAAACTCCTCGGGTCAGTTGCGGCCGCGATAGCGCGTCGGTCATCAGGCGGTCCTGATGATCGCCGGCTCTAACACAAACCTCATCAGCACGAACAGGATAACCAGGAGCACAAGGGAGGCCAGGTCGATGCTCACGGTACCAATTCGCAGCGGAGGGATCACACGCCTCAACGCCCGGAGCGGGGGATCAGTGACGCTCCACACGGATTCCAGTCCGGCTGACGCTCCCCGACCAGGCTGCCAGCGTCGGCCGTACTGCAACACCGCGCTGAGTACGAAACGGGCCAAAAGAACGATCAGGAAGATGTACGTGGTCAGGTAGAGAACCTGTAACAAGATCGACAACACGGCAGGCGACGTCCCTCGGGTCGGGCGGGTCAACTCAGGCTGAAGAACCCGCCCTCAGCGATCTTGGCCTTGTCCTCCGCGGTGACCTGGACATTGGCCGGTGAGAGCAGGAACACCCGGTTGGTCACGCGCTCGATCGTACCGCGCAGCCCGAAGGCCAGCCCGGCGGCGAAGTCCACCAGACGGCGGGCATCCGCCTCGTCCATCTCGGTGAGGTTGATGATCACCGGCACCCCGTCGCGGAAGTGCTCGCCGATCGTGCGCGCCTCGCGGTAGGTGGTCGGGTGCAGCGTGGTGATCTGGTAGCGCTGCTCCTCCTCCGGCACCAGCGCGCGCTCACGCTGCTGCACCTGCGGCGCCAGGGCGAGATTGTCCCGGGTGTGGTACGTCAGCGCGCCGGACGGCTCGCCGGTGGACCGGGTGATCGACCGGACACTGGCCCGCTCGGACCGCTCGGACCGCTCCGGACGCTCGGACTCCAGCCGCTCGGCCTCGCCCAACCGGCCCGACCGCTCGCTCAGACGCCCACGGTCACCCAGCCGTGGCCGGGGCGCCGGCGGCTCCTCCGGCTCCTCCTCCTCGTCGGCGAACTCCTCGGCGTACCGGCTCTGCCGGTAGCGCGACTCCCGGTAGCCACCCTTGTCGTAGCCACCGTCGTCGTAGGCCCGCTCGTCGTCCTCTTCGACCAGTCCGAGCCAGACCCCCGCCTTGCGCAGTGCACCCATCCCCGCGCCCTTCCCGTCCGCCGTGCGGCACACGCCCCCGCCGTGTCGCCTGTCGCGAGTGGACCATTCCTGCCCACCGGACAGGAACGGCAATCCCCCGACGCGCAATTCGCGTTGCACGTCACGCCCCCCGTCGCCGGGAAGGCCGTTCCCACAAACAACACTGATGTAATTTGCTTCCCTCGCGGCCAGGCTACCGCAGCGTGGGACGCATTCCGAGCAACGCGCTGCCGACGCGGACATGTGTCGCGCCGTAACCGATCGCCGCCTCCAGGTCGCCACTCATGCCGGCGGACAGCTCCGTGGCCTGCGGATGGTCCGCCCGCACCAGCGCCGCGACGGTTGCCAGCCGGGCGAAGGCACGCTCCGGCTCCCAGCCCAGCGGCGCCACCGCCATCAGGCCGGCCAGCCGCAGCCCACCGGCGGCGGCGACCGCCTCGGTGACCGCGCCGAGGCCGACGTCCGGATCGGCCGAGTCCGGCACCGCACCGCCCCGCGCCGTATCACCGTCGACGCTGACCTGCACCAGCACGTCCAACGGCCGGTCCCGGCCGATGGCGGTGACGCCGGCGTCCAACGCGGACGCCAAACGGACGCTGTCGACGGACTGCACCACGTCCGCGTACCGCAGCACCGACTTGACCTTGTTGCGCTGCAACCGGCCGACGAAATGCCAGCGCGGGGTGACTCCGGCGGCGGCGACCTGCGCCGCCTTGGTCGCCGCCTCCTGGTCGCGGTTCTCCCCCACGTCGGTCACGCCGAGGCCGACCAACGTCACCACATCGGACGCCGGGTAGGTCTTGGTCACCGCGATCATTGTCACTTCCGCCCGGTTCCGGCCCGCGGCGGCGCAGGCGTCGGCGATGCGGGAGCGTACGCGGGCGAGCGCGGCGGCAATCTCCGCGCGCCGGTCGGCTCTCGCCGGGGCTTGGCTGTCGGTCATCGGCGGTGTTCAGGACCCGTTCTTCAGGAAGTCGGGCACGTCCACGTCGTCGAAGAGCACCCGGCGCGGCGACTGCGGCGTGGCCGGGGCAGCAGGCGACGGCAGGATCGGCGTGCTCGGCTGTGCCGGCTGGTTCTGGTTGGTCTTGCGGGCCGGCTCGGCCGCCTTGTACGCCGGTGTGCCGCCGTCGAAGCCCGCCGCGATCACGGTGACCCGCACCTCGTCGCCGAGCGCGTCGTCGATGACCGCACCGAAGATGATGTTCGCGTCCGGGTGGGCCGCGTCGGTGACCAGCTGGGCCGCGTCGTTGATCTCGAACAGGCCGAGATCGGAACCACCGGCGATGGAGAGCAGCACGCCACGGGCACCGTCCATGCTCTGCTCCAGCAACGGGCTGGAGATGGCGGCCTCGGCGGCCTCGACCGCGCGGTTCTCACCCCGGGCGCTACCGATGCCCATCAGCGCGCTGCCCGCGCCGCTCATCACGCTCTTGACGTCCGCGAAGTCGAGGTTGATCAGACCCGGCGTGGTGATCAGGTCGGTGATGCCCTGCACACCGGAGAGCAGCACCTGGTCGGCCGTCCGGAACGCGTCCATCATGCTGATGTTGCGATCACCGAGAGCCAGCAGCCGGTCGTTGGGAATGACGATCAGGGTGTCGCACTGGTTGCGCAGCTCGTCGATGCCGGCCTCGGCCTGCACCTGGCGGCGCTTACCCTCGAAGGAGAACGGACGGGTGACCACACCGATGGTCAGCGCGCCGAGCTTCCGGGCGATGTTCGCCACCACGGGCGCGCCGCCGGTGCCGGTACCACCACCCTCACCGCAGGTCACGAAGACCATGTCGGCCCCCTTGAGGACCTCCTCGATCTCGTCGCGATGGTCCTCGGCGGCATTCTTGCCGACGTCCGGGTTGGCGCCGGCGCCCAGCCCCCGGGTCAGTTCGCGGCCGACGTCGAGCTTGACGTCGGCGTCGCTCATCAGCAGCGCCTGCGCGTCCGTGTTGATCGCGATGAACTCGACGCCCTTGAGCCCAACCTCGATCATCCGGTTGACGGCGTTGACGCCGCCACCCCCGATGCCGACGACCTTGATGACCGCCAGGTAGTTGTGCGGAGGTGTCATCTCCGGTCCTTTCCTTCGAGATCGGCTACTCCCCGACCGGCTACGGCCTGGCCGGACCGACGGTCGACGCAGTTACCACCACCGAGGTCGAGAGGTAAACCCTGACCCTCTACTAGAGGGTTAGAGTTATGTCAACCACTGATCCTCTTCGGGGCAACGTAAGCGCAGCCGAGCGATGAGCCAAGGACCGCTCCGGCGTGTCGCCGGTGTAGCGAGACGGCTCACCCACTGACCGGCCGCTCACCGGAAGGTGACCACGTCCGGCGCGCTCACGTCGATCCGGGCCGCGTCCTGGTCAAGCAGCGCGGTGGCCACCCGCGCCTTGTCCGCGCCACGGGTCGCGTCGCCCCAGAACACCGTACGGTCGTCCTGCAACCTCAGGCTGATCCGGGCCAACCCCTCGACGCTGATCTCGACCAGCTGGTCGAGCAGCTCCGGGGTGAGCACACCGAGCACCTCCAGACCCGCCCGGGTGTCCGGATCGTCCGGACCGGGCGTGGCCAGCCGCACCAACGGCAGGCCGTCCGGGCGCTGCGGCACCGTCCGGAAAACCACACCGGCGGCGTCGAGCACCGCGAACTGCTCCCCGCGCGGCACCACCGCCGCCCCCGTGCGCTCGGTCAGCCGTACCACCAACGCGTCCGGCCAGTCCCGGGTGACGGTGACCCGCTCCACCGGCGGCAGGGCACCGATCCGGCCGGCCAGCGCGGCCAGGTCCACCCGGGCCAGCGGGGCACCGTCCGGCACGTCCGCTGCGTCCCGCACCTGCACCGCCGTCACCAGTTCGGCACCCTCCACCCGCACCTCGCGTACCCCGAACAGGCCGGTGCCCAGCAACGTCCACGCCACCAGCCCGGCCACCGCGACCACGCCACCGGCCACCGCCCAGGGCAACGCCGCACGCATCCGACGGCGCCGGGCCCGGGCCATGAACCGCCGGGTGGAGGCGGGTACCGCATCGCTGCCGGCGCGTACCAGCTGCCACCGGCGGACCGGGCGACGCCCCGCACCGCCGTCCACACCGGTGCCGCGACCGCGGGCCGGACCGGGACTCATTCGGCGACGGGCGCCGCGCCGTCCACGCCGACGGCTCCGGGCACACTGCCCCCGATGCTCGTCGACCCGCCGGCCGAGCCACCGGCGACGGTGCCGGTCAGCGCCGACGCACCGGCGGTACGCGCCGCCAACGCGGCCAGCAGCTCGTCGCCCATCAGCGAGATCGGCGGTGCCCCCATCGTCACCACCACGTCACCGGAGCGGGCCCGGCGGGCCACCTCGGCCGGCGCCGCCTCCCAGGTGTCGACGAAGACCTTCCGCTCCGCCGGCAGCGACACCGCCTCGACCAGCGCCGTCGAGCCCTCACCGGGAGCGCGCTGCTCGCCCGGCCCGAAGACCTCCAGCAGCACCAGCTCGTCGGCGATAGCCAGCGCCTCAGCGATCTCCGCCTGCAACTCCCGGGTGCGGTAGAGCCGGTAGGGCTGGAAAACGACGATCAGTCGGCCGTCACCGGCCACCTCGCGCAACGTCCGCAGGGCCAGCGTCATCGAGGTCGGGTGGTAGGCGTACTCGTCGTAGACCAGCACCCCGTCGACCTCACCCTTGCGCTCGAAGCGTCGGCGCACCCCGGGGAAGGCCGCGAGCGCGGCCTCCGCCGCCGGCAGCGGCAACTCCAGCAGGTACGCGGCCAGTACCGCCGAGGCACTGTTGAGCCCCATGTGCCGGCCCGGCACCGGCAGCCGGAACTCGCCAAGCGAACGACCGTCGATGTGGGCGAGGTAGCGGGCCCCCCGCGCCGAGGAGACGATGTCGGTCAGCCGCAGGTCGGCGTCCTCGGCCTCCCCGTACGTGTACACCCGACGACCCTCGGCGCGCAGTGTCGCCGCCAGCCGCCGGCCACCCGCATCGTCGGCGCAGGTGATGACGAAACCGTCCGGGTCGGTGAGCCGGGCGAACTCGGCGAAGGTGGCCTCCAGGTTGGCCAGGTCGCCGTAGGTGTTCAGGTGGTCGGCCTCGATGTTCGTGACGATCGAGACGAACGGACGGTAGATGAGGAAGGAGCGGTCGCTCTCGTCGGCCTCGACCACGAAGTACTCGCCGGTGCCGTGGTGCGCCCCCGAACCGACCTCGGAGATCTCCCCACCGATCACGAAGGACGGGTCGGCTCCGGCCTGCTGCAGCACCATGGTGACCATCGAGGTGGTGGTGGTCTTGCCATGGGTTCCGGCGACGGCCACGGTACGGCGACCGGTCATCGCGGCCGCGAGGGCCTCCGAGCGGTGCAGCACCCGCAGCCCGCGTCGGCGCGCCTCGACCATCTCCAGATGATCGGCGGGGATCGCCGAGGAGTACACGACCGTGTCCACCCCGTCGAGGTTGGCCGTCTCGTGGGTCATGTGGATCGTCCCGCCGAGCGCCCGCAGGCCAGCCAGCGACGGCCACTCGCGCAGTTCGCTACCGGAGACCGGCAGGCCCCGGGTCAGGAAGAGCCGGGCCAGCCCGCTCATGCCGACGCCGCCCACGCCGATCAGGTGAATGTGGCCGAGATCCTCGGCGGTCAGCGTCCCCGCCGGGCTGAACGTGGTCATCTCACTCCTCGCGCTCACCGGGTCACCGCCTCGTAGACGAAGTTGAGCAGCGCCTCGTCGCCGTCGCGCCGCCCGTAGGCCGCCGCGGCGGTACCCATCGCGTGCAGCCGCTGCGGGTCGCGGATCAGCGGGATCACCGTACGTTCGAGCCAGTCCGGAGTCACCTCGGCGTCGTCGACGAGCAGGCCGCCACCGGCCTCGACCACCGGCAGCGCGTTGCGCTTCTGCTCCTGGTTGCTGTGCGGGTAGGGCACGTAGATGGTCGGCAGCCCGATCGCGGCGACCTCGGCGCAGGTCATCGCCCCGCCCCGGCCGAGCATCAGGTCCGCCGCCGCGTACCCGGCGTCCATGTCGGACAGGTACGGCAACGTCACGTACGGCACCGGCAGGTCGGTCGGGACCGACACCGGCTCGTTGCGGGCGCCGATCACGTGCAGCACCTGGACGCCGTTGCGGGCCAGTTCCTTGGCCGCACCGGAAACCGCGAGGTTGATCGACCGAGCGCCCTGGGAGCCACCGGCGACGAAGAGCACCGGCAGGTCCGGGCGGAGCCCGAAGTGGGCGCGCGCGGCGTTACGCATCGCCGCCCGGTCCAGCCCGGCGATGCTGCGGCGCAGCGGCACGCCGACCACCCGGGCGTCGCGCAGCGACTCCGCCTGCGCCGGCTGGTGCGGGAAGCCGACCGCGACATGCTTGGTGAACTTCATACCCAACCGGTTGGCAACCCCCGGGGGCACGTTCACCTCGTGGATCACGATGGGCAGTTCCCGCCGCCAGGCGGCCAGGTAGGCCGGCACCGAGACGTATCCGCCGAAGCCGACCACCACGTCGGCGCGTACCTCGTCGATGACCTTGCCCGCCGCGCGGGCCGCGGTCCACATCCGGCCCGGGGTACGGACCAGGTTCATGTTGATCGACCGGGGCAACTGGTAGGCGGGAATGTTCCGCAGGTCGTACCCGGCCGGTGGAATCAGCTCGTTCTCCAGGCCCTTCGGTGTGCCGAGGCAGGTGATCCGGACGCCGGGGTCGTGCCGGCGCAGGCAGTCGGCGAAGGCGAGCAACGGGTAGATGTGCCCCCCGGTGCCACCTCCTGCGAGCACCACCGAACGCAGCGGACCCATCAACGTCTCCTCTCGCTCGCCGTCCCGCCGCGACCCCGGGCAGCCCGGGTGCCACGCGGTGTGGCCTGGTCGTCCGTGCGCCGCTTACGTGCCTGAGGCACGGAACCCCGGGCGGTCGACGGCGGCGCCGAGCGGCGCCGCCGGCCGGGAAGCGGCGGCAACGGTGCCCACACTAGTCGGACCCACCGGGCCGGCGGACGGGCATGCAGGGCCCGGGCCGCATCGGGTTCGGCGCGGGCGAACGAGGCCAGCATGCCGACCGCCGCGAGGGTGACCACCAGGGCGCTGCCGCCGTCGGAGATGAAGGGCAGCGGTACGCCGGTAAGCGGCAGCAGCCCGATCACCCCGCCGATGTTGATGAACGCCTGCCCGACCAGCCAGGCGGTGGCGCCAGCGGCGGCCAGCCGGCGGAACGGGTCGTCGACCCGGCGGGCGATGCGCAGGCCGGTGTAGCCGAGCACGGCGAAGAGGGTGACGATCACGGCACAGCCGACCACCCCCAGTTCCTCGGCGATCACCGCGAAGATGAAGTCGTTCTCGGCTGCCGGCAGCCAGGCCCATTTGGTCCGCCCCTGGCCCAGCCCGGTGCCGAACCAGCCGCCGTTGGCGATGGCGTAGCGGGCCTGGACCATCTGGTAGCAGAGTTCTTCCTTGCAGGCGTCCAACGGCGGCGGGCTGAAGAACATGGTGAGCCGGGCCAGGCGGTAGTTATCCTCACCCCGTACGCCGGAACCGGCGCCGAGGGAGGCCACCGCGACCAGCAGGCCGATGCCGAGCAGCCCGATCGTGCTGAGCGCGGCGAAGACCCGCAGCCGCACCCCGGCCGCCCAGAGCAACCCCACCACCAGGGCCAGCAGGCAGAGCATGCTGCCCAGGTCGTTGTAGCCGACCAAAACGAAGAGCAGCCCCACCACCGGGAACAACGGCGTGGCCAACTCCCGCCACCAGCCCAGCGCCGCGCCCTTGCGGGCGAGCACGTGCGCACCCCACAGCACCAGCGCGAACTTCGCCAGCTCCGAGGGTTGCAGGCTGATCTCGCCGACGTACAGCCAGAGCATCTCGGCCTCCAGCGGGCCGATCTTCGGGTCGCCGTCGGTCAGCCGCCCGTACGCCACCAGCAGGTTCAGCACGATCAGCAGGCCCACCGCGACCGCCAGGGTCGGCCGGCCCAGAGCCCGGTAGGTGCTGGCCGGCAGGCGCTGGCAGGCCCAGAACGCCACGATGCCGATCACCGCGAAGATCGCCTGCTTGGTCAGCGACGCCGAGGCGTTGCCGCCCTGGGCGTAGTCCCGCACGCTGGTGGCCGAGAAGACCATGGTCAGCCCGATCAACAGCAGCAGCCCGGCGCTGGCCAGCAGCAGGTGGTAGGAGGCCAGCGGCCGGGACAGCAGGCCCCGCAGCGCGGCCAGCGACCCCACCGCGTCCAGCCCTCGCCACGCGCCACCGTCCGACGCGACGCCGACGGCACCCGCCCCGGCCGAGCGGGTAGCACCGCTGCCCGTACCTGACCCGGGTGGTCGCGGCGGGTCCTCGGTTCGCACCGCACCGCCAGCCGCACCCACCGCTCCGGCAGCCTTCACCGAACTGGCAGCTTTCGCCGCCTCGCCAGCGGACCGTCGGCTGCTCGGCCCCACACCCTTCTCGTCCCGCGCCTCCCCCACAACGCCATCATCGCCGCTGCCGCCATCCGACACCGCCGCTATCGCCCACTCGGCGTGTCGCACTTGCCCCCACCCGGTTGATCATGAAGTTGTTGCCGCGCCACGCCGGACAGAGCGACAACAACTTCATGATCAACGTGGCCGCGCCGTCCGGAGGGACGGCCCGAAGGGGGTGGGTCAGCCCATGTTGGCCAGGAAGTCGCTGTAGAAGAGGCCGAGGGCGATGGCCACGCCGATGCCGGCGATGATCCAGAAGCGGACCACGATGTTGACCTCGCTCCAGCCGGCCAGTTCGAAGTGGTGCTGGAGGGGGGACATCCGGAAGACGCGCTTGCCGGTGGTCTTGAAGGAGATGATCTGGATCACCACCGACATCGTGATGATCACGAACAGGCCACCGATGATCAGCAGGAGCAGGATCGTACGGGTCGACATCGCCATGCCGGCGATCAGGCCACCGAGGCCGAGTGCTCCGGTGTCGCCCATGAAGATCCGGGCCGGCGAGGTGTTCCACCACAGGAAGCCGACGCAGGCCCCGGCCGCCGCCCCGGCGATCAGCGCGATCTCCAGGGGGTCGCGGACGGTGTAGCAGTAGTTGTCCGGATTCGCGGTGTACGCCGGGTCGGCGCACCAGTGGCGGTACTGCCAGAACGCGATCACCGCGTACGCGCCGAGCACCATCACCGAGGCGCCGGTGGCCAGCCCGTCGAGGCCGTCGGTGAGGTTGACGCCGTTGGTCGCCGCCATCACCACGAAGATGAAGATGATCACCGCGCCGATCTTGGTGACGTCCAGCGCCGGGATGTCCCGGATGAAGCTGAGCATGGTGCTGCCGACCGTCTCGGTGTTGGTCACCGCGCCGGTGGCGTCGGTCATGGTGGAGGGGAACCAGAGCGCGACGACCCCGAACACCGCGCCGACCAGGATCTGCCCGAGCAGCTTGCCGCGCGCGCTCAGGCCACCGCTGTGCCGCTTGCGCACCTTCAGGAAGTCGTCGATGAAGCCGACCGCACCGCAGAAGACCATCAGCCCCAGCAGTACCAGCGCCGTGATGGTCGGCTCGACCTGGGCGATCTGCGCGTCGGGCAGCGTGGTCAGGGCGAGGTGACCGGCCACGTACGCGATGACGGTGGCCAGGATGAACACCACGCCGCCCATCGTCGGCGTGCCCTTCTTGCCCTGGTGCATCTGCGGGCCCTCGGCCCGGATGGGTTGTCCGGCCTTGAGCCGGGTGAAGACCCGGATCGCGATCGGGGTGCAGAACAGCGAGACCAGGAAGGCCACCCCGATGGCCACGATGACCGCCCTCACGCGGTGCCACCCCCGGCCGACGCCGACGTACCCGTACCGTCCCCGGCGGCCTCGACGCGCAGCGCGTCGGCCACCTCCCACGTCCGGTACCGGGAGCCCTTCACCAGGACGACGTCGCCCGGCCGTAGCTCGCTGCGCAGCACCTCGACGGCCGCCGCCTGATCGGTGAGCAGCACCGACTCTCCTCCCCAGTCACCTACCGATGTCGCCCCGTGATGGATCGGCGCCGCCGCCTCGCCGACCACGAGCAACCGGTCCACACCCAGCTCGGCCGCGAGCCGGCCCACCTCGGCATGTCCCTGCGCCTCGAACTCGCCCAGCTCGGCCATGTAGCCGAGCACCGCGACGGTACGCCGTCCCGCGCCGATGCCGCCCAGCGCCCGCAGCGCCACCGCCATCGACGCCGGGTTGGCGTTGTACGAGTCGTCGATGACCGTGACCGCGTCGGTGCGCTCGAAGACGTCCATCCGACGGGTGGAAACCAGCCCCAGCGCGCCCAGCGCGGTGGCCAGTTCGGCCAGCGGCATCCCCAGTTCCCGCGCCACGGCCGCGGCGGCCAGGCTGTTCCAGACCTGGTGCCGGCCGGTGAGCCCGAGTCGCACCGGCGCACTGCCCTCCGGCGTGACCAGGGTGTACGCAGGCCGTCCCCGCTCGTCCAGCGTCACGTCCACGGCCCGCACGTCGGCGTGCGCCGACTCGCCGTAGCGGATCACCCGCGCCACCGTCCGGGCGGCCATGGCGTCGACAAGCGGGTCGTCGGCATTCAACACCGCCAGACCGTCGGCCGGCAGCGCCTCGACCAGCTCGCCCTTGGCCAGAGCGATGTTCTCCTGCGACCCGAACTCGCCGATGTGCGACACCCCGACGTTGAGCACCACGGAGATGCGCGGTGGCGCGACCTCGCAGAGGTACCGCACGTGGCCGATGCCCCGGGCGCCCTTCTCCATCACCAGGTAGCGGGTGGTCGGGCCGGCCTGCAACGCCGTGTACGGGTGACCCAGCTCGTTGTTGAACGATCCCGGTGGCGCCACCGTCTCCCCGAGCCGGGCGGTCAACTGGGCGATCAGGTCCTTGGTGGTGGTCTTGCCGGAGGAGCCGGTCAACCCGATGACGGTGAGCCCGGGCAGCCGGTCCACCACCGCACGGGCCAGCCGGCCCATCGCGGCCAGCGGGTCGGTGACGACGATCATCGGCACCCCGGGCACCTCGCGGGTGCCCATGACCGCCACCGCGCCGGACGCCACCGCCGCGGCGGCGAAGTCGTGGCCGTCCACCTTCGCACCGTCGAAGGCGACGAAGAGCCCACCGGAGGTGACCTTGCGGGAGTCGAACTCCACGCTGCCGGTGACCTGCGCGGCGGGATCGGCGGCGACCAGCCGACCGTGGACCGCCGAGGCCACCTCGGCCAGGCTGAGCGTGATCACTGGCCCTCCAGATCCCCGAAGCGGCCACGCAGCGCGTCGGCAAGCTCGGTCCGGTCGTCGAACGGATACACCTCGCCGGCGATCTCCTGGCCCCGCTCGTGCCCCTTGCCGAGCAGGGCCACCACGTCACCCGACGTCGCCAGCCGCACCGCCTCGTCGATCGCCGCCCGGCGGCCACCGACCTCGATGACCTGGGCCGATGCGTTGGCCCGGTACGCACCGGCAAGGACCTCGGCACGGATCGCCGCCGGATCCTCGGTGCGGGGGTTGTCGTCGGTCACCACCACCACGTCGGCACCGGCCGCGGCGGCGGCACCCATCGCCGGCCGCTTCGCCCGGTCCCGGTCACCACCGGCCCCGATGACGCAGATCAGCCGGCCGGTGCTGAGTTCCCGCAGCGCGGCCAACGCGGCCACCACGGCGTCGGTCTTGTGCGCGTAGTCGACCACCCCGCGTACCCCGCCGGCCACACCGACCGACTCCAGCCGGCCCGGCACGCCGCCGCAGGCGGCCACCCCCTCGGCGGCGGTCACCGGGTCGACGCCGGCGGCCACCAGGCTGGCGATGGCCAGCAGGGCGTTGGACACGTTGTGTCGGCCGGGCAACGCCACCCGGGCGGGCAGGGTCAGCCCGTCCGGTCCGTGCGCGGCGAACCGCTGCGCGTACCCCTCGCCGGTCTGGTCGTCGGCCCACCAGGTGGCGGCCGGGTCCCCAACGGCGGAGAAGCTGACCGTGCCGGGCTTGAACAGCGCCTTCAGCGCGGGGTCGTCGTGGTTGAGCACCTCGACGGCGCACCGACCGTCGAACAGTCGGGCCTTGGCGGCGAAGTAGTCCTCGGCGTCGGCGTGGAAGTCCAGGTGGTCGGAGCCGAAGTTGGTCCAGCCACCGACGGTGAACCGCACCCCGCCGACCCGGCCCATCGCCAGGGCGTGGCTGGAGACCTCCATGACCACCGCGGTCACCCCACGCTCGCCGGCCGCGGCGAGCATGGCGTGCAGGTCGGTGGCCTCGGGCGTGGTTCGCACGCTGTCGATCACCAGATCGCCGAGGCGGGTCTCCACGGTGCCGATCAGGCCGGTGGTGTGGCCGGCGGCCCGCAGCCCCGACTCGATCAGGTACGCGGTGGAGGTCTTGCCGGCGGTGCCGGTCACGCCGATCACGGTCAGCCCCGCCGTGGGATCGCCGTAGACGGCCGAGGCGAGCGTGCCGAGCACCGTGCGGGGGTCAGCCACCACCAGGGCCGGCAACCCGCTGTCGGCGGCCCGCTCGGCACCGGCCGGATCGGTAAGCATCGCGACCGCACCGGCGCTCGCCGCGTCGGCGGCGAACTCCGCGCCGTGCCGTCGGGCACCGGGCAGGGCCGCGTACAGATCGCCGGGGCGGACCTCGCCGCTGGCGTGGGTCACCCCGGTCACCATCGGGTCGGCATTGGTCGGGGACGCCACGGCGAGCCGGGCGGCCAGGTCACCGAGCCGGATCCCGGTCACGGAACGGGGACGAGGATTGCCGCGCACGGCGTCAGACCCTACCCGGTCGCTCGGTCCGGGCCGCACGGCGCGCCTGAATCTCCGTCTGATGAAGTCGAACCGCAGGTGGTGGCTACGGGAAGACGGTGAACGTCGGTGCCGGTTCGGTCGACGGCGGCACCCGGTGATGACGCAGGGTGAAGGTCATCATGTCCTGGAAGGCCGGTGCCGAGATCTGGCCGCCACCGCCGCTCGGGCTGTGCACGAAGACCGCGATGACGTAGCGCGGGTCCTCCGCGGGGGCCATCCCGATGAACGAGGCGACCTCACCGGGTTGCTTCTTGCCGTCGACAAGCCGCCAGCCCGTGCCGGTCTTGCCGGCGACCCGGTAACCGGGGACCGCGGCGGCCAGCCCGGTGGCGTCCTCGACCGTGGTGACCGCCTCCATGATCGTACGCAGGGCGGCGGCGTTGTCCGGACTGAGCACCTGCCGGGTCTCCGGCGCCGGTGCGGGGGTCCGTTTCCCGTTCGGCGCGATCGTCTCCTTCAGCAGGTGCGGTTGGATGTATGTGCCGTCGTTGGCGATCGCGGCGTAGGCGGCGGCCATCTGCAACGGGGTGGCGTCCACGCTGTGCCCGATCGGCACCGACCCGTGCGACGACCCGCTCCACTCCTCCACCGGCAGCAGCCGCCCGCTCGCCTCACCGGGCATCCCGACCTCGGTCGCCTTACCCAGGCCGAACCGCCGCTGGTAGTCGAGCAGGCGTTCCGCGCCGAGCTTGTCGGCTATCTGAATGGTGCCGACGTTCGACGAGTACGCCATCATGCCGGCGACGTTCATCCGCCGCCCGTTCGCCTGATGGGTGTCGCGGAACCAGGTGTCGCCCTTGCGGATGGCGTTGGCCACCGGGAACGAGGTGTCCGGGGTGATCACCCCTTCCTGCAGGGCGGCCCCGAACGTGATCGGCTTGTGCACCGAGCCCGGGTCGACGATGAAGCTGGTGGCCGCGTCCTCCCGGTCGGTCGGCTCACTCGGGAAGGGCTTCGCCGCGTTGTAGGTGGGGTGGCTGGCCTGGGCCAGCACCTCACCGGCACGCGCGTCCAGCACCACGGCGGCACCGGTGCTGCCCTGCACCTGCTGCATCTGCTCGCTGAGGATGCGCTGCACCATGAACTGCAGGTCACGGTCGATGGTGAGCACCACCGAACTGCCCGGCTTCGCCTTCGTGGTGCGGCTGTAGCCCCCCGGGATGGGTGCGGCCAGGTCGCCGAGACCGGCCTCGAAGACCCGTTGGCCGTCCTCGCCGTGCAGCACGTCGTCGAAGCGCGCCTCCAGGCCCTCCAGCCCGACCATGTCCGGGCTGGTGAAGCCGATCAGGTTGGCCGCGAGATCCCCGCCGGGCACCTCGCGCCGCTCGTCGCGGTGAGTGGCGATGCCGGGCAGCTTGAGCGCCATGATTTCCTTGGCGCGGTCGATGTCCACCCCTCGGGCCAGGTACTCGAACTGCGAGTCGACGCCGTTGATCCGCTTGCGGGGTTTCATCTTCTCGGCCAGTTCGGAGGCGGGGATACCCAGCAACGGGCTGAGCGCCCGCGCGGTCGCCGCGATGTCGACGACCCGGGTCGGGTCGGCGTAGACGTACCGGGCCTCGACGCTGTGCGCCAGGGCGGCCTCGCCCGAGCGGTCGAAGATGGCGCCCCGCGGCGCGGGCAGCGGCACGGTCGTGATGCGGTCGGCGAGCCCGCCGTCGGCGTACGCCGGGGTGTCGACGGTCTGGAGCACGACCAGCCGCACGCCGACGGCGACGAAGAGGGCCAGGGTCAACGCGGTACCCAGCCGCAGCCGACGCCCCGGGTCGGCCAGCCGGGGCGGCCGGGGACGCTTGCGCGACGGCCGGCGCGGCGGCGTGCGGTCCCCGCGATGCGGCTCCCGGCTGGCCACCCGCCGTCGGGGGGCGGTGAGCGGAGGCTCGTCGCGCGGGGTGCGGTCGGTGACGGTACGGGTCACCGTGGCGCGTGCCGTGCCACCGTCCCGGCGGGCCGCGCCGCCCGGCCGGCCGGCCGCCCGTCCGGCGGTGACGCGGCCACCGTCGAGGACCTGAAGCGCCGGCCGGAACGGATCCTGCGACCGGTTGCTGCGCGGCGTACGCCGCTGCTCCGCGCGTCCGGTGCCGGACGGCGCGCCGCCCTCCCGGATGGAGCGGCCCCGGGGGGTGTAGGCGCGGGCGTCGGAGATTCCGCCGAGGCCCGCCTCCGCGTCCCGCTCCGCCGCCGCGCGGGGCGGCCTCCCCCGCTGCCCGCCGCCACGCGACGAACCGCGCCGGGAGCCTTCGGCGTCCCGGCGCGGTTCATCCGATCTCGGTGGCACGGCCTACCCCTCCGCGCCCTGCTGGCTGGTGATGGAGAGCTGCCCACCGGCCGGCTGCGGCACCCCGATCACCTTGCCGTCCGGCAGCCGGATGTACGCCGGCTCACCCGACTCGACCAGCCCCAGCTTGCGGGCCTGGGCGGCAAGGTTGCCCGGCGACTCGGACTCGGCGATCTGCTTCTTCAGCTGCTGCTGCTCCACGTCGAGCTTGGCCTGCTGCTGCTGCAACTCGTCCAACCGGAAGGCGTTCTCGTTGATCTTCGTGTTGACCGCCAGGATGCCCAGCACCCCGCCGACGACCAGCACCACCACCAGCGCCGCGAACGGCGCCCGCGGCACCCGCACCGGCGGCGGCGGGGCGACCCGCAGCCGCGGCGACTCCGACCGCTCGGCCGCGACGGCGGCCCGCTCCACCGGACGCAGCGCCGCGCTGCCCTGAGTCGGGAACTCGCGCGCCCCCCGGGCGCGAGTCTCCGCCGACCGGTTCACCCGGTCCGTCCGCCGGGCACCGTCGCCCGTCCCCCGGGTCCGCTCCGCCGCGATCCGGCCCCCCGACCGCGGTGCGCGCTGCCCGACGCCGGCGATGTCCCGACGCTTGTCTACGTTCATGTCCCCTCCCCCTCTTCGTCCGTGGTGTCCCCCGGCGCCCGCCGCGGATCCGGACCGGATTCCGTGGTTGACCCCGTCCCCGGTTGGTGCATCGCCTTGACCCGGCGGCGGTACCGTTCGCGGTCGGTACGCCCCCGTTGCCGTGCCTGCGGGTCGATCCGCTCCGCGGCCCGCAGGCGCACCGAAGCGGCCCGCGGATTCACGGTGACCTCCACCTCCCCGGGCAGTTCCGCGCCCCGGCTGAGCAGCCGGAACGTCGGCTCTGACCCGGGCAGTTCGACCGGGAGGTCGATCGGGCCCGTGCTGCGGACCCGATCGGCGAGCGCCTGCTTGGTGAGCCTGTCCTCCAACGAGTGGTAGGACAGGACCACCAGGCGACCGCCGACGGCGAGCCGGTCCAGAGCGGCCGGCAACGCTGTCTCCAGCGCTGCCAGTTCTCTGTTTACCTCGATCCGTAAAGCCTGAAACGTTCTCTTTGCCGGGTGTCCCCCGGTTCGTCGGGCTGGTGCCGGAATCGACTCCCGGACCAGCTCGGCCAGCCGCGCCGACGAGGTGATCCGGCCGCGTTCCCGCTCCCGGATGATCGCCGAGGCGATCCGCCCGGCGAACTTCTCCTCGCCGTAGACCCGCAGCACCCGGGCCAGGTCCGGGTGCGGGTAGGTGTTGACCACCTCCTCGGCGGTCACCCCCCGGGTCTGGTCCATCCGCATGTCCAACGGCGCATCCTGTGCGTACGCGAACCCGCGGTCGGGCGCGTCGAGCTGCAACGAGGAGACACCGAGATCGAACAGGACTCCGTCCACGGACGGATATCCCAGTCGGTCGAGCACCTCGGGCAGTTCGTCGTAGACGGCGTGCTCCAGATGGACCCGGTCGGCGAACCGGGCCAGCCGGACCCTGGCATGGGCCAACGCCTCGGTGTCCCGGTCCAGGCCCACCAGCACCGTTTCCGGATGGGCCTGCAGCACCGCCTCGGCGTGGCCGGCGAGGCCCAACGTCGCGTCGACGTGCACGGTGCGCCCACCCCGGCCCAGCGCGGGGGCCAGCAGCTCGAGACACCGCTCGAGCAGCACCGGCACATGCGTGCCGCGTAGCTCCCCCATGTCGACCCCCACTGGTTGAACCGGTTGTGTATCCGCGCCCTGTTCGTCGGACGACGCCGTGCCGTCGTACCGCCAGATCCCCATCCGCTCTCCGCCCGCCCGTCGGGCCGCGGCCCGGAGGGTCGGATCGTGCGCCTGGCATCGGGGAAGGGATGCCAGGAACTCGAAAGCGGCTGGAGATCTCGCAGTACGTCGGGCGTCGCCACGCCCTACAGACCGCCGGGCAGCACCCCTTCCTCGATGTCGGCGAAGTCGTCTTCGCTCTCGGCGAGGTAGGTCTCCCAGGCGACCTTGTCCCAGATCTCCACCCGGGTGCTCGCACCGATGACCACCAGGTCGCGGTCGAGCCCCGCATACGTACGCAGGTGCGCCGGGATGGTCACCCGACCCTGCTTGTCCGGCACCTCGTCATGCGCGCTGGCGAAGAACACACGGCTGTAGGCCCGGGCCGCCTTGTGCGTCATCGGCTGCGCGC
Organism: Micromonospora sp. NPDC000442; assembly: GCF_042898635.1. Taxonomy (NCBI): domain Bacteria; kingdom Bacillati; phylum Actinomycetota; class Actinomycetes; order Micromonosporales; family Micromonosporaceae; genus Micromonospora; species Micromonospora sp. NPDC000442. The sequence continues at coordinate 145,407 of NZ_JBIAYZ010000007.1, read as the reverse complement.
GCAACTGCTCCGCGATTCGCTGGAACTCCGGCGTCGGGAAGACGTAGAGGCAGCGCTCCTGCCCTTTGGTGATCACGACACCCCCCGCCAGCTCATCCCGGAACTTCGCCGGAAGGATCAACCGGCCTTTGTCGTCCAGGCGCGGAGTGTGGGTGCCGAGGAACATCGGCCCAACCCCCTCGCCCTTTGAGCGGCGTTCGCGCGCCGCTGACCCCCCGGGCCGGTGGGCCCCTCCCGGCCCCACCAATGCGCCCCACTCTACTCCACTTCCCTCCACTCGCAACCAGATTCGACCGCGTGGCGCGCCGCGTCTCGCCACAAAACCGCACGTCAGCCGGGGTGGAGCGGAGTGGAGGGCCGGACGGCCCCGCGGGGCGGGTCCGCTTTCCGACATAGATCGACTCCGTCCGGCCGAGCGTCATCCGACCGTGCGCCGGCAGTGCCGACCCGAACGGATCGCCGTCGGTGGCGATCTCGCGGGTCCGCTGGTCCGGTAACCTCGCTCGCGTGACGGACGCGAAGATGCCCCTGCGGGCGAAGGTGGCCAGCTCCGTGTCACGGACCGCCGCGGCGTTGTCCCGGGCGGCGGGCCGGGGCGACGGGTCGGTGATCGGTGGTTGGCTCGGCCTGAAGATCGACCCGGAGTTGCTCGCCCACCTCTCCGCCGGCCGGGCCATCGCGCTGATCTCCGGCACCAACGGCAAGACCACCACCACCCGGCTCGCGGCCGCGGCCGTCGGGGTGCTCGGCCGGGTCGCCACCAACTCGTTCGGCGCCAACATGCCCACCGGACACACCTCCGCCCTGGCCAAGGCCGGCAGCACGCCGTACGCGGTGCTGGAGGTCGACGAGCACTACCTCGCCCAGGTGATCGAGGCGACCGACCCACACGTGGTGGCGCTGCTCAACCTCTCCCGTGACCAGTTGGACCGGGCCAAGGAGGTCGCCATGATGGCGCAGCTCTGGCGCGCGTCGCTGGCCCGGCACCCGGACATCCGCGTCATCGCCAACGCCGACGACCCGATGGTGGTCTGGGCCGCCACCCCGCCGGCCACCCACGACCAGCGGATCACCCCGCCGCACGTCACCTGGTTCTCCGCCGGGCAGCGTTGGCACGACGACTCCTGGGTCTGCCCGGAGTGCGGCTCCACCATCCAGCGCTCCGGCGAGCAGTGGTGGTGCACCGGCTGCCCGCTACGCCGGCCGGAGCCGCAGTGGACCGTGGACGACGAGGGCGTCGTCGACCCGACCGGCGCCTGGTACAAGGTCAAGCTGCAACTCCCCGGCAAGGTCAACGTCGGCAACGCGGCCACCGCACTCGCGGTCGCGGCCGAATTCGGCGTACGCCCCTTCGACGCGGTCCCCCGCCTCGGCGACGTGACCTCGGTGGCCGGGCGCTACGCCCAGGTCGTCCGGGAGGGTCGCACCGTGCGACTGCTGCTGGCCAAGAACCCGGCCAGTTGGCTGGAGGCGTTCGACATGGCGGACGAGGCGCCGACGCTGCTGTCCATCAACGCCCGGGACCCTGACGGGCTGGACACCTCCTGGCTCTTCGACGTCGACTTCGCCCCGCTGCGCGGACGCCTGGTGCTCATCACCGGCGACCGGGCGTACGACCTGGCCGTGCGGCTGGAGGTCAACGACGTGCCCTTCCAGTACGTACGCACCTTCGACGAGGCCGTCCGGGCGGTACCGCCGGGTCGGCTGGAGGTCATCGCGAACTACACCGCGTTCCAGGACATCCGAGCGGAGTTGGACCGTGTCAACTGAGACCCTGCGCATCGTCTGGATCTACCCGGACCTGCTGTCGACCTACGGCGACCGGGGCAATGCCCTGATCCTGGCCCGCCGGGCCCAGCAGCGCGGGTTCCCGGTCGAGGTGCTGGAGGTCCGCTCCGACCAGCGGCTGCCCACCACAGCCGACATCTACCTCATCGGCGGCGGCGAGGACGGCCCGCAGGCGCTCGGCGCGCAACGACTGCTCGCCGACGGTGGCCTGCACCGGGCGGTGGCTCAGGGCTCCGTGGTCTTCGGGGTCTGCGCCGGCTACCAACTGCTGGGCACCTCGTTCTTCGCCAAGGGCGCCCAGTACCCGGGCCTGGAACTGCTCGACCTCTCCTCGGACCGGGGCCCCAGCCGGGCCGTCGGCGAGTTGGCCGGCGACATCGACGCCCGCCTCGGCCTACCGCCGCTGACCGGGTTCGAGAACCACGGCGGCCGCACCCACCTCGGTCCCGGGGTCTCCCCGTTGGCCCGGGTCACCGCCGGGGTCGGCAACGACGGTGCCACCGAGGGGGCCTGGCGGGGCAAACTGCTCGGCACGTACTCGCACGGCCCGGCGCTGGCCCGCAACCCGGCCCTGGCCGACCTGCTGCTGCGCTGGGCGACCGGCGCGCAGCACCTGCCCCCGCTCGACGACACCTGGGCCGACCGGCTGCGGGCCGAACGCCGGACCGCGGTGGCCACCGCCCGGGCATGATCCGCAAGCTGCGGAGACGACTACTGCGGGCGAGCCGGTCGGGCGACCCCGGAGCCGCCCCTCCGCAGCCCGCCACCCCACCGGTCGACCCTCCGCCGGTCTGGTGGCGCCGCCTGCTTGTCGCTGCGACGCCGTCGGCCACCCGGTTCGCGCTGCTGCTGCTCCTGCTCGCCGTCTTCGGGGCGACGCTGCTGCTGGTGCCGCACCCGGAGCCGACGGCGCTGCCGGACCTGGCCGACCGGATGGGGCGGCTCGCTCCGGTGGCCGGTGTGCTCGGCGGGGCGCTGCTGCTGGTGGCGCTGGTCCCCCGCACGTTCATCACGCTCGCCGCGGGGGCGATCTTCGGTGCCCTGGAAGGTGCCGCGTACGCGCTCGGCGCCGCACTGCTGGCGGCGGCGATCGGCTTCACCGTGGGTCGGGTGCTGGGCCGGGATTTCGTCGCCGAACGCGTCCGGGGCCGGCTGGCCCGCCTCGACCGCTGGTTCACCCGGCAGAGCGTCCTCGGCGTGGTCACCGTACGGCTGCTGCCCATCTCCGGTTTCGGTCTGGTCAGCTACGGCTACGGCACCACCGGCGCGCGGGTGCTGCCGTTCCTCGTCGGCAGCGTGATCGCCTCCGCGCCGACCGCGTTCGGCTATGCGGCGGTCGGTGCAGCCGTGACCAGCCCCAGCGAGATCAACTGGTTCGCCGCCGCCCCGGCTTCGCTGGGCTTCATCGCCAGCGCCATCCTGCTCGCCCGCTGGTGGCGCGCCGAACGCCGCCTCCGCCGCACTTCCCGCTGACCGAACACCACCCGCCCACCCAGCCCACCCAGCCAAGGCAACGGCACCGAGATCGCACCGCGCGACGCACCCTCTCACGCCGACCACCGTCTCGCGCCGACCCGCAACCACGACCGTGCCCGCCGCAACTTCGAGCGGGACCGCGCAACCCAGAGCGGCACCACGCAACTTCGGGGAAAGTGCTGGGTCCGAGGCGGTCCAGGCAGCACTTTCCCCGAAGTTGCGGACGCCGGCAAGCCGGAGCGTGGGCAACGGGCTGCGATTGGGCGGGCAGCCCGGGATGGGGACGGCAGCCGGGGACGGGTGGTAGCCCCGTGGGACTGTCGGCAGTGGATCCGGCGAGCGGCACGCCGAGGACGGGCGGCAGTGAACCCGGGTACCGGGGACGGGCGGCAGTGAACCCGGGTGAACGGCACGGCGGGACGGGCAGCGGGGTGATGGGGTGGTTCAGCGGGGTGGGGTGACCAGGCCGGCTTCGTAGGCGGCGATGACCAGGTGCACCCGGTCGCGGGCGCCGAGCTTGCTGAACAGCCGGGCCACGTGCGCCTTGGCGGTGGCCGCACTGATCACCAACTCGGCGGCGATCTCGGCGTTGGACAGGCCCCGGCCCACGAGGGTGAGCACCTCGCGCTCCCGATCGGTCACCCCGGCCAGCGGCCGGGGCATCGAGGCCGGCGGCCAGCGGCTGAACTCGGCGATCAGTCGCCGGGTGACGCCGGGTGCGATCAACGCGTCCCCGGCTGCTACCACCCGGATCGCGCCCAGAATGTCCTCCAGCGCCATGTCCTTGACGAGAAAGCCGCTCGCGCCGGCCCGCAGCGCGGCATGTACGTGCTCGTCGTCGTCGAACGTGGTGAGCACCAGCACCCGCGCGGGACCGCCGGAGTCGGTGATCGTCCGCGTCGCCTGGATGCCGTCGGTCCCCGGCATCCGCAGATCCATCAGCACCACGTCGGGCAGCACCTCACGAGCCAGGCGCACCGCCTCGGTGCCGGTGCCAGCCTCGCCGACCACTGCCATGTCCGGCACGTCGGCGATCAGCACGCGCAGCCCGGCCCGCACCAGCGGCTGGTCGTCGACGAGCAGCACCCGGATGGTCACGGCTCCACCGCCTCGTCAGGACGACCACCGGCCCCGCCACCACCATCCGAACGGCCACCGACGGAACCAGCACCGCCCGGAGGGCCACCCGCCCGGACGGCGTCGACCGGCCGGCCACCGGCCGGGACGGCGTTCTCCGGCGACACCGGCAGCCGGGCTGTCACCCGGAAGCCTCCCTCGGACCGTGGCCCGGCCCGGAACCGGCCACCGACGGCGGTGACCCGCTCGCGCATGCCGATCAAGCCGTGCCCCTCGACGCCGATCGGGCCGCCCCGGCCGTCGTCGACGATCTCCACCGTGAGCGCCTCATCGCCGCGCTCGACGACGACCCGGCACGCGTCGACCCCGGCGTGACGGACCACGTTGGTGAGCGCCTCCTGGACGATGCGGAACGCGGCGAGGTCGACCTCGGCCGGGACGGGCGCGTCGCCGGTCGTACGCAGCCCGACCCGAACACCGGCATCGCCGGTGGCCGCGACCAGCCGGTCCAGGTCCGCCAACCCGGGCGCGGGCTCCAGCGACGCCGGATCCCCGTCGCCGCGGCGCAGCGCGCCGAGGGTACGCCGCAGTCCGGCCAGCGTGTCCCGGCTGGCCGCCTCGATGGTGGCCAGGGCGGCGCGGGCGTGCGCCGGTTGGGTGTCGATCACCCGCGCGCCCACCCCGGCCTGGATGGCGATGACACCGATGCTGTGCGCGACCATGTCGTGCAGTTCCCGGGCGATGCGCAGCCGTTCGGCGGTGACCGCCTCGGTGGCGGCGTGCACGCGCAGCGCGGCCGCGTAGTTCCGCCGAGCCCGCACCGAGTTGCCGGTGATCCAGGCCGCCGCGACCGCCAGCACGGTCAGCGCGGCCTGGTCCACCGGCTCGACCCCGAGGGCCACGAAGCCGGCGAGCACCTGTGTCACCAGCACCACCCCGGCGGCCGGCAACGACACCCGACGGGAACGGTTCGCGGCGACGACGGCGAGTGCCGCGTCGACGGCGAGGAACTGGAGGTTGAAGATGTCGCCGAGGTACCCGGCGTCCCGGCCGTGCACGGTCGCGGCACACAGTGCCGCTCCGGCGAGCATCAGACCGAGCGCGGTCAGCGGGCGGCGACGCAGCAGACCCGCCGGCAGTGCAACGATCAGCACCGGCACCAGGTAGCGCACCGGCAGCCACCAACCCACCACGCCGACACCGTCGCCACTGTTCGCCACGGCCGGCGCCAGCACCCAGAGCACCGGTAGGAGGGCGACCCCGGCCCACACCAGGATCGCCCGCATCACCGGCACGGCGGCACGCGGCCGGATCAAGGCAGTGGCATCCATCGGCACACGGTATCCAGCGCCGCGCCGCACCGGCATCGGCCCGGGGATGTACGCCCGCAGGCCACCACCGAGACACAACGTACGGCCGACGGGGCGACGCGGCCGTGCCCGGCGACCGGCAGCGTGAACGGCATGATCGAACTTGATGGCCTGACCCGGCGGTACGGCCGTACCACCGCCGTCGACGACCTGACCCTGACCGTCCGGCCCGGCCGCGTGACCGGCTTCCTCGGCCCCAACGGAGCCGGCAAGTCCACCACCCTGCGCATGGTGCTAGGGCTGACCACCCCGACCAGCGGCACCGCCACCGTCGGCGGCGTCCGGTTCCGGGAGCTTGCCCGGGGGCTGCGGCACGCCGGCGCGCTGCTCGACGCCGCGGACGTGCACGGCGGGCGCAGCGCCCGCGCCCACCTGGCCAGCCTGGCTCGCAGCAACGGCATCGGGGCCGCCCGGGTCGACGAGGTGCTGGGGCAGGTCGGCCTCGACGACGCCGCCGACCGCCGGGTCGGCGCGTTCTCGCTCGGCATGCGGCAACGCCTCGGTATCGCCGCCGCGCTGCTGGGCGACCCACCCGTGCTGATGTTCGACGAGCCGTTCAACGGCCTGGACCCGGAAGGGGTGCGCTGGGTTCGGGAACTGTTCCGACGGCTCGCCGCCGAGGGCCGCACCGTCTTCGTCTCCAGTCACCTGATGGGCGAGGTCGAGCACTGCGCCGACCACCTCGTCGTCATCGGCCGGGGCCGGTTGATCGCCGACGAGTCGCTGGACGAGTTCGCCGCCCGCGCCGGCCATGCCGAGGTCGTCGTGCGTACCCCCGAACCGGCCACCCTGACCACGGCGTTGGTGGACGTCGGCGCGGACGTGCGGCCGGATGCCGGTGGGGTGCTCGCCGTAACCGGGGTGAGCCCGGAACGGATCGCCGAGCTGGCCCTGGGCCTGCGGATCCCGCTGCATCAGTTGACCACCCGCACCGCCTCGCTGGAGGAAGCCTTCATGGAACTCACCGCCGCCGACGTCGAGTACGCCACCGGGGAGACCCGATGACCACCGTGACCCGACCCGCCACGCAGACCGTCCCGACCCACCCGGCGCGCTTCCGTGACCTGCTCGCCGCCGAATGGATCAAACTCTGGTCGCTGCGCTCCACCTGGGCTGCCTTCGCCCTGATCCTGCTGGCCATGGTCGGCCTCGCCGTCCACGCCGCGCTGGCCACCCATGCGGGCTGGCCGGACTGGTCGGCCGAGCGGCGGGCGTTGCGTTCCCCGCTCTGGGACGCCTTCCCCACCGAGGCGCAGATGTTCGTCGTCCTCGCGGCCAGTGGTGTCGGCGCGGTCGCGATCGGCGGTGAGTACGCCACCGGGCTGATGCGTACCACCTTCGCGGCCGTCCCCCGGCGCTACGCGGTGGCCACCGCCAAGTTGACCGTGCTGACCGGCGTACTGACGCTGCTGGGAACGCTTGGCGCGGCGGCGGCATTCGCGGTGTCGCAGGCGATCCTCGCCGACGTGGACGCGAGCATGTCCATCGGCGACCCCGGCGCCCTGCGCGGCATCGCCGCCTCCGCTCTGCTGGTGCCGCTCTGCGCGCTCGTCGGAATGGCCCTCGCGGCGCTGATCCGGCACACCGCACCAGCGATCGTCACCGCCGCGACGGTGCTGCTCCTGCTGCCCACCGCCGTCAACGAGGACGAGCGCTGGAGCGCGCTGCTCCGGCACGCCATGCTGGTGCCGGCGTGGCAGCGGCTGAGGGATCCGACCGGTCCCCCGCCGTGGCTGACCGACCTCCACGCCGCCAGCGTCTCCGGCGCCTGGACCACGTACGCCGCCTGGGCGGTGGTGGCCGCCCTGGTCACCACGCTCGCCCTACACCGCCGCGCCCCCTGACCCCCCCACCCACCCCACCCACCCCACCCACACCCACCCCACCCAGCGTTGATCATGAGGTTGACGGCAGTAGTCGATCTTCAAACTGCCGCTAACCTCATGATCAACGCGGACAGGGCAGGGCAGGGTGGGGTGGGGTGGGGTGGGGTTACAGGACGATGGAGACCATTCGGTTGGGGATGACGATGACCTTGCGGGGGTCCTTGCCGGCCAGCGGGCCGGCCACCGCCGCCAGGGCCGCCTGCCGCACGTCGGTCTCGCCTGCGTCGGCGGGGACCTCGATGCGGCCCCGGACCTTGCCGTTGACCTGCACCGGGTAGGTGACCGTCTCGGCGACCAGCAGCGCCGGGTCGGCGACCGGGAAGTCCGCGTACGTCAACGAGGTCGAGTGGCCCAGCCGCTGCCACAGCTCCTCGGCGACGTGCGGGGCGAACGGCGCGACCATCAGCACCAGCGGCTCGGCCACCTCGCGCGGGGTACGCGCCAGCCGGGTCACCCCGTTGGTCAGCTCGATCAGCTTGGCGATCGCGGTGTTGAACCGGATCTGCTCCATGTCGCCCCGGACACCGTCGATGACCTTGTGCAGCAGCCGCCGGGTCTGCTCGTCGACCGGCTCGTCGGTGACCCGGGACTCACCGGTCTGCTCGTCGACGATGGCCCGCCAGACCCGTTGCAGGAACCGGTACGAGCCGACCACCGCCCGGGTCTCCCACGGGCGGGACACCTCCAGCGGTCCCATCGACATCTCGTACACCCGGAACGTGTCCGCGCCGTAGGCGGCACACATCTCGTCCGGCGTGACCACGTTCTTCAGGGACTTGCCCATCTTGCCGTACTCGCGGTTGACCTGGACGTCGCCCAGGAAGAAGCCGCCGTCGCGCTCGGCGACCTCCTCCGCCGGCACGTACGCGCCCCGGGCGTCGGTGTACGCGTACGCCTGGATGTAGCCCTGGTTGAACAGCTTGCGGAACGGCTCGAACGACGACACGTGGCCCAGGTCGTACAGCACCTTGTGCCAGAACCGGGCGTACAGCAGGTGCAGCACGGCGTGCTCGGCACCGCCCACGTACAGGTCGACCCCGCCGCAGTCGCCCTCGCCCCGCGGTCCCATCCAGTACCGCTCGTTGTCCGCGTCGACGAACCGGTCGCCGTTGGTCGGGTCCAGGTAGCGCAGCTCGTACCAGCAGGAGCCGGCCCACTGCGGCATCACGTTCGTCTCCCGGGTGTACCGCTTCGGGCCGTCACCCAGGTCCAGTTCGACCTCGACCCAGTCGCGGCGGCGCGACAGCGGCGTCTCCGGATCGCTGTCGGCGTCGGACGGGTCGAAGGTGCGCGGGGAGAAGTCGTCCACCTCGGGCAGTTCGACCGGCAGCATCTCCTCCGGCAGCGCGATGGCGGCGCCGTCGGCGTCGTACACGATCGGGAACGGCTCGCCCCAGTAACGCTGCCGGCTGAACAGCCAGTCCCGCAGCCGGTAGGTCACCGCGCCCTGGCCGCTGCCGGTCTCCTCCAGCCAGCCGATGATCCGGGCCTTGGCGTCGGCCACCCCCAGGCCGTCCAGGTCCAGGCCGCGCTCGGGCGCGGCGCTGTTGATCGCCGGCCCTTCCCCGGTGTACGCCTTGCCGTCGAAGCCCTCCGGCGGCTGCACGGTACGCACGATCGGCAGCTCGAAGACCTCGGCGAACTCCCAGTCCCGCTCGTCCTGGGCGGGCACCGCCATGATCGCGCCGGTGCCGTAGCCGGCCAGCACATAGTCGGCGATGAAGATCGGGATCTGGCCGCCGGTGACCGGGTTGGTGGCGTACGCGCCGGTGAAGACGCCGGTCTTCTCCTTCGTCTCGGCCTGCCGTTCCACGTCGGTCTTGGCGGCCGCCGCCTTGCGGTACGCCTCGACGGCCTCCCGCGGGGCGGCGTGCCCGCCGGTCCACGCGTCCCGGGTGCCCTCCGGCCAGGCCGCCGGCATCAGCGTGTCCACCAGCTCGTGTTCCGGGGCCAGCACCATGTAGGTGGCGCCGAAGACGGTGTCGGGCCGGGTCGTGAACACCCGGATCGGGGCGACCGCGGTCGGGAAGTCGATGTGCGCGCCCCGCGACCGGCCGATCCAGTTGCGCTGCATCAGCTTGATCGGCTCCGGCCAGTCCAGCTTGTCCAGGTCGTCCAGCAGCCGGTCGCCGTACGCGGTGATCCGCATCATCCACTGCTTCAGGTTGCGCTTGAAGACCGGGAAGTTGCCCCGCTCGGAGCGACCGTCGGCGGTGACCTCCTCATTGGCCAGGACCGTGCCCAGCCCGGGGCACCAGTTCACCGGCGCCTGCGACACGTACGCCAGGCGGTGGTCGTCGACGATGGCGCGTCGCTCGGCGGCCGACAGCTCCGCCCACGGCCGGCCGTCCGGGGTGCGCCGCACGCCTCCGGCGAACTCGGCGATCAGCTCACTGATCGGTCGGGCCCGGCCGGCCTCGCGGTCGTACCAGGAGTTGAAGATCTGCAGGAAGATCCACTGGGTCCAGCGGTAGAAGTCGGTGTCGATGGTGGCCACCGATCGCCGCTGGTCGTGGGCCAGCCCCAGCCGGCGCAGCTGCGCCCGGTACCGGTCGATGTTGGCCACGGTGGTGGTCCGGGGGTGTGTGCCGGTCTGCACCGCGTACTGCTCGGCGGGCAGGCCGAACGCGTCGAAACCCATCGCGTGCAGCACATTGCGGCCGGCCATCCGCTGGTACCGGGCGAAGCAGTCGGTGCCGATGTATCCCAGCGGATGCCCGACGTGCAGCCCGGCCCCGGACGGGTACGGGAACATGTCCAGCACGTACAGCTTCTCCGCACCGGACCGCGGGTGGGCCGGATCGGCCAGCGGACCGGACGGGTTCGGCGCGTGGAAGGCGCCCTCTCGCTCCCAACGGTCCTGCCAGCGGCGTTCGATCTCGTCTGCCAGCGCCGCGGTGTACCGGAACGGTGGGACGTCTGCCTCGGTCATGGCCTTCTCCTCGCGTCGCTCGGCGGAGTCTGTCGGAGTGCTGGCTGGTCTCGGGTCTGCCGCGCCGGCCCGTCGGGGACCGGCGGCGGGCACGAAAAAGCCCCTCACGCAGGAGGGGCCGCCGTGCTGTCGCGCGTTCAGCGCATCAGCACGGCCCGGTAAGAAGCAGGAAGACTCCGGCCATGACCGGCAGTGTACCGCGCCCGGGTGTTTCGCCGCCGCCCACCACCCCTCAGACCGGGTCCCGGGTCGACTCGTCGCCGCCCTCACCGGTCCGACCGCCGAGTTCGTCGTAGCGGGTGATCGGTGCCAGCGGCGCCCCGGCACGGTAGGCGGCCCGCGCCAGGGCGTAGCCGCCGATCGGTGCCGTGAACAATTGCAGCCCGACGGCGGCCAGGACCACCACGGCGGTACGCCAGCCGGGAATCAGCAGCAGCACACCGAGCAGGACACAACTCACCCCGAGGCTGGCCGCCTTGGCCACGGAGTTCATCCGGTGGTAGACGTCCGGCAGACGGATCAGGCCGACCGCGCTGGTCGCGATCAGCGCGGTGCCGAGCAGCAGCAGCGTCGACGCCGCCAGGGTCCGGATCACCGCTGCCTCCGGTGCACCAGCCGGGCCATCGCCACCGTCGCCAGGAAACTCACAAGCGTCCCGGTGAGCACCAGGTCGAGCAGGTCCGGGGTGTGCAGCCGGGCGGCGAGCACCGCCAGGGCCGCCAGGAAGACGAAGAAGCCGAGATCCAGGGCGGCCGCCCGGTCGGCGTCGGTCGGACCGACCACCAGCCGGGCGATCACCACCGCCATCGAGCCGGCGAGGACCACGAGCACCGAGTCGAGCAGGAGCATCGTCACCTCCGTGTCACCTCCGACCGGCCGGCGTCGGGGCCGTCCGGGTGGGCGGCCGGACGCAGGGCGGCCAGCAGCCGCCACTCCAGCTCGGTCACCGCCCGCCGGAACGCCACCGGGTCGGCGGCGTACATGCCGTGCACCCACAACGCGGCGGTGGGTTCGCGGTGCACGCTCAGGGTCAGTGTGCCCGGGGTCAGGCTCACCGCCAGCGCCACCGCCGCCACCTCCGTGTCGGTGGCCGCCCGCAGCGGCACCCGCACCACCGCGGGTGCCAGCCCGGAACCCGGCGTCAGGATCTCCCAGGCCACGGCGAGGTTCGCCTGGACCAGCCGGACCGCGAAGTAGCCGGCGAACCGCAGGACACGTCGAGCCCGCACCGCCGTGCGCCGGGGGGTCGTCATCGCGTCGCTGCTCATCGGCCGGTCACCGCCCGGACGTAGCCCGCCGGGTCACGCAGCCCGGCCGCCGCCGTGTCGGCGACCACCAGCAGCGGTGCAGCCGCCAGCCCGGCCGCCAGGGAGAGGCCGGCCAGCGCCAGCGGTGGGCCGAACAGCGTCGGTCCGATCCGCTTCGCCACGGTCGACGAAGCCGGCGGGTCGCCGGTGAACAACGCGCTCCAGATTTTCAGCATGGACAGCAGGGTGACCAGACTGACCAGCACCGCGACCGCCATGGCCAGCCAGGCACCGGTCTCCACGGTGGCCCGCAGCAGCAGGAACTTCGCTAGGAACCCGGAGAACGGCGGCAGGCCGGCCAGCGACAGCGCCGCCCCGGCGAAGGCCACGGCGAGCGCGGGACGTTGCCCGGCCAGACCGCCGGAACCGTCGAGCCGGTCGGTACCCCGGCCGGCGCGTACCGCTGCCGCACACAGGAACAACGCCGCCTTCACCAGGATGTACTGGGCCAGGTAGTAGACCGCCGCGGCCAGCGCGGCGGCGGTGAACAGGGCCAGGCCGAGCAGTATGTAGCCGAGCTGGCTGACCATGTGGAAGGTCAGGATCCGCCGCATCGAGATCTCGCCCACGGCCCCGAGCACGCCGACCACCATCGACAACAGCGCCACCGCGCCGAGCAGCCAGCGGTATCCGGGATCACCGCCGTACACCACCGCGTAGATCCGGATCACCGCGTAGAGACCGACCTTGGTCAGCAACCCGGAGAAGAGCGCCACCACCACCGGCGAGGCCACCGGATAGGTGCGGGGCAGCCAGTCGTGCAGCGGCACCAGCGCACTCTTGACGCCGAGGGCGAGCAGCACCACACCGCAGGCGACCGCGACGGTCGGTCGGTCGCGAGCCGCGCCGGCCAGGTCGCCCAGCCCGACCACTCCGGTGGTGCCGTAGACCAGGGCCACCCCGGCCAGCAGCAGGGTGGAGCCGAGCAGGTTGGTGGCCACGTACACCCGTGCCGCGCCGCCGCGCCCGGCCCCGCCGGCCAGGCTCAACAGCACGTACGAGGGCACCAGCATCACTTCGATGAGTACGAAGAGGTTGAACAGGTCGGTGGTGAGGAACGCGCCGCCGGCCCCGGCGGTGAGCACCAGCACCAGCGGCAGGAAGTACGGGCGACGGTCGTCGCCGGAGCCGACCGCGGCGACCAGGCAGCAGAGCACCACCAGCGCCGTCACGGTGACCAGCAGGGCGCTGAGCACGTCCGCCGCCAGGCTGATGGCGATCGGACCGGGCCAGCCACCGACCCGCAGCACGGCCAGCGCGCCCTCACTGGTCCGCACCAGCAGAACCAGGCCGCTCGCCAGCACCACCGTCACGGTGGTGAACGCGCCGACCCGATGCAGCCTGGTGCGGCCCGGCAGGGCGAGCAGCACCCCGGCGACCAGCAGCGGCCCGACCACCGGGATCAGGAGCAGACCGCTCACCGCCGCCGCCCCGTGGTGCCGTACCCGCCCGCTCCACCGATGCCGTCGGAGTCGGAGTCGCCGGCGGCGTCACCATCGTTGCCGTCCGTGGGGTCCGCGCCGCTGGCGGGCCCACCGGCGCCGCGTCGCAGCAGGCCGAGCAGGTGGATGGTGATCCCGAAGGTGATCACGATGGCGGTCAGCACGAACGCCTGCGGCAACGGGTCGGCGGTGTCGGGACCCACCTCCTCCAGCGCCGCGGTCCGCCGGCCCAGCCCGCCGGCGGCGAGCAGCACCACGTTGACGGCGTGGCCGAGCAGCACGAAGCCCAGCACCACGCGCAGCAGGCCCGGCCGCAGCAGCAGGAACACCCCCGCGGCCACCAGGACGCCGACCACGAACGCGGCGCTCACCGGGCACCTCCGATCTCCGGCTGGTTGGCCGGCTGGGCCGGCAGTACGCCGAGCCGCCGTACGGCGGCCACCACCAGTGCCAGGACCATCAGGTAGACCCCGAGGTCGAACAGCAGCGACGTGGACAGCGACGGCAACGGATCCGGTGTGCGGAGGGCGAGCGGAGTGAGCAGCGACCGACCTACGGCGAGCGGCACCAGCGCGGCGACCGTCGCGGTCAGCAGCCCGGCCGCCACCAGTGGCGCCGACCTGAGCCGGCTCAGCAGTGGTGCTCCGCCGGGGTGTGCCAACTGACCGAGCCCGACGGCGGTGCCCGCCAGCAGCGCCCCGATGAAGCCGCCGCCGGTCTCCTCGTGTCCGCGCAGGAACAGCACCGCCGAGGCGAGCAGCATCACCGGTGCGAGCACCCGGTAGGCGAGGCCGAGCACGAGGTCGTCGCCGGTGGGCCCGGTGCTGGCCGGCTCGACCGGACGACCGGCGGCGAGCCGGACCAGCCCGAGTGCCACCACCGCGAGCACCACCGCCTCGCCGAGGGTGTCCAGGGCCCGGAAGTCCACCAGGATGGTGTTGACGACGTTGGCACCGCCGGTCAGCACCTCCGCCCGGTCGAGATACCACCGGCCAGGGTCGGACACCTGGTCGCGTCCGGTCAGTACCGCCGTACCGGCGACCGCCGCGACCCCGGTGGCGGTCGCGAGCAGGGCCGCACCCACGACCGGCAGGCGTCGTCCGACGGGCGCGAGCCGACGCGGCTGCTGCCGCAGGGCCAGCATGATGACCACTGCGGTCAGCACCTCCACCAGCATCAGGGTCAACGCCACGTCCGGTGCTCCGAGGGTCAGGAACCACGCCGACAGCAGCAGCCCCACCACGCCGGTGAGTCCGATCGCGGCCAGCGCGGAGCGCACCACCAGCAGCCCGGCGAGGGCCGTCACGAGCAGCCCCAGCAGCAACCAGTCACCGGGCCGGGCCGGGTCACCGCCGACGCCGGCCGAGACGTTGGGCAGCGCCACCGCCGCGACCGCGGCCAGGGCCACCGTCGCCAGCAACGGCCGGGCCAGGTAGGGCGCCGGGCCCGGCGCGTGCGCGGTCCGGGCGATGATCGAACCCCCGTGCAGCACCGCCTGCCGGGCGCGCTCGAACAACTCGGCGAGCGGCGGGGTGGTGGGTACGGCCCGAAGCCACCGGTCCACCCGGACCCGGCCGAGGAACATCAGCACACCCAGCAGCACGGTGAGCACGCTCAGCCCCAACGCCGGGGTGAAGCCGTGCCAGAAGGCCAGGTAGGGCGGGGTACCCTCCGGGCGGGCATCGTCCGCGGCCCGCTCCACCAGCGGGCTCAGTACGGCCACTGTCGGGCCGAGCACGGCCGCCGTCACCGCGGCCACCGCGGCCGGGGCGAGAAACGCCCAGGACGGCTCGCGCAGCTGGCGCTGCCGGGTCGGTCCCTCCACCATCCCGTGCACCAGACGGGCCGCGTACGCGAAGGTGAGCACCGAGGCGAGCACTCCGAGCCCGGCCGCGCACCAGCCCAACCACCCTCCCCCGTAGGCCCCGCCGAGCGCCTCGAAGATCGCCTCCTTGCCGACGAAGCCGATGGTCGGCGGCAGGCCGGCCATCGACATCGCCGCCAGCACGGTGAGCCAGACCGTCGCCGGCATCACCCGGTGCAGCCCCGCCAGCTCCCGCACGTCGCGGCTGCCCGCCTGATGGTCGATGATGCCGACCAGCATGAACAGGGTCGCCTTGAACAGCGCGTGGGCGACGGTGTAGAGGATCGCCGCCGCGTCGGCGTCCGGGGTACCGACGCCGATCACCCCGACCAGCAGGCCGAGCTGACTGACCGTGGAGTACGCCAGCAGCGCCTTCAGGTCGTACTGACGCAGCGCGAGCAACGCGCCGAGGATCGCGGTGAGCAGACCCACGGCGATCAGGGTGCCGTCCCACGCCCAGGAGCCACCGAACACCGCCGAGAACCGCATCAGCAGGTAGATGCCGGCCTTCACCATCGTCGCCGCGTGCAGGTACGCGCTCACCGGTGTGATCGCCACCATCGCACCGGGCAGCCAGAAATGGAACGGCAGCTGCGCGGACTTGGTGCACGCCGCGACGATGATCAGCGTCCCCACCACCCAGGCCGGTACGCCGCTCAACCGCTCCGGCTCGGCCACGATGGTGTCCAGGCTGGTGGTGCCGAGGTGGACCGCCAGCAGCACGATCGCGGTCAGCAGCGCGAGACCGCCGGCGACGGTGACCAGCAGCGCCTGCACGGCCGGTCCGGTGGCCGCCGGCCGACCGCCCTGCCCGATCAGGACGAAGGAGAGGATCGAGGTGAGTTCCCAGAAGACGAAGAGCACCAGCAGGTCGTCGGCGAGGACCAGGCCCAGCATCGCGGCGGCGAAGAGGGTCATCGTCACGTACACCCGCTTCTGCTCGTCCTCGCTGCCGTCGAGGTAGCGGGGGCAGTAGGCCATGATGAGCGCGCCTACCCCGAGGGCCAGCAACGCGAAGACCAGCCCCAGCGCGTCCATCCGCAACGCGGCGTGGACCGCCAGCCCGGGCAGCCACCGCCAGGCCACGGTGACTTCCCGGTCGTCGAGGATCACCGGCAACCGGGTGAGCAGCAGTGACGCCGCGACGAGATAGCCGGCGGCCAACGGATAGCCGGCGTTACGGCCGAAGCGCCGCACCAGCAGCGGTACGCAGACCGCCAGGCCGACCTGCCAGGCGAGCGTGGCGGCGAGGATCACCTCGTCCCGCCCGCCTCAATAGCCGATCGCGGCACCGTCACCACGCGGATCGGCGCCCGCCTCCAACAGGCCCCGTTCGGCGTCGATCCGGATCGCCTGGGCGTGGCCCATGTTGTCGTCCCAGTTCGGCAGCATCCGCACCGGCTGGCCACGGCGTTGCAGTTCCCGCACCACCTCGTCGGAGATGCGCCCTTCCAGGGAGAGGTCCTGGGCGGTGGTGCCCCAGGTGCGACCCATCAGCCAGCGGGGTGACTCGATCGCCTGCTGCACGTCGTAACCAAAGTCGATCAGGCGGGTGAGCAGCGCCGCGTGGGTCTGCGGCTGCCCCTCGCCCCCCATCGATCCGAAGGCCAACCACGGCCGGCCGTCGACGCAGACCAGCCCGGGTATGAGGGTGTGGAAGGTCCGCTTCCCCGGCTCCATCCGGTTCGGGTGTCGCTCGTCCAGCGAGAAGAACGAGCCCCGGTTCTGCGGGATGATCCCGGTGTCACCGGAGACGATCCCCGAGCCGAAGTCGTGGTAGATCGACTGAATGGCGGACACGACCAGCCCGCGCTCGTCGACGACGCAGAACGCGCAGGTGTCGCCCTGCGGTGCGCGCCGACGCGCCTTCGGTCCGAAGCGGATTCCCGGCTCGACGTCGGCCATCAGCATCGCCCGGTCCGGCCGGATCAACTCGCGGCGCCCCGCAGCGTACGCCTTGTCGAGCAGCTCAGGGATCGGGATGTCCACCCAGTGCCGGTCGGTGAGCCACTCGTCCCGGTCGGCGAAGGCCAGCTTCACCGCCTCCGCCAGGTGGTGGTAGTAGTCCGGGGTGCCGTCACCCCAGGCGGCCACGTCGTAGCCCTCGATCAGGTTGAGGATCTGCAGGGCGGCGAAGCCCTGCGTGTTCGGCGGCAACTCGTACACCGTGTGGCCCCGGTAGTCGGTGGCGATCGGGGCCTCCCAGTGGGCCTGGTAGGCGGCCAGGTCGTCCGGATGCAGCGGCGAGCCCTGCTCGGCGATCCCGGCGCAGAAGCGCCGGCCGAGGTCACCTTCGTAGAATCCGGCGCGGGCCCCCTGGGTGGCGATCAGTTCCAGCGAGCGGGCCAACTCCGGCTGCGCGATCCGCTCACCTTCACGCCGCGCCCGACCCTGCGGCGCGAACAGCCGCGCGGTCGTGGGCTCCGCGCCGAGCAGATCGAGATCCTCCACCAACCAGTCGGCGAGCGAGCGGGCCACCGGGATTCCGTGCCGTGCGTAGTGGATGGCGTCGTCGAACAGGCTGGCCCAGGGCAACCGGCCGTACCGCTCGTGGGCCAGCCGCCAGCCGTCGACCGCACCCGGCACGGTCAGCGCCGACAGGGCACCGCGCGACGGCACCTCGTCGGTGTGGCCCCGCTCGCCGTAGTAGTCGCGAGTGGCTGCCTGGGCCGCGGGGCCGGAGGCGTTCAGCGCGTGCACCGCACCATCCGGCTCGGCCAGCAGCCAGAAGCCGTCACCGCCGAGGCCCGCCATGTGCGGGTACGCGACGCAGAGCAGTGCGTTGACCGCGATCGTGGCGTCCACCGCACTGCCGCCGGCACGCAGCACCGCCAACCCGGCACCGCTGGCCAGGTGATGCGGCGAGGCGACCATGCCGCGGTCGGCGCGGGTGGGCGGCCGACCGGTGCGGGGTCCGTGGGGTGCGGTCATGGCCTCCCTTTCCGCTCGTACGGTTGCGGGTTGGCGAAGGCGTCGGTGGTGGTGACGAAACCCCAGCACTGCTTGGTGTTGAACAGCACCGCGTCCTTGCAGTACGCAGGGCTGGACGTGGCGGTGGCGTCGGCGATGAGCACCGGGTTGTAGTCACGGAAGTAGGCGTCCTCCAGGGTGGTGCTGACGCACTGGTCGGCGTTGACGCCGCAGACGTAGAGGGTCTGGATGCCCTGGGTCCGTAGCACCTGGTCGAGATGGGTGCCGTAGAAGCCGCTCATCCGCACCTTCTCGACGTGGATGTCGTCGTCGACCAGGTAGCCCTTCAGCTCGTCGACCATCTCCGCGCCCCACGACCCGGCGGTGAGCACCGCGCCGTTGTCCAGGTCCTCCCCGATTCCGGCCTGATCGAGGCGGTGCTTGAACGAGTGCAGCGTCGGCGCGCCGAGATTGCGCAGGTCCGGCCGGTTGTGCCAGTAGATCCAGATGACGAACATGCCGTGTCGCCGGGCGGCGTCGATCGCCCGTTGCACACCCGGGATGGCCGCCCGGCACGCCTCGTGGTCGAGCCCGGAACGTTCGGTCCAGCCGCCCGGCGCACAGAAGTCGTTCTGCATGTCCACCACCGCCAGCGCGCCCCGGTCCAGGTTGTCGACGAACGGCAGCAACTCGGCGTCGAACCGCACCAGTTGTCCCTCGGTGTGGTGCGGTGCCAGGTGGACGTGGTCCTCGTAGAGGTACCAGCGGTCGGCGCTGGCTCCCAGCTGCACCCCACCGTCGCCGGTTTCGCGGTAGATCTCCCGGTACGCGGCCATGTCAGTCCGCACCGCCCGACGGCGCGAACCGCAGCACGACCGGGATCGCCGCCGCGACGGCCACCAGGGCCAGCCCGGTCCACCACAACGCCGGCAACCCGCCGTCGGTGCCCAGGCTCAACGCGGGCAGAGCCAGCAGGAACAGCACCATCGCCAGCAGCAGCCATCGCAGCTCGCTCACTGTCGACTCCTTCCGGTCAGACGAACAGCAGGGTCAGCAGCCCGATCACCACGGCGGCGGTCAGGGTCCACGGCAGGGTCTTGCGCAGCACCGCGCCCTCCTGCCCGACGATGCCGGCGGTGCCGGTGCCGAGCACGATGTTGGCCGGGGCGATGGCGTTGCCGATCGCCCCGCCGGCGCTCTGCGCACCGATGACCGCGCTCTCGGACAGGCCGGTGCCGGACGCCACGCCCTGCTGCAACTGGCCGAACAGCACGTTCGAGGCGGTGTTGCTGGAGGTCATGAAGGCGCCGATCAAGCCGATGAGGTTCGCGGCGAAGGCGTACAGCAGAGGTGGCGAGATCTGCTCGATGCCCTGGGCCAGCAGGTCGGTCTGCCCCGAGTGCTCCATCACCCCCGCCAGGATCAGGAAGGACAGGATGGCCACCGAGGCCGGCGTGGCGTCGGCGGCCAGGCTCGACCAGACCGGCTGCCGTCCCTGCCGCTCGGCCCGGGCGGCGAAGAAGCCCCTGGCACGGAACACGAGCCAGGTGACCAGCACCGCGACGATCAGCGAGAAGCCCGGATGGGTGAACGGAGCGATCGCGGAGTAGGGCTGCTCCGCCTCGGTGACCACGTCGTAGCCCGTGTCGGCCTCCGGGAAGGGCAGACCGAACTCGATCCGGTCCAGCGCCGCCTCGACCGGCGGCACCGCGAGGGTGAACACGGCGACGGCGGTGAGCACCGCGTACGGCAACAGCGCCCAGGACAGGCTCATCGTCGGTGCGTGCTCGTCCTCGTCCTCGGCCGTCTCCCCGGCCTCCGGCTTCATCGCCGGGCGGTCCGGGACGCTCCGGGCCGGTTCCCGGTAGCGGGACCAGCGGGACAGCGGGTAGAGCGCGACAAGCGCCACGGTGGCGGCGAGGAAGGTCGACAGCACCGGCTCCCAGTACATGATCACGAACTGGAGACCGCCGTGGATGGCCGAGATGATCAGAATGAAGGGCCAGGCCAGCCGCAGCGCCGGACCCTTGCCGGCCATCCAGGCGATGGCCGCACCCGCCATCAGGGTCACCGGAGCCAGCAGCGCCGCGGTGATCAGCGTGGTGGTCAGCTCGTCCTCGAGATCGACCACCTGGAGGGTGGCCAGCCAGCCCACCGCCAGGGTGCCGAACATGTTCGCCCAGGCATGCCCGATCAGCGGGATCACCACGGCGTAGACGGCCCGTACCCCGATCGCGAGCAGCAGCGGCGCCACGATCGCGATGGGCGCGCCGAAGCCGGCGATGCCCTGCATGAAGGAGGCGAAGACCCAGCCGAAAGCGAGCACCAGGAAGACGTGGTTGCGGCTGTAGCGGGACAGCCCCCGACGCAACGCGTCGAAGGCACCGGAGGCGGTACCGATGCGGTAGAGCAGCAACGCCGGCCAGATCACCAGCAGGATGAACACGGCGTCCCAGACACCCTTGCCGGCGCCGACCGCGACCGACTCCCACGGCGTACGGAAGAACAGCACGGCGACCGCGACGGCGAGGAACATGCCGACCGGGCCGGCCTGTGGCGCCTTCCACCGCAGCACCGCCAGCAGCAGCAGGAGCAGCAGGATGGGGCTGATCGCCAGCAGCCAGGTGCCGAGGTTGATCGGCAGCGTCGTCTCCGGCATGTCCCTCCCGTCCCGGGCCGGCGGATTCGGGGCCGCTTACCCGGCAGAACCGATGACATGCGCTGCGTGATGACAAATCACTGCGTAAGCGCTCAAACACCTGCGGCGGTCGGCGTTGACGACAAACATGGTTAGCCTGAGAGGCCAGTGAGATTGCCGCGGCACATGAGGCTCACACGTCGCGAACGAAACGGCGGGGCCAGGTGCTCTTGTAGAGAGCTGCCGTGACGGCGACGAGGAGGAGGCCCGTGACACAACAGACCTGGGACGACGTTGGCGGTCTGCTGCCGTACGACGAGTTCCGCGCCGCCAGTGACGCGATCGTGACCAACATCGAACAGGTCATCGAAGGCAAGACCGCGACCGTGCGGCTGGCGCTGGCCGTCCTGCTCGCCGAGGGTCACCTGCTCATCGAGGACGTGCCCGGCGTCGGCAAGACCAAGCTGGCCAAGGCCCTGGCCAGGTCGATCGACTGTTCGGTGCGCCGCATCCAGTTCACGCCCGACCTGCTGCCCAGCGACGTCACCGGGGTCAGTGTCTACAACCAGGAGACCCACGACTTCGAGTTCCGTCCGGGTGCCGTCTTCGCGAACCTGGTCGTCGGCGACGAGATCAACCGGGCCTCGCCGAAGACCCAGTCCGCGCTGCTGGAGTGCATGGAGGAACGGCAGGTCACCGTCGACGGGGTGACCTACCAGTTGCAGACGCCGTTCATGGTGATCGCGACTCAGAACCCGATCGAGATGGAGGGCACCTACCCGCTGCCGGAGGCGCAGCGCGACCGGTTCACGGCCCGCATCGCCATGGGGTACCCGGACCCGACCGCCGAACTGGCCATGCTCGACGGGCACGGTGCGGTCGACCCGCTGTCCGGGCTGCGGCCGGTCTCCGACGCCGACACCGTACGCCGGCTGATCGGTCACGTCCGGCAGGTGCACGTCGCCGACGCGGTCAAGCAGTACGCGGTCGACCTGGTCACCGCCACCCGCGAGTCACCCGACCTGCGCCTGGGCGCCTCCCCCCGGTGCACCCTGCAACTGCTGCGCACCGCCCGCGCGGTGGCCGCCCTCGACGGGCGTGACTACGTCCTGCCCGACGACCTCCAGGTGCTCGCCGTGCCGGTGCTGGCGCACCGGATCATCCCCACGGCCGACGCCCAGCTCGCCCGGCGTACCACCGACGCGATCGTCGCCGACCTGGTGCACCGGCTGCCGCTGCCGCACGACCGCAAGCGTTCGCCCTACGACACCCGGCCACCGAGCGGTAACGGCCGGGCCCCCTTCGAGCCGCGGAGGCCGTGACGTGCGTGACGGGCTGCGCGGGCTGACCACCCGCGGCCGCTCCTTCCTGGCCGCGGCGGTGGCGGCGGCCATCTCCGCCGGCATCCTCGGCGAGAAGGACCTGCTGCGGGTGGCCGTGCTGCTGGCCGTCCTGCCGCTGCTCGCCGCGCTCTACGTCGGCCGCAGCCGCTACAAGCTCGCCTGCCACCGGTCGCTGGAGCCGCACCGGGTGCCGGTCGGCGCGACCGCCCGGGTGGTGCTGCGCCTGCAGAACATGTCCCGGCTGCCCACCGGCACCCTGCTGCTGGAGGACCGGCTCCCGTACGCCCTCGGCAGCCGCCCTCGGGTGGTGTTGGAACGTCTCGGCGCGCACCAGGCCAGTTCCGTGGCGTACACGGTGCGCGCCGACGTGCGTGGCCGGTACGAGGTGGGGCCGCTGGTGGTCCGGATGACCGACCCGTTCGGCCTCTGCGAACTCAGTCGCGCCTTCCCGGGCACCGACCGGCTCACCGTCGTTCCGCAGGTGGTCCCGCTGCCGTCGGTGCGGCTGCCCGGTGAGTACGCCGGCAGCGGCGAGAGTCGGGCCCGCTCGGTGGCGGTGCACGGCGAGGACGACGCGGCCACCCGGGAGTACCGGCGCGGCGACGACCTGCGCCGGGTGCACTGGAAGTCGACCGCGCGCACCGGCGAGCTGATGGTGCGCCGGGAGGAGCAGCCCTGGGAGAGCCGGGCCACGGTGCTGCTGGACACCCGCGCGTACGGACATCAGGGCGACGGTCCGACGGCCAGCTTCGAGTGGGCGGTGTCGGCCGCCGCCAGCATCGCGGTGCATCTGCGGCAGGCCGGGTACAAGCTACGCCTGGTCACCGGCTCGGGCGCGGACGTCGACGCCACCGAGGGCGCCGGCGACGGCCTGCTGCTCGACCAGCTCGCGGAGGTCCGGCTCGACCAGCGGGTCGAGATCACCACCCTGGTGCAGCACGTACGGCAACGCGCCGACGGCGGGCTGATCATCGGTCTGTTCGGGTCGCTGAGCACCGCCGAGGCGGAGTTGTTGGCCGGGCTTCGGGCCAACGGCGCCACCTGTGTCTGTTTCCTGCTGGACAGCTCCGCCTGGCTGAACCTGCCGACGCCCGCGCGGGCCGAGGCCGATCAGGCGCACGACGCCGCGGCGCTGGCGCTGCTGCATTCCGGCTGGCGGGTGATCGGCGTCGACCACGGCGGCCGGCTACCGGCGCTCTGGCCGCAGGCGGGGCGGGGCTCGCAGGGGTTCGCGCTGCGCGCGGCGATGGCCGAGACCGTGGCCGGTGGCGTGCGATGAACGGAAGGTCCCCCTCATGATCGCCCATCGGAACCTGGGCCTGGTGGCCGCCGGCGCGACGCTGCTCGCGGCAGCACCACTGTCGGCCATCTTCGACCGCTGGACGTGGCTGGTCCAGGCAGTCATCGCGGTGGCCGCGGTGGCCGCCGCGGCGTCGCTGGCCCGGCTCGGCCGGACCCCGCTGTGGGTGCAGATCCTGGCCATGGTCGGCGGTCTCACGCTGGCCCTGACCTGGCTGTTCCCCAGCGGCTCCGAACTGCTGGCGGTGCTGCCCACCCCGGCCACCTTCGGGCACTTCGCCGAGTTGCTCGGCAACTCGGTCGAGGACATGCGCTCCCACGGCGTGAAGGTCCCGGACACCGACCCGCTGCTGTTCGTCACCGTGCTCGGCATCGGCGGGGTGGCGGTGCTGGTGGACGTGCTCTGCGTCGGACTGCGCCGCCCCGCCCTGGCCGGGCTGCCCATGCTGGCCATCTACTCGGTGCCGGTGGCGGTCTACGTGGACAGCGTCCCGCCGGTGCCGTTCGCGATCGGTGCCGCCGGTTTCCTGTGGCTGCTGGTCACCGACAACGTGGACCGGGTCCGCCGGTTCGGCCGGCGGTTCACCGGCGACGGCCGTGACGTCGACGTCTGGGAGTCCTCGCCGTTGGCCGCCGCCGGCCGGCGACTGGCGGTGGTGGGCCTCGCACTGGCCGTGCTGGTGCCGTTGGCCGTGCCGGGAATGACCGCCGGGTTGATGACCACGCTCAACTCGGGCACCGGTTCCGGCATCGGTCCCGGCTTCGGTGGCTCCCCCGGCCGGGTCGACCTCTTCGCCGCGCTCAGTGGCCAGCTCAACCAGTCCCAGGTGACCGACCTGGTGAGGGTCACCACCACCGAGGATGAGCCGTTCTATCTGCGCTTCGGCGTCGCCGACGACCTGCGTACCGACGGCTTCCGAGTGCGCGGCCCGAACGGTCGGCGGGTCACCGGCGACCTGCCCGATCCCTCGGGGCGGTCGGCGCCGGGCATCCAACGCACCCGGCAACGGGCCACCGTGCAGGTGAGCCGTGAGCTGAACATGCCACTGTTGCCGGTCTACGCCGAACCGGTCAGCTTCGCCGATCTGGGCAACAACTGGTTCTACGACCCGAACCTGCAGGTCGTCTTCTCCAACCGGGAAAACTCCCGGGGCAAGGAGTACTCCTTCGACTACGTGCGCTCGTCGTACAGTCCGCAGGCGCTGCGGCGGGCTCAGCCGCTGCCGGCGGACCTGCCGCTGCGCCGGCAGCAGACCGTGACGCCGGACGTGCCGGAGGTCCGTGCCCTGGTGGAGGACCTGATCCGGGGGGCGCGCACCGAGTACGACAAGGTGCGAGCCATCTACGACTACTTCTCCGAGGACAACGGCTTCAGCTACCAACTCAGCACCGAGCAGGGCACCAGTGGACAGGCGATTCTCGACTTCCTGGACAACAAGGTCGGCTACTGCCAGCAGTACGCCGCGGCGTTGGCCTGGATGGTCCGCGACGCGGGGATCCCGGCCCGGGTCGCCTTCGGGTTCACCAACGGCAGCCGGCGCAGCGATGACACCCTCACCCTGACCAACCGCAACCTGCACGCCTGGACAGAGGTCTACTTCGACCAGATCGGCTGGGTGCCCTTCGACGCCACCCCGGCCTACGGCGTGCCAGGCTCGACCCGCTCGGCGTGGGCGCCGGACGTGGACGCCCCGGAGGAGAGCACACCGCAGGGTGGCAACTCGGACACGCCCGAGGAGACGGATCCGTCAGCCGAGGCGGAGCAGGGACCGAACCAGTTCGAGGAGGGCGAGGACCCGGGTGCGGCGCTCGGCTCCGACACTCCCGCCGAGCAGACGCCCGTCTGGCCGTGGCTGGTCGCCGCCAGCGTCCTGGCGCTGCTGGTGCTGCTCACCGTGCCCGCACTGCGCCGGCTCGCGCTGCGCCGCCGTCGGGGCCGGCCGGCACCAGCGGTGCGGACGGTCGACGTGCCGGACGCGGACCCGTCCGCGACCGGGCAACCGCTCGTGGTGGTCACCACCGATCCGGACCGGGCGCGGGCCGACGCGCACGCCGCCTGGGACGAACTGATCGACACGCTTGTCGACTACCGGGTCGGGGTGGATCGGACGGAAACCCCACGCGCCACGGCGGAGCGGGTGGCCCGGGAGCGCCTGGCCGCGCAGACCGACGCCGAGTCGGCGGTACGCCTGCTCGGGCGGGCGGAGGAGCGGGCCCGCTACGCCCGGGACCCGTTGACCGGCGAACCGCTGCCGGCGGCCCTGCGGACGGTACGCGGCGCGCTCGCCGGGCAGGCCGACCGGCGGACCCGGTTGGTGGCGACCATGCTGCCGCCGTCGGTGTTGTCCCGGTGGCGCACCGCCATCGCGGACAACTCGTCACGACTGGTCAACTCGGCCGGGCAGGTGCGCCGGAGGCTGCTGCGGTTCAGTCCGCGCCGGTTGATCGCCAGCCGCGCGGGTCGCTGAACGCCAGCCAGCCACGCGGTGTGCTGATCCCGTTGCCGGCGACACCATCGTGGGTCGCCGGCAACGGGCCGCCGACCGGCATCCGGTGAGTCACGATCAGTCTGCTCGGCGCGTCGCCTGCCGGCGATCCGACAGCAACGGCAAGGTGACAGCGACCGGCTACAGCGAACAGCGACGGGCGACAGCTAACAGCGACAGGCGGGCAACACGAAGCCTCGCGCGGCACTCTGGCCGGTTGCGCGCCACTCACCCCGGGCGGTCGGCCCGGGGTGACGTGCTTCCTCGTCAGCGGCGGAACGGGTTCAGCGGTGCCCCTCCGGGCGCTGCCGCCACCGGTCCTCCATCCGGTCGAGGAAACCCGACCTCCGGCCGGCACGACCTCGGGACCGGCGACGACTCGCCGTGCCCCCGACGACGTGCAGGTCGGGTGACTGCGCCCGACGGTGCGACTGCACCGCGAACGCGGCCGAGGCCAACATGACAACGAATCCCGCCACTGCCAGCGGCGGAGTTTTGATCACCGCGCCATAGACCAGCAACGCCAGGCCAGCGATGATCACGCCGGCAGCGACGAGCAGGCGACGCCGCGCGTGGAAGCGCGGATCGCTGGCGCGCACGGCCGAGGCGAACTTGGGGTCCTCGGCAAGCGACCGCTCGATCTGCTCGAACAGCCGCTGCTCGTGCTCCGAGAGCGGCACGGCACTCCTCCCCGGTCACGTTGGTCGGTCCGGTCGGACCGACAGACCGTGGCAGCCAACCGGCTGCTTACCCGCAAGTCTACGAGGGCCCTCGCGCGTCGGAAAGCGGGACGACCTACGGCCGGGTCGGATTTTCATTTCGTCGGGGATCGCGCCCGGTGAGAAGACTGGCCGGTCCTATGACGGACCGCCCGAAACGGGCAGCCGCCGCGTCGGCGGCGACCTCCGCCTCCCGCCAGCCCCGCTCCGGTTGCCCGAGGGCGAGTTGCCGCGGCGTCTGGTCCGCCGCCGTCAGTCCCTCCGCCCGGACACCGAGCAGGCGAATCCGCTCACCCGGGTCCAGCGCGGTGTAGAGCGCCCAGGACGTGTCGAACATCTCCCGGGCCACGTCGGTGGGCACGTCCAGGGTGCGGGCCCGGCTCACCGTGCGGAAATCGGCGGTGCGCACCTTGAGCGAGACCGTCCGCCCCACCTGCCCGGCGGACCGCAACCGGGCTCCGACCTTCTCGGCCAGGGCCAGCAGCGTACGGCGGATCTCGTCCGGATCGTCGACGTCCACATCGAAGGTGACTTCCGCACCGATCGACTTCTCGGCCTGCTCCGGGCTGACCCGGCGCGGGTCGCGACCCCAGGACAGCTCGTGCAGGTGCGCGGCGGCCGCCTCGCCGAGCGCGGTCCGCAGCATGCCCAGCGGAGCCTGTGCGAGATCACCGACGGTACGCAGACCGAGCCGCAGCAGTGCCTGCTCGGAACGCTCCCCCACCCCCCACAGCGCGGCGACCGGTAGCGGGTGCAGGAACTCGAGCACCCGGTCGGCCGGCACCACGAGCAGACCGTCGGGCTTCGCCCGGGTCGAGCCGAGCTTGGCCACGAACTTGCTCGGTCCGACCCCCACCGAGCAGGTCAGCCCCTGCTCCTCGGCGACCCGCTCCCGGATGCGGCGAGCGATCGTCGCCGGCCGACCGAACAGTCGCCGAGCACCGGCGACGTCGAGGAACGCCTCGTCCAGGGAGAGCGGCTCGACCAGCGGCGTGACGTCACGGAAGATCTGCATGACCGCCCGCGAGGCCGCCGTGTAGCGGGCGAAGTCGGGGGCGAGGAAGACCGCGTGCGGGCAGAGCGCACGGGCCCGCATCGTGGGCATGGCGCTGCGTACGCCGTACCGCCGGGCCTCGTAGCTGGCCGAACTGACCACCCCGCGCGGACCGACCCCGCCGACCACGACGGCCCGACCACGCAGCTCGGGGCGGTGACGAACCTCCACCGAGGCGTAGAAGGCGTCCATGTCGACGTGCAGGATCGGGCACCCGGCGTCGTCTGCGCCGGGCCCGAACCGGGGATCGCCGCCCCGGGGTAGCGACTGGCTGCGGCCCACCCGCGCAGATTAGCCCGCGGCTGTGACATTCCGGCCGGTCAGCCCCGCACCACCAGCAGCGGAATGGTCATCTCGGCCGCCGTGTCCGCGCCGTGGAAGGCCACCAACCGGGAGACCATCGGCGGCTCCGACCGACTGGCCAGCACGGCGTACGTGTCGTTGCAGACCACCACGACATCGCCGATCCGGTCCAGGTGGCCGGCGGCCACCGGCCCGAACCGGCCGCTGGCCACCGCCTCCTCGCGGGTCAGCACCCGGGCGGCGGTGCCGAGCACGGCCGACCAGGCCGCCACCACGTCGGCGGTGGCCCCCGGGGCGACATGCAGGTAACGCACCCGGGGCTCGCCCGCCACCACCCGCACCCCGTCGGTCAGCCGGGGGTCGGTGTCCAGGTCGAACCGATCTCCGGCGGGGATGTCGAGCTGCCCGTGATCGGCGGTGACCAGCAGCGCGGCGTCGGGCGGCAACCCGTCCACCAACCGGGCCAACAACCCGTCCAACTCGGTCACCGCCACCCGCCACGGCAGCGAGTCGACGCCGCTGAGGTGACCGTGCCGGTCGACGTCCGGGTGGTAGGCGGAGACGAGAGTCGGGCCGGGGCCGGCGGTCAGCGCCGCCAGCGTGGTGGCGGCCACCGCGTCGACCCCGGCCGCACCCCGGTAGTCACCGCCCCGGTTCGCGGCCAGGGTCAGGCCGGTACCGCCGAACTCCGGCCGGCTCACCACGGTCACCGCCACACCCGCCGCCCGCGCCCGTTCCAACTGGGTGGGGACCGGCTGCCAGCGCAGCGGATCGGGATCGCCGTCGCGCCACTCGATGTGGTTGAGCACCCGTTCGGTGCCCGGAACGCACACGGTGAAGCCGAGCACCCCGTGCACACCGGGTGCCGCGCCGGTGCCCAGGGTGACCAGGCTGGTCGGGGTGGTGGAGGGAAAACCGGAGGTGAGCGGTCGGCCGGACGCGGCGGTCAGTCCGGTAAGCGTCGACGCGTACGGTGCGGCGGTCGGGATCTGGTACCAGCCGAGGCCGTCGACAAGCAGCACCGCGATCCGGCGCACCCCCGACAGTTCGGCGGCGAGGCCGAGCGGGTCCGTGGCGCCGGGGACACCGAGCACGGCCAGCGCGCTGGGCAGCACGTCGGCGAGGCTTCCACCGCCGTAGCCCGGCGCGACGACCTCCAGCGGTCGGGCTCGACCGATCAGGCCGGTCATGCCGGGCGGCGGGCGAACAGGTGCAGCTGGGCCGCGACGTCCCGCCAGGGTGGTTGCGCGGCCAGCGTCCGCTCCAACTCGACCAGGGCAGCGGCCTGACCGTCCGCCACCGCCGCGGGCAGCAGGTCGGCCAGGACGCGTACGCCGTGGATCTCCTCGACGGTGAGCCCGGCGGCGGCCAGCAGCGCGGCGGCGCCCTCGACGTCGAAGCGGCGGCGCAGGGTGTCCCGGGTGCCGGCGGCACCGGCCGGGTCGGCGGCCAGCGTCGCGGCCACGTCGAGGTGCCCGTTCATCGCCCGGCCGAGCACCGCGGCGGCCCGCCCGGCGACCAGCACGCTCGCCGCCCCGCCCGGTCGCAGCACGCCGGCCAGCGCGGACACCACAGGTGCCGGGTCGTCGACGACCTCCAGCACGGCGTGGCAGAGCGCCAGGTCGACGCTTGCCGGTTCGATCAAGCCGGCCAGCGCGTCAGCGTCACCCTGCACCGCGCGTACCCGCCCGGCCACCCCGGCCTCCGCGGCCCGGCGACTGAGCGCGGCGAGCGCGTCGGGACTGGCGTCGACCACGGTCACCCGGTGCCCGGCCCGGGCCAGCGGCACCGCGAAGCCGCCGGTGCCACCCCCCACGTCCAGCACGGTCAGCTCGGCGACCGGCCGGCGGTCCAACTCGGCGCGCAGCACCGACCAGACCACGGCGGTACGGGGGGTGAGCGGCGGCCCGGCCGGGCCTGGGGTCTGTTCCACCCGGTCGAGCCTAGTCAGCCGGGAGCAGACCGCCAGGGGGCACCTGTCGGCCGTCGTCCCGCCGTCATCGGAAGTCGCGGGAGGTGGGGCGGACCGGCGCTTCGATCGGGTCCAGCCGGTCGGCGACCAGGTTGACCACCCCCTCGTGCCGCTGTAGCCGGCCCCGCACCACCAACGCCGTGCTGGTGCGGGCCACCCGCCGGTGCCGCTGCCACAGCCCCGGCGAGCAGGTGACGTTGAGCATGCCGGTCTCGTCCTCCAGGTTGAGGAAGGTGACCCCACCGGCGGTCGCCGGTCGCTGCCGGTGGGTGACGATCCCACCGACCCGGATCCGCCGCCCCGGCTCCACCCGGCCCAACCGGTCGATCGGCACCGCGCCCACGGCGTCCAGCTGCGGCCGGATGAACCGGGCCGGATGGTTCTCCGGCGACAGCCCGGTGGCCCAGACGTCGGCGACCAGCCGGTCCACCTCCTCCATCCCGGGCAGCACCGGTGCCGCCGTACCGGTCACCGTGCCGGGCAGCCGACCGGGCCGCTCCTGGGCCGCCGCGCCGGCCGCCCAGAGCGCCTGCCGCCGGGTCAACCCGAAACAGGCGAACGCGTCTGCGGTGGCCAGCGCCTCCAACTGCGCGGCGGTCAGACCCACCCGCCGGGCCAGATCCGGCATGTCGCGGTACGGGCCGTTCGCTGTCCGCTCGGCCTCGATCCGCTCGGCCACGCCGTCGCCGAGGGTACGCACACTGGACAGCCCGAGCCGGACCGCCGGACCGCCCAGCCCCCAGGCGTGCGGCGGTTCACCCGCCCGGCTGCCCCAGCGGGTGTCCGGGGTGGATTCCAGCACCGGCTTCGCGTCGCTGGCGTTGACGTCCGGTCGGCGTACCTGCACGCCGTGCCGGCGGGCGTCGTCGACAAGGGTCTGTGGCGAGTAGAAGCCCATCGGCTGGGCACTCAGCAGCGCGGCCAGGAACGGACCCGGGTGGTAGCGCTTCAGCCAGGAGCTGGCGTAGACCAGGTAGGCGAAGCTCATCGCGTGGCTCTCCGGGAATCCGTAGCTGGCGAACGCGGTGAGCTTGCGGTAGACGTCGTCGGCCAGCTCGCCGGTGATGCCGCGCTCCGCCATGCCCCGGTAGAGCCGGTCGGCGATCTGCTCCATCCGCTGCACCGACCGTTTGGCGCCCATCGCCCGGCGCAGTTGGTCGGCCTCGGCCGCGTCGAAGCCGGCCAGGTCGATGGCGAGCTGCATCAGCTGCTCCTGGAACAGCGGCACGCCGAGGGTCTTCTCCAGCGCGTTGCGCATCAGCGGATGCGCGAAGGTCACCGGTTCCTGGCCGTTCTTGCGCCGGATGTACGGGTGCACCGAGCCGCCCTGGATCGGCCCGGGCCGGATCAGCGCCACCTCGACCACCAGGTCGTAGAACTCGCGGGGCCGCAGGCGGGGCAGGGTGGCCATCTGGGCCCGGCTCTCCACCTGGAACACCCCGACCGAGTCGGCCCGGCAGAGCATGTCGTAGACCTCGGGGTCGTCAAGCGTCATGTCGCCGAGATCCAGGCTCATCCCGATCATGTCGTAGCCGTAGTGCAACGCCGACAGCATGCCGAGGCCGAGCAGGTCGAACTTGACCAGGCCGACGGCGGCGCAGTCGTCCTTGTCCCACTGGAGCACGCTGCGGCCGGGCATCCGCCCCCATTCCACCGGGCAGACCTCGATCACCGGCCGGTCGCAGATCACCATGCCGCCGGAGTGGATGCCCAGGTGCCGGGGGAACGTCTGGAGTTCGTTGGCGTACGCGACCACCTGCTCGGGGATCTCCGGCACGTCCACCGTGGCCACGTCGCCCCAGCGGTCGATCTGCTTGCTCCACGCGTCCTGCTGGCCGGGTGGGAAGCCGAACGCCTTGGCCACGTCCCGCACCGCCGAGCGGGGTCGGTAGGAGATCACGTTGGCCACCTGGGCGGTGTGCTCCCGGCCGTAGCGGGCGTAGACGTGCTGGATGACCTCCTCCCGGCGGTCGGACTCGATGTCCACGTCGATGTCGGGCGGCCCGTCGCGCTCGGGCGCCAGGAACCGTTCGAACAGCAGCCGGTGCCGGACCGCGTCCACGTTTGTGATCCGCAGCGCGTAGCAGACCGCCGAGTTCGCCGCCGAACCCCGGCCCTGGCAGTAGATGTCCGCCCGCCGGCAGAAGTCGACGATGTCGTACACCACCAGGAAGTAGCCGGGGAAGCCCAGTTCCTCGATCATGTTCAGCTCGTGGTCGAGCTGCGCGTACGCCTGCGGGTGCGCCTCGCGCGGGCCGTAGCGTTCCCGCGCACCCCGCTCGGTGAGGTGGCGCAGCCAGCTCATCTCGTTGTGCCCCGGCGGCACCGGGTACGCCGGCAGCTGCGGCGCGACGAGTTGAAGATCGAAGGCCAGCTCGGCGCCGAACTCGGCGGCCCGGGCCACCGCGCCCGGGTAGGCGGCGAACCGGGCCGCCATCTCGGCGCCGTCGCGCAGGTGGGCGGTACCCGCCGCGGGCAGCCAGCCGTCGATCTCGTCCAGGCTGCGCCGGGCCCGGACGGCCGCGAGGGTGGTGGCCAGCCGACGCCGCCCCGGAGTCGCGTAGTGCACGTTGTTCGTGGCCACCGTGGGCAGGCCGGCGGCGGTTGCCAGCTCGGCCAGGGCGTCGTTGCGGTCGCCGTCGATCGGATGCCCGTGGTCGGTCAGCTCCACCGCCACCGTCTCCGCGCCGAACAGTGCGGTGAGCCGGTCCAGCTCGCGGGCCGCCGCGTCGACCCCCTCGGTGAGCAGGGCGGCCGGCACGTGCCCCTTGCGGCAGCCGGTGAGCACCAGCACGTGGTCCCGCAGGTCGGCGGCGATCTCCTCCAGTTCGCCGTAGACCGGGCGGCCCTTCTCACCGCCACGCAGTTGGGCGCGGGCGATGGTCGCCGCCAGCCGGGCGTACCCCTCGTGACCGTGGGCCAACAGCAGCAGGTGGTTGCCGTGCGGGTCGGGTACGCCGTTCTGCGGACCAGGCAGGCCGAGAGACAACTCCGCTCCGAAAATCGTCGGCAGGCCCAGCGCACGGGCCGCCTCGGCGAACCGCACCACGCCGTAGAAACCGTCGTGGTCGGTGACGGCGAGCGCGGTGAGCCCCAACCGGACGGCCTCCTCGGCCAGTTCCTCGGGGTGGCTGGCACCGTCGAGGAAACTGAAGTTGGTGTGTGCGTGCAGTTCGGCGTACGGCGGCACGTCGTCGGGCCGGGTCAGCTCCGGCGGTCGGTAGTGCTCCCGCCGCCGGCTCCAGGCCGGCGAGTCACCTCCGTCGGCGTCGACCGCCAGGGGATCCACCACATGCAGGTGCCGCCCCGCACCGTCGCCCTTCCCGCCGCCGCCCTTCCCGCCGCCGCCCTGCCCGCCGCCCGACCGCCCGGAGAGCACCCGCTCCAACTCCGACCACGGCAGCCGGGGGTTGTGGAAACTCACCGCCGCCACCCCGCCGTCGCGCAGGACGCCGTGCCTCGTGCCCTCAACCGGCCCGGATGCCCCGACATGCCGCAACTGGTGAAGCCCGCCGGCCCGAGTGCCCCGTCAGTCATAGATCGCCTCCACCAGCCACTGGCCGGACTCGACGGCGAGCAGCAGGGCGCTGCCGTCGGCGAGGCGGACCTGGAACCGGGCTCGGCGGCGGGCCTCGGCCGGTGCCCACCACCGCTCGTCGACCGGCCACGGACCGGCCCAACCGACGATCTCGACCGACGCGACCGTGCCCCCACGGAGCGCGGTGGCCGAAGCCGCCGTGGCCGAAGGGGCGGTGGCCGAAGGGGCGGTGGCCGAAGGGGCGGTGGCCGAAGGGGCGGTGGCCGAAGGGGCGGTGGCCGAAGGGGCGGTGGCCGAAGGGGCGGAACCGGGTGCGGGAGTGGAGCCGGTGGGCTGCGGCGGCATCGTGCCGATGCTCAGCCGGGCCGGTGGGGCGCTCATCGCCAGCCGGGCGCTCACCACGACCGGCGCACCGGTGGCGTCGAGCACGCTCGCGGCGAGCGGGGTGGGCAGCACCACGGCCGGCGAGGGCGGCGGCAGTCGCCCCGGCCAGGACGGTACAGCCGGCCCGGCGCTCGCCCGCCGCCCACCGGGACGGGCCGGGAGTCGTTCGTCGCCCCAGGGCACCAGCCGGGTCTGGTCGGCCGGGGACCGTCCACCACCGAGCACCGCGGTGACCACCGCCTCGGGACCGAGCAGGCCCTGCACCCGACTCAGCGCGCGGTGCGCCCGCTCGCGTTCCGCACCGGTCTCCCCCCACAGCCCCGGTTGCAGGCCGGCCTGGGCCAGCACTCCGTCCGGCAGCAGCCGCAGCCGGATGATTCCGGCGGTGGGACGGGCCGGCCGGTCACCGCCGCGACGGGCACCGGAGAGCCAGCCGTCCAGTTGCCAACGGACCCGGTCGGCGATCGCCGCCGCGGTGAGCAGCCCGTCGTGCCGCCAGACCCGGTGCAACTCCTGGCCGTGCGCGGTGACCGCCTCGATGCCCAGACGGGTGCAGGCCAGTCCGTGCCCGGCGAGCCGCTCATGCAGTTGCTCGGCCAGTGTCCGGGCCGCGAAGGCCGCCACGTCGATCCGGTCGATCGGCTCGTCCAGGTCGGCGGTGACCGTCAGGTCGACCGGCGGGCGCCGCACCGCGAGCGGCCGGTCGTCCCGTCCGGCGGCCAGCCGGTGGGCCTGCGCCCCGTCGAACCCGAACCGGGCCAGTACGTCGCCGGCGGGCAGCGCGGCGAAGTCGCCGAGCGTACGCACCCCCAGCCGGCGCAGCAGGTCGGCCAGGACGGACCGGCCGAGCGCCTCGACGGGCTGACCGGCCAGGAACTCCGGTGTCCCGCCGGGCGGCACGATCCGCCCTTCGCGGGCGGCCAGACCGGCGGCGAAGACCCCGGCGGCGACACCGATCTGGCTCTCCACCGCGCAACTGAGGGCGACGTGCTCGACGATCCGCTCGGCGGCGGCCTCCTCACCACCCAGATAGCGGCTCGGCCCCCGGGCGGCCAGCGCGCAGGCCCCCGGGCGGATCACCTCGACCCCGACCGCCACCTCCTCGACGGCGGCCACCACCGGCTCGAATGCCCGCGCGTCCCGCCCCGGATCGTGGTCGACGACGGTGAGCCCGGAGCAGCGACCCTGCGCCTCCCGCCGACGCAGCCCTCGGCGTACCCCCTCGGCGCGGGCCCGCTCGGAACAGGCGATCACCCGATTGGCGTGCAGCACGGCGACCGGCCCGGTGGCGGGCACCCCGTCGACGATCTCGGCGGCGAGTACCGGCCAGTCGGGGCACCAGAGCAGCAGTGTCCGGACCGGTTCACCCACGGCCCGCCACCACCCGCAGCCGAGTGGCACCCGACCGAGCGGCGGCGGCCGGGCCGGGTACGACCCGGGTCAGCTCGTCACCGGGCAGCCAGACCTTGACCTCCCGGGGTCGGGCGGCGGCGCCCCGCCCGCGAGCCGAGATGGTCACCTCCCGGCGGCGCAACCGGCCCCGCCCCGGCCCGAGCCCCTGCCAGATCCCACGGACCACCTGGAGCGTCACGTCCGCGCCGTCCCACCGGCCGTACGGCACCAGCACGCTGCCGCGTTGCCGGGCCCGCGCGGCCAGCCGGTCGGCGACGGAGGCGGAGACGGAGACGGTGGACGGGACCGCGGTGACCACCACATCGACCCCGTCGATGAGCGCGGCGACGACGGTGGGCCACTCGGGACCGGGCTGCGGCACCAGGGCGAGCCGGTCCAGGACGATGCCGGCCTCGGCCGCCGCCCCGGCCCCGAAGGTCGGCATCCCGACCACGGCGCACCAGGATCCGGCGCGGGACGCCTCGGCGAGCAGCGCGAGCAACAACGAGGTGGTGCCGCTGGGTCGGGTCTGCCCGCCACCGACCGCGATGGTGCTGCCGCGCCGCAGCCCCCGGTTGGGCAGCAACCCGGTCAGCTCGGGTCGCACGGGCAGCACCCGGTGCCCACCCGCCGGGTCGGGTGCGCTGGCCGGGCGGACCAGCCCGGCCAGCGCGGCGGAACCGACCACCATGCGGCCCGCCATCGGACCTCCCCCGTCGTCGCCACGGACATCCGGCCCGTGGATGGTGCTGTCGTGGATCAGAAGAACGTGCGTGTGGCGGGGCGGCGTCCGGCCACCCTAGGGTCCCGCCGATGGTGGCCGGACGCCGCGGCTCAGGCGGCGAGACCGTCGATCGCCGGCTGGTGGGCCAGGCCGAGTGCCGCCTCCACCACCGTCACGAACTCCTCGGCGGCGCGGAGCAGGTCGTCGGCTTCCCGGGCGGTCACCACCCGGGGTATGCCGGCCTCGGCGGCGGCCCGTTTGCCGGCGCCGAGGGCGAAGTAGCCGGCCCACTCGTCGAGCTCGGGGGCGACGCTGGCGAGCAGGACCCAGACGCTGGTGATCCGGTGGCGTCGGGTGGGTGCGGGGCGGGCGCGGGCGGCGAGCACCGCCGCGGCGGCACGCAGGGCCGCGAGATGGGCGGCGGCGTACCGGAGGCCATCGGGGCCGGTCCGGGCGGCCTCGGCGAGCCCCTGCCGGGCCACCGCGAGCAACTGGACGGGAGTACGGTGCGGCAGCACGTTCGCGGGCACCGTCGGCGCCTGAGCCGGGCTGGTCGGCATTGGTCTCCTCCAGATGAGCCGGGGCGGGCAGGCGCACGACGGAGTCGGAGCCGTCGACGCGGCAACCCGCGGCGGTCGGTGCGGAGGAAGACGCACCAGGTGGGTGGCCGGCCGGGTGCGGAGCTTCCCCACACCACACCCGGCCGGCGTACCGGCGGGTCCGTCGTCCGCCGCCCGGGGGTCGTTGGGCGGCGGACGACGGTCCTGCCTGACGGGCCCGGACTCGCGACTGCCCGGAGCCCAGGTGCGGTCCGCGGCACCGCACCTGTCGGAAGCCGGTGCCGCGAAACACCCGCCCCCGAGAGGGGTTGGAACGAACGTTCGAGGCAATCGAACACTCGTTCTAACTGCTGCTGACAGTACACCCTCCCTCCGACGAAAACGCAACGCACGACGCACACCAACTTGGGCGGTGGCGCGGGCGGTCCGCGTACCGGGAAGAATGGCGGCATGCAGTCACACCCGAACGTCCGGGCGGTGCAGGACGCGCTCGATGCCGCGAACGCCCGGAACGGCTCCGACGCACCCGCCACGGTCCGCCTGCTGCCCGACGCCGTGCACACCGCCGCGGCCGCCGCCGAGGCACTCGGCGTCGACGTCGGCGCCATCGCCAACTCGCTCGTCTTCGACGCCGACGGAAGCCCGCTGCTGGTGCTCACCTCCGGCGCGCACCGGGTGGACACCACCGCGCTGGCCACCCGGCTCGCCGTCACCCGGCTGCGCCGGGCCACCCCGCAGTTCGTCAAGGAACACACCGGGCAGGTGATCGGCGGGGTCGCCCCGGTGGGTCACCCGCAGCCGCTGCGCACGCTTGTCGACACCGCCCTGGACAAGTACGACGAGATCTGGGCCGCCGGCGGCGTACCACAGGCGGTCTTCCCCACCACCTACGCCGAGCTGCTCCGGGTCACCGGCGGGACCCCGACCGACGTGGCGTGAACGAGCGAAGCGAGCGAACCATCAGGCACAGCACAGTGGTGCCTCGCGCCGGCGGCGAGCGCAGCGAGGTGGCGGCGTGAGTCACCCGGAGAGCGTCCCCGAGCTGGTCACCCTGCACGTGTGGCGGATCGCACCGGCCGCCGTGGGCCGGGCACTGACCCGGATGGCGGTCGACCCGCGCCGGCTGCGTGCCCTGCCCGGCGTACGGTTCGGCAAGCTGCTCGGCACCGGGACCGGCACCGGCTTCGGGCCCGGCGACGCGGACCTGACCCGGTGGGCGGCGCTGACGGTCTGGGATTCCCCCGCCGCGGCCGCCCGGTTCGCCGACTCGCCGGTGGCGCGGGCCTGGTCCGGTCTCGCCCGCGCGGGCGTCCGGCTCGACCTGCGACCGCTGACCAGCCGGGGTGAATGGTCCGGACGGCGGCCGTTCGGTGCGCCCGCCGGCGGCCGGGTCACCGGCCCGGTGCTGGCGCTGACCCGGGCGCGGCTACGCCCGACCCGGGCACTCACCTTCTGGCGGGCGGTCCCGCCGGTGGCCGCGGCCCTGCACGCCGCACCCGGGCTGCTGGCCCGCTTCGGTGTCGGCGAGGCACCCCTGGGCTGGCAGGGCACGGTGAGCGTGTGGCGTGAACCGGCGGATCTCGTGGCGTTCGCGTACCGTCACCCGCAGCACCGGGCCGCGATCATCCGGACGGAGACCCAGCGGTGGTACGCGGAGGAACTCTTCGCCCGGTTCGAGGTGCGGGACGTGGTCGGCGACCGGACGGTACTGGGGTGGGTCACCGACGACGGTGACCCGGCGAAGGGTGAGCGGGCATGAGGTTGGTGCGGTGGACGCCGGACGATCTCCTCCGGCGGCTGGACGACGTGGTGGCCGTCTACGGCGAGGCGATGGGTTACCGCGCCGACCTGCTGGAGGCCCGTCGCGGCTACATCGCCACCCACGTACGTCGGCCCGGCTTCCGCGCCGTGGCCAGCCTCACCAGCTCCGGCCAGCTGGCCGGTTTCGGGTACGGCTACGTCGGTGCCGCCGGTCAGTGGTGGCACGACCAGGTCTGGCGGGCACTGGACCAGCCCACCCGGCGGCGCTGGCTGACCGACTGCTTCGAGGTGGTCGAGCTGCACGTGCGGCCACCGGCTCAGGGGCACGGGCTGGGCGCCGGGCAACTGCGCGCCCTGCTCACCATGGCCGAGGGCGCCACCACCCTGCTGTCCACCCCGGAGGCCGACGAGCAGACCTCGCGCGCCTGGCGGCTGTACCGCCGGTTCGGCTTCGTCGACGTGCTGCGCGACTTCCGTTTCCCCGGCGACGAACGCCCGTTCGGGGTGCTCGGCCGGGACCTGCCGCTGCCCGTGCCGGGATCGACACCACAGCCGTCGGTGCCGACCCCACCGCCTGCCCGGTCATGACCGCACGCGCACCGGCCCGCGGCTACGCCTGGACGTTGCTGGCCCTGCTGGTACTGGCGCAGATCTGCTACCCGCTGACCGGCGGGGTCACCCGGGCCCGGCTGACCGTGGCCACCGTCGTGCTCGGCTACCTGCTCTCGGTCGGTCACGCCCTGGCCACCCGGGGGCCACGGGCGGCGGCGGCGCTGGTCGCGGTGGCCACCGGTGGCGGGTTCGCCATCGAGGCGCTCGGCGTGGCCACCGGCTTCCCGTTCGGCAGCTACGACTACTCCGGCCAGCTCGGCCCGAAACTGGCCGGAGTACCGCTGATCATCCCGCTGGCCTGGACCTGGATGGCCTGGCCCGCCTGGTTGGCGGCCACCCGGATCACCGGCGGGTCATCCGGTCGGTGGCGTTGGCCGGGCCGGATCGTGCTGGCCACCGTCGGGTTGGCCACCTGGGATCTCTTCCTCGACCCGCAGATGGTGGCCGAGGGGCACTGGGTGTGGCGGGATGCCACACCGGCCCTGCCCGGACTGCCCGGCATCCCGGTCAGCAACTACCTGGGCTGGCTGCTGTTCGCGGTGCTGATGATGACCGCGCTGCGCCCGCTCGCGGGATCCACCGTGGCCACCACCGGCACCGGCGACCATCCGATGTACGCGCTCTACCTGTGGACGTACGGCTCCAGCGTGCTCGCCCACGCCGTCTTCCTCGACCTGCCCGCCTCGGCGGTGTGGGGCGCGGCCGGCATGGCGGTGGTCGCCGTACCACTGGCCGTCGCCCTGCTGCGGGCCCGGCGGACCCGCGACCGGGACACCGGTTCGCCACGCTCCCCGGTCGACGTGGCGGCATGACCGTCGCGCTGATCCTGCTGCTCGGTGTCACCGTGCTGACCGCGCACACCGTGGTCAACGCGGGCCGCTGGCTACGCCGGCCGACCGACCGGCCGGTGGAGGTCAGCGAGACGGTGACGGTGCTGCTGCCGCTGCGCGACGAGGCCGCCCGGGTCACCCCGTGCCTGCGCGCCCTGCTCGCCCAGCGGGGAGTGCCCGGGCTGCGCGTCGTGGTGCTCGACGACGGCTCGGTCGACGGCACCGCCGAGGTGGTTCGCGCGGTGGTCGCCGACGACCCCCGGGTCACCCTGCTCACCGGGGCGACCCCACCGCCGGGCTGGCTGGGCAAGCCGCACGCCTGCTGGCAGTTGGCCACCCGCGGCGGGGAGTCGACCACCGCACTGGTCTTCGTGGACGCCGACGTGGTGCTCGAACCGTACGCCGTGGCGGCGGCGGTCACCGAACTGCGCGCCGCCGGGGCGACGCTGCTGTCGCCGTACCCACGGATCGTGGTGCGGACGGTGGCCGACCGGCTGGTGCAGCCGCTGTTGCAGTGGCTGTGGCTGACCTTCCTGCCGCTGCGGGCGATGGAGCGTTCGCCGCGGCCGTCGCTGGCCGCGGCCGGCGGGCAGTTCCTGGTCGTCGACCGGGCCGGTTACCTGCGGGCCGGCGGGCACGCGGCGGTCGCCGACAAGGTGCTGGAGGACATCGAGCTGGCCCGGGCGGTGAAGCGGGCCGGCGGCCGGATCGCCCTCGCCGACGGCGCCCGGCTGGCCAGCTGCCGGATGTACGAGGACTGGCCGCAGCTGCGCGACGGCTACACCAAGTCGCTGTGGGCCTCGTTCGGGCACCCGACCGCCGCGGCCGTGGTGCTGACCCTGCTGCTGGCGCTCTACACCGCACCGCCGCTGG
Source organism: Micromonospora sp. NPDC000442 (assembly GCF_042898635.1). Taxonomy (NCBI): domain Bacteria; kingdom Bacillati; phylum Actinomycetota; class Actinomycetes; order Micromonosporales; family Micromonosporaceae; genus Micromonospora; species Micromonospora sp. NPDC000442. The sequence goes on along the minus strand of NZ_JBIAYZ010000007.1, from coordinate 104,867 downwards.
TGGCCGTCGTGGCGCTGCTCGCCGGCGCCCCGACGGTGGCCGGGGTCGCCGTCGGCGCGTACCTGGCGGGGGTGGCCGGGCGGGTGGTCAGCGCCCGGGCCACCGGCGGTCGGGCCTGGCCCGACGCGCTGGGCCACCCCGTGTCGGTCGCGGTCCTCGGTTGGCTGACGCTGCGGTCGTACCATCTGCGCAAGCGGCGACGCCTGTCCTGGCGTGGCCGTCCGGTCGGATAGGCCTGGGAGGACGCGGCATGGCGCGGATCGTGGTGGTCGGTGCCGGGGTGGGTGGGCTGGCCACCGCGGCCCGGCTGGCCGTCACCGGACACCAGGTGACCGTCCTCGAACGTGCCGACGAGGTCGGCGGCAAACTCGGACGGCACCGCCGGGACGCCCCCGAGGGCTCGTTCCACTTCGACACCGGCCCCAGCCTGCTCACCCTGCCCGAGGTCTTCCACGAGCTGTTCGAAGCGACCGGGGCGAAGCTCGACGAGTACCTCGACCTGGTGCCGCTGGACCCGATCGTGCGGCACGTCTTCCCCGGTGGCGGCCCGGTGCTCGACTCCTGCGCCGACCCGGCCGGGTTCACCGCCCGGATCGGCGCGGCCCTCGGGGACCGGGCCGCCGCCGACTGGCAGCGACTGTGGCGGCGCGCCGGCCGGGTGTGGCGGGCCTCCGAACGCGACATCCTGCGCCGCCGCGTCGACTCCCCCCGCGACCTGGCCCGGTTGGCCTGGCGGCTGGGCGACCTGGCCGCGATCCGGCCCGGCCAGAGCCTCCGTGGGCTGGGTCGCACCCTGATCTCCGATCCACGACTGCGGATGCTGCTGGACCGGTACGCCACCTACACCGGGGCCGACCCGCGCCGAGCACCCGCCGCGCTGGTCGCGGTCCCCTACGCCGAGCTGGCCTTCGGCGGCTGGTATCTGCGCGGCGGGCTGGGCACCCTCGCCGACGCGCTGCTGTCACGCTGCCTGGACCTGGGGGTGGTGGTGCGCACCGGCACCACGGTCACCCGGATCGACGCGGTGGGCGGCCGGGTGCACGGGGTACGCGTCGCCGATTCGACCACCCCGGTCCCGGCCGACGTGGTGGTGGCAAACGTCGACGCGCTCAGCGTCTACCGCGACCTGCTGCCCGATCCGTGCCGGCTGGCCGGGCTCACCGACCGCAGCCTGGCCGGGTTCGTGCTGCTGCTCGGCGTACGCGGCGACTCCGGGCTGGCCCACCACAACGTCTTCTTCCCCCACGACTACGACGCCGAGTTCGACGCGGTCTTCGGTGATCCGGGACGGGGGAGGCGGGCCCGCCCGGTCGCCGACCCGACGGTCTTCGTCACCGTGGCGAACGACCCGGCAGTCCGTCCGGCCGGACACGAGGCGTGGTTCGTGCTGGTCAACGCCGCCCGTCAGGGCACCGCCCCGGGAGCGATCGACTGGCGCCGGCCGGGCCTGGCCCAGGCGTATGCCGATCGGGTCCTGGACGTGCTGGCCGAACGCGGCGTGGACGTCCGCGACCGGCTGGTGTTCCGCGACGTGCGCACCCCGGCCGATCTGGCCACCGCCACCGGCGCGCCGGGCGGCACCATCTACGGCACGACCGGTGGCCTGCTCCGGCCGGCCAACCGGGGACCGGCCCGGGGCCTGTGGCTGGTCGGTGGCTCCAGCCATCCCGGCGGTGGCCTGCCGATGGTGACCCTGTCCGCGCAGATCGTCGCCGACTCGATCGGCCCGGCCTGGTAGTGACAGGCGGGGCCGGTGGCTCGACCGGCGGGTTCAGCCGGCGTCGAGCAACGCCCGGCGGACGGCGGAGAGCAACTGCCCCAGCCCGAAGGCGGCGAGCAGCACCCAGACCGCGGTCGCCATGGTGATGGTGCCGGCGGCCAGGTCCACCTCGATAAGTCCGCTCAGGCCGGCCAGCAGCAGCCCCGCCACGGCCACGCAGACCCGGGTGGGCCGCTCCCCCACGGTGACCGCGCCGATCTCCCGCATGCCGGCGGCGACCGCGCGGGCCCGGACGTACTCGTGCAACCAGGAGAGCGCACCACCCGCGGCGACAAGCGCACCCGGCGCGCCGACCAGCCAGAACGCCACCAGCCAGGCGGCCTCGCCGATCCGGTCGGCCAACGAGTCGTAGACGTAGCCGAGCCGGGTGGTACGCCCGGTGGCCACCGCCACCGCACCGTCGACGCTGTCGGCCACCGAGGCGAGCAGCACGAACAGCGCACCCAGGAACGGCCCGTCACCCGGCCGGACCGCGAGCAGCGGTACGCAGAGGCAGAGCAGCACCCCGACCACCGTCACCGCGGTCGGGCCGACCCGTAGCCGGCCCAGCAGGAACCCGACGTGGTAGGAGAAGCGCAGCCAGCCACGCACCACCGGAGTGGCGACCCGGGGATCGAAACCGCCGTGCAGCCGCGCCCACGCCGTGGCGTACTCGTTCCAGTTCAGCTGTCTGCCCACCACGGTTCAACCGTCGCGACAGCGCCGAGGTGTCGCGCGCCGGGGGTCACGTCGCGGCACTCACCCGCAGGTTCTGCCATATCTCCCGGGTCGCGGTGGACCGGTTGAAGGTGATGAAGTGGATCCCCGGGATCCCCTCGTCGAGCAGCCGCCGGCACATCTCGCTGGTCTGCTCGATGCCGAGCCGGCGGACCGCCTCCGGATCGTCGGCGACCCGCTCGAACCGCGCGGCCAGCGCGGGCGGGAAGGGTGCCCCGGACAGTTGCACGGATCGCTCGATGGTGCCGATCCGGGTCACCGGCATCACCCCGGCCAGGATCGGGGTGTCGCAGCCCGCGGCGGCCACCCGGTCACGCAGCCGAAGGTATTCGTCAACGTCGAAGAACATCTGAGTGATCGCGAAATCCGCGCCGGCCCGGCACTTGCGCACGAAGTACTCGGTGTCGGCGGCGACGTCCGGTGAGCGCGGATGCCGGTAGGGGAAGGCGGCGACGCCGACGCTGAAATCGCCGGAGTGACGGACCAGCCGGACGAGGTCCTCGGCGTAGTGCACGCCGTCGGGGTGCGGGATCCACTCGCCTGTGGGATCGCCCGGCGGGTCGCCGCGCACCACCAGCACGTTGCGCACCCCGACCCCGGCCAGCCGGCCGATGACGTGCCGCAACTCGGCGACGGAGTGGTTGACCGCCGTCAGGTGGGCCATCGGCAGCAGCGTGGTCTCGGTGGCGATCCGCTCGGTGACCGCGACCGTGGTGTCCCGGGTCGAGCCGCCCGCACCGTAGGTGATCGAGACGAAGGAGGGACGCAGGGGCTCCAGCTCGCGGATGGCCTGCCACAACTGCCGCTCGCCCTGCTCCGTCTTCGGGGGCATGAACTCGAAGGAGAAGGTCGGCTGGCAGTCGCGGACCAGCTCTCCGATCGCCGGTTGCGAGTTCGGGAGGACCGAGGGAAGACCGAGCGCCACGCACCGACTCTAGCGGGCCGGGCCGGGCACCCCTACCGACTTCCCAGCGGTGGAGACAACAGAATGTTCATTGCCCGCCGCGCCCAGCGGCGCGGAAAACTGTCGCACCGCCGGACTAGCCTGCTGACCTGCGCGGGTGTGGTCGAGAGCCCACCGGGGGGCCGCGCGGGGGTCAGCAGCAGACGGTGCGTACCGGCACCGCCCTGATCGGGTGGGATCGGGCCGTCACCCCGCCGACCCGCCGGAGGATCAATGTCCCCGTCCCCGCTCGCCCCTACCCGGCCCGCCCCGGGCGCCCTCGGCCCGCTGGTGGCCCGGTCACGGCTCGCCCGAGGGTGGAGCCAGTCCCGGCTCGCCGCCGAACTCTGTGCCGCCGCCGGAGTGTTCACGTTGAGCCGGCACGAGATTTCCCGATGGGAGCGAGGGGTGCGCGTGCCGGGACGCTTCTGGCGCGGCTGGCTGGTCCGGATCCTCGCGGTGCCCGGCAGCCCGCCACGCACGGCACGGCGCTCCCCGGCCCGGCCGGGCCGACCCGGCCGCGACCAGCGACGCACGACGCGCCGGAGGGCGGGTGGGTCGTCGCGGCGTACCCCGACCCATTAGCGTCGGGACGTGACCCATGCTGCTCCCGTCTCCCCGGTCGACCGTGCCAGCCTGCGCCAGCGGGTCGACAAGGCGCTGTCGGACTTCCTCGCCGGCCGTCGCGCCTGGCTGACCGACGTCGACGACGCCCTGGTACCGGTCGCCGAGGCGATCGAGGCGTTCGTGCTGGGTGGCGGCAAGCGGCTGCGGCCGGCCTTCGCCTACTGGGGCTACCGGGGTGCCGGCGGAGTGGACACCGACCCGGTGGTGACCGCTCTCGCCGCACTCGAGTTCGTGCAGGCCAGCGCCCTGATCCACGACGACCTGATGGATCGCTCCGACACCCGACGGGGTGAGCCCGCAGTACACCGACGGTTCGCCACCCGGCACCGCTCAGCCGGCTGGGGTGGCGACCCGGACGGCTTCGGTGACGCAGCGGCGATCCTGCTGGGCGACCTGTGCCTGGTCTGGTCCGACGAGCTGCTGCACTCCGCCGGGCTCGACCCCCGGACGGTGGCCCGGGCCCGACCGGACTTCGACGAGATGCGCACCGAGGTCACCATCGGGCAGTACCTCGACGTGCTGACCCAGGCCACCGGGGACACCTCGCTGGAACGGGCCGGCAAGGTCGCCCGGTACAAGTCGGCCAAGTACACCGTGGAACGGCCACTGCTGATCGGCGCGGCGCTGGCCGACGCCCCCGCCGACGTACGCATCGCCTACTCGGCGTACGGCTTGCCGTTGGGTGAGGCTTTTCAGTTGCGCGACGATGTGCTGGGCGTCTTCGGCGACCCGGCGCAGACCGGCAAGCCGGCCGGCGACGACCTGCGCGAGGGCAAGCGGACCTACCTGGTGGCGGCGGCCCTGGAGGTGGCCGACGACGCCGGTCGCACGCTGCTGCTCGGTGGCCTCGGCGACGGCGAGCTGGACGCCACCGGGGTGGCTCGGCTGCGGGAACTGATCGTCGACACCGGTGCACTGGCCCGTACCGAGCAGCGCATCGTCACGCTGACCGACGCGGCGCTCGCCGCGCTCACCGCCGTCGACCTGGACACCGAGGCCCGGCAGGCGCTGGTGGACCTGGCCATCGCCGCCACCCGTCGCGCCGACTGACTCCGTCAGAAGCCCAGGGCCTGGGCGCGGCGCTTGACCTCACGGGCCTGATCGCCGCCGAGGGCGGCCGCGGGGGTACCAGCGGCCAACGTCTCGTCGGGCTCGTAGAGCCAGCGCAGCGCGGCCTCGTCGTCGTAACCGGCGTCGGCCAGCAGAGTCAGCACGCCCGGCAGGTGCTTGAGCACGGTGTGGTTGGCCACCAGGTCGGCCGGGATCCGGCGGACACCGTCGCGGCGCACCGCGATCATTTCCCGGTCCCGGATCATCTGGTGGACCTTGCTGATCGGCAGGTCGAGCCGCTCGGCGACGTCCGGCAGGGTCAGCCAGCCCGCCGCGTCGGCGGGACCGGCCAGGGGCGCGGTGCCCTCAGCGGGTACGTAATCGGTCACGCGCAACACCCTGCCACGCCGCCCTCGCGCCCGGTCAACGACCTCCCGGCGACCACCCTGAGCAGGGGCAATCGTCACCCTGCGCGCGCGCCGGACCCGGGGGCGGGCGCCTGCCGGTAGCATCCTGTTCAACCTTCGTCCCCCGACACATAGACTGCCTGCTGATGGACACACAGGTCGCCGACACGTTGCTGGGCTCGCTGATCGACGGGCGCTACCGCATTCGCGGTCGCGTGGCCCGTGGCGGCATGGCGACCGTGTACACAGCCACCGACGAGCGGCTCGAACGCACCGTCGCCGTCAAGATCATTCACTCGGCCCAGGGGTCACCCGGTCAGGCCGGTCGACCCAGCTTCGTCGACCGGTTCACCGACGAGGCCAAGACGATCGCCCGGCTCACCCACCCCAACGTGGTGGCGGTCTACGACCAGGGCACCCACGCCGGGCGACCGTACCTGATCATGGAGTACGTCCGCGGCCGTACCCTGCGCGAGGTGCTGGCCGAGCGGCGCCGACTCAACCCGGACGAGGCGCTGGCCATCACCGAGCAGATGCTCGCGGCCATCGGCGCCGCCCACCGGGCCGGCCTGGTGCACCGCGATGTGAAACCGGAGAACGTCCTGGTCGCCGAGGCGCCCAGCGCTGGCCCGGCCAACCTCGTCGACAGCGTGGTCAAGGTGACCGACTTCGGGCTGGCCCGGGCCGTCGAGGCGAGCACCGACCACGACAGCGGGAACCAGTTGATGGCCACCGTGGCGTACGTGGCTCCGGAGCTGGTGACCGACGGCCGGGCCGACGCCCGCACCGACGTCTACTCGACGGGCATCGTGCTGTTCGAGATGCTCACCGGCCGGGTGCCGTACGACGGTGACCGGCCGATCGACATCGCCTGGCAGCACGTGGACCGGGACGTCCCCGCACCGTCGATGCTGGTGCCCGGCCTGCCGAGGGTGCTCGACGACCTGGTCGCCCACGCCACCCGGCGCGACCCGTCGGCCCGCCCCGCCGACGCCGGCACGCTGCTGGCCGAGGTGCAGGTGGCCCGGGACGGGTTGGGCAGTCCGAACAGCCACACCGCTCTGATCGCTCCGGTGACCGGCGACCCGGCCGTGTCGCAACCGACGATGATGGTCGCGCCCGTACGTCCGCCCGAGCGACCGACCTGGGCCCGCCTGCCGGAAGGCGGCCCACCCACTCGCGGTCGGCGTCGGGCGACGCCGAGCGGCGGCGACGATCTGCGTACCCGACTGGCCGGGCTGGGCGCCCGGCTGACCGGCCAGGGCGGCGGACGTTTCGCCGTCGCGGCCGTCGTCGTGGTGCTCGGGCTGGTGGCCGCGCTCGGTGGCTGGTGGTTCGGGGTCGGTCGGTACACCACCGCGCCGCAGCTGGTGAGCATGAACAAGGCCGAGGCGGAGGCACAGGCGTCCCAGGCCGGCTTCGAGGTGATCTACGCCGACCCGCGGTACGACGACCAGATCCCCCGCGACGGTGTGCTGGGCCAGGATCCCGCCTCGTCCGCCCGGATCCTCAAGGGCGGCACCATCACCCTCACCCTGTCGCTCGGGCCGGAGCGCTTCGAGCTGCCGGACGTGGTCGGCAAGGAGTTCGCGCTGGCCGAGGCCGACCTGCTCAGCGCCCAGCTCGAGGTAGTCAAGGGCACCGCCCGGTACGACGACAGCCTGCCGGAGGGCATCGTGGTGGCCACCGACCCGAAGGCGGGCGAGGAGGTCAAACCGGGCGACGAGATCACCGTCATCCTCAGCAAGGGCCGGGCCCCGATCACCGTGCCGAATCTGGTCGGCAAGAACCTCAACGACGCCCGTAACCAGATCGCGCAGCTCGGCCTGGTGCTGGTGGAGCCGACGCGCAAGGAGTCCGACAAGCCGCGTGACGAGGTGATCGGGCAGAGCCCGACCGCCGGCGGCGGCGTGGAGAAGGGTGCCCAGATCCGGCTGGAGGTCAGCGAGGGTCCGCCGCTGGTGACCGTGCCGCGCGTCGTCGACCTGCCGTGCCAGCAGGCCAAGCAGGTGCTGGAGAGCCAGGGCTTCCCGGTGGCGGTGCAGTTCAACCCGAACGCCGTCACCCGGTTCCAGAACCCGAACGAGAACGCCCAGGTCGCCCCCGGGACCCAGATCACCATCGGGTGCTTCTGATGCCGGCTCCGGATCCCGGCCACCGACCGATCGGTTCGCACACACCCACCTCGGGTGGGCTGGCGAAGGCGGCACTGCCGTACGTCGACGCGGCCGGCTCCGAGGTGGCGCAGGTCTACGTCGGCAACTCCCGGGGCTGGGCAATGCCGGCCGGCGATCCGGTGCAGGACGCGCTGTTCCGCGACGGCTGCGCCGAACGCGGCGTCGCCGTCTACATCCACGCGTCGCTACTGGTCAACCTCGGCTCGCCGACCGCGGCAACCGTCGAGCGGTCGACCCAGGCCCTGGCGCACGCGCTGCGCCGAGGTGCCGCAATCGGCGCGCGCGGGGTGGTCTTCCACGCCGGCAGTGCGGTGGACGCCGGGCACGCCGACGCGGCCATGCGGCAGGTGCGCGAGTCGCTGCTGCCGCTGCTCGACTCGGCCGCCGACGCGGGCGGCCCGATGCTGCTGGTCGAGCCGAGCGCCGGTGGCGGCCGGTCACTGGCCTGCCGGGTGGAACAGCTCGGGCCGTACCTCGACGCGGTGGACCGGCACCCGTGGCTCGGTGTCTGCTTCGACACCTGCCACGCCTGGGCCGCCGGGCACGACCTGGCCGCCGAGGGCGGGATGACCGCGACGCTGGACGCCCTGGTGACCGCGGTCGGGACGGACCGGCTACGGCTGGTACACGCGAACGACTCCAAGGACCTGTGCGGGTCCACCCGGGACCGCCACGAGAACATCGGCAAGGGCATGATCGGCGAACCAGCCTTCGCCGAGCTGATGCGTCACCCCGCCACCCTCGGCGTTCCGGTGCTGGTGGAAACCCCCACCGAACGCCACGAGGGCCACGCCGCCGACATAACCACCCTCCGCCGCCTCCTCCCCCGCGCCTAACTCCCCCCAGCTTCCCCGCCCCCGCCCCGCCCCTCCCCCGCTCCCCTCGTTGATCATGAGGTTAGCGGCGATGTCGATCTCTGCGAGTGCCGCTAACCTCATGATCAACAGAGGTGGCGGGTAGGGGCGGGGGTCAGTGGCGGAGGATGTGGGTGAGGGTGGTGGCGGCCTGGTCGACCTGGGCGTTGGTGACGTCGAGGTGGGTGACCAGGCGGGCCGTGTGGGGACCGAGCACCGAGATCAGTACGCCCTCGGCGCGGGCGGCGGCGGCCAGCGTGGGCGCGTCCAGCGGGGCCTTGGTCAGATCCAACGGAACGATGTTGGTGCGCACCGTGGTGGCCAGCACCCCGAACGGGGCGACCGCCTCCGCCAGCCGGGCCGCCTTCGCATGGTCGGCGGCCAGCCGGTCGATGTGGTGCGCCAGCGCGTGCCGACCGGCGGCGGCCAGGATGCCGGCCTGACGCATCCCACCGCCCATCCGCTTGCGGATCATCCGGCCCCGTTCGATCCGGTCGGCAGCGCCGACGACCAGTGAGCCGACCGGCGCGCCGAGCCCCTTGGACAGGCAGACCGACAGGGTGTCGAACAACGCACCGTAGTTGGCCAGTGGCACCCCGTCGGCGACGTGGGCGTGCCAGATCCGAGCACCGTCGCAGTGCAGCGCCACCTGCCCGGCGTCGGCGACCCGGCGGAGCTCGCGCAGCGTGTCGAGGGGGATCACCCCGCCGCCGCCACGGTTGTGGGTCTGCTCCACCGCGATCGCCCGGGTGGGCACCGCCCAGTAGCCGTCGGGACGCACCATTCCGGCGACCACGTCGGGGTCGAGCTGGGCACCCACCGGAGGCCAGGTCCGCGAGGTGACCCCGCCGTACGCGGCGGCAGCCCCCATCTCGTACGTGACAACGTGCGCGTCTGCATCGCAGAGCAGCTCCGAGCCGGGCGGCACCAGCAGTTGCAGGGCGATCTGGTTGGCCATCGACCCGCTCGGGCAGAACAACGCCGCCTCGTGCCCGAACATCGCGGCGACCTCGGCCTCCAGGGCCTTGACCGTGGGGTCCTCGCCGTAGACGTCGTCACCCACCTCGGCACCGGCCATGGCCTGCCGCATCTCGGCGGTGGGCCGGGTCACCGTGTCCGAACGCAGGTCGATCAGGTCAGCCACAGTCGCTCCTTCGGCCGCCGACTGCGGGGCTCGCAAGCTCACTCCTCGCGTCAGCCACAGTCACTCCCTCGGCCGCCGACTGCGGGGCTCGCAAGCTCACTCCTCGCGTCAGCCACGGAGCATCTCCGCGACGAGGAAGGCCAGCTCCAGGGACTGCTGGGTGTTGAGACGGGGGTCGCAGGCGGTCTCGTAGCGGTCGGGCAGGTCGAGGTCGGCGATGCCCTGGGCGCCACCGAGGCACTCGGTGACGTCCTCGCCGGTCAGCTCGACGTGCAGACCGCCGGGGTGGGTGTCCAGGCCACGGTGCACCTCGAAGTAGCCCAGCACCTCGTCGACGATCCGATCGAAGTGGCGCGTCTTGTAGCCGTTTGACGATTCGTGGGTGTTGCCGTGCATCGGGTCGCACTGCCACACCACCTTGGCTCCGGCGGCGGTCACCTTGGCCACGATCGGCGGCAGTGCGTCCCGGACCTTGTGGTTGCCCATCCGGCTGATCAGGGTGAGCCGGCCGGGGATGTTGTCCGGATTCAGCTTCTCGCAGAGCTCGATCGCCTCGTCCGGAGTGGTGGTCGGGCCGAGCTTGACCCCGATCGGGTTGGCGATGCGGGAGATGAAGTCGATGTGCGCCCCGTCGATCTGCCGGGTGCGCTCACCGATCCACAGGAAGTGCCCGGAGAGCCCGTACGGCCGGCCACCGGAGACCCGGGTCAACGCCCGGTCGTACTCCAGCGCGAGCGCCTCGTGCGAGCAGTACAGGGTGACCGTGCGCAACGCGTCGTCCTCGGTCATCCCGCAGGCGCGGATGAACGCCAGGGCCCGGTCGATCTCCCGGGCGATCGCCTCGTACCGCTCGCCGGCCGGGGAGTTGCGCACGAAGCCCTTGTTCCAGTCGTGCACCGCGTGCAGGTCGGCCAGCCCACCGGCCAGGTAGGCACGCAACATGTTCATGGCGGCGGCCGAGTTCGCGTACGCCCTGATCATGCGCTGCGGGTCGGCGACCCGCGCCTCCGGCGTGGTCTCCAGCGAGTTGATCATGTCGCCGCGGTAGGCCGGCAGGCCGCGCGCGTCGGTCGGCAGCGACCGGGGCTTGGTGTACTGCCCGGCCACCCGGGCCACCTTCACCACCGGCAACGACGCGCCATAGGTCAGCACGATGGCCATCTGCAACAGCGTGCGGGCGTTGGCCAGCAGGTGACTCTCGGTGTTGTCGGCGAAGGTCTCCGCGCAGTCACCGCCCTGCAGCAGGAACGCCTTGCCCTCACAGACCAACGCCAGACGCTGGCGCAACTGATCGACCTCGTACGGAGCGACCACCGACGGCACTGTGTCGAGCACCTTGCAGACCTCGGCGACCTGGGCCTCGTCGGGCCAGGGCGGGGTCTGGGCGCGCGGCAGCTCCCGCCAGCGGTCCAGGCCGAGAGCCTCGTCCTCGGCGGAGTCGACGGTCGGGCGGCTGGTCTGCAGCACCGGGCTGCCCACCGCCGGATGACTCAACTGATGCCACTCATGGCGCATGGTATTCAGCGTACGGCGACCAGCCGGGTGGGCCACCGGCGAGGGGCCGGGTTCCGGCAGATGGACGACCCTCGACGGTGGCGCAGGTCAGGGCGTGGGTGCCGGGGCCGGGCTGTTCGCGCCGGGCCGCTCGTCGGAGATGCACCAGTCGAGCCCGTCGCGGGTGACGGTGAACAGCAGCGGGCGGGTCGCCTTCTTCTTGCCGACGGTCACCGTGACCGCGGTGCTGACCTGCTGCCCGGACGGGCCGGGTCGGATGTCGGTGATCTCGGACTTCGACACCTCGAAGTGGTCGGCGAAGTCGCCGTTCGGGTCGGTGGCGGCGGCGTCGAACGCCTCGTGCAGCACCGCGCAGAGTTGGCTGCGACCGGCCGCCACGTCCTTGGCGGCCATCGCGTCGAGGTACGCCTGGACCCGCTCGCGGGACTTCAGCGTGGCCTCCTCGGCCGGCGCCCGCCCCGGTTGCTCCGCCTCGGGCTCACCGCCGACGAGCCCGCAGCCGGCCAGCGCGAAGGGCACGGTGGCGAGCAGCGCGATGACGCTCGCCGGACGCCGGTACATGACCCGCATCGGCACCTCCCTCGACGCCGGACATCGAGACACGGTCGAGCGGCGAGTCTGTCACACCGCCGTCCAGGCATCGGGATCGACCCCGGGCACGCCGGACGGGGAGGGGCCGGTGCGGGGCCCCTCCCCGTCGTGTGGGTGGTGCGTCGGCCGTCGGCTCAGCCGAGACCGCCCTTGATGGCGCTGATCAGCTCACCGTTGCTGGTGTCACCGGAGAGCTCCCAGAAGAAGGCGCCACCGAGGCCCTGGTTCTTGGCGTACGTCATCTTGCCGCCGATGGTCGACGGGGTGTCGTAGCTCCACCAGTTGCTGCCGCACTTGGCGTACGCCGTGCCGGCGACGGTGCCGGTGGCCGGGCAGGTGTTCTTCAGCACCTTGTAGTCCTCGATGCCCTGCTCGTACGTGCCTGGTGCCGGCCCGGTCGCGGTGCCGCCCGGCGTGGACTGGGTGACCCCGGTCCAGCCACGGCCGTAGAAGCCGACGCCGAGCAACAGCTTGTTGGCCGGGATGCCCTTGCTCTTGAGCTTCTGGATCGCCGCGTCGGACCAGAAGCCCTGCTGCGGAATGCCCGAGTACGAGTACAGCGGCGAGTGCGGGGCGGTGGGGCCCTGCGCGTTGAAGGCGCCGAAGTAGTCGTACGTCATCGGCATGATCCAGTTGAGGTGCGTGGCGGCACCGGCGTAGTCGGTGGCGTCGATCTTGCCGCCGTTGCTGCCGTCGGCGGTGATCGCGGCGGTGACCAGGTTGTTCGAGCCGAACCGGGCACGCAGCGCACCGGCCACGTTCTTGAACGCGTTCGGGCCACTGGCGTCACAGGTCAGACCGCAGGCGTTGGGGTACTCCCAGTCGATGTCGATGCCGTCGAAGACGTCCGCCCAGCGCGGGTCCTCGACCAGGTTGTAGCAGCTCTCGGCGAAGGCGGTCGGGTTCTGCGCGGCCTGGGTGAAGCCGCCCGACCAGGTCCAGCCACCGAACGACCAGATCACCTTGAGGTGCGGGTACATCTTCTTGAGCTTGCGCAGCTGGTTGAAGCTGCCACGCAGCGGCTGGTCCCAGGTGTCGGCGACGCCGTCGACGCTCTCCGCCGCGGTGTACGCCTTCTCGTAGTCGGCGTAGCTGTCCCCGATGGTGCACCGGCCGCCCGTGGTGTTGCCGAAGGCGTACAGGATGTGGGTCAGCTTCGCGGCCGAGCCGCTGGTGTGGATGTTCCGCACGTGGTAGTTGCGGGCGTAGACGCCCCACTGGGCGAAGTAGCCGACCACCTTCTGCGCACCCGGGTTCGGCGGCGTGGTGGTCGGGGGCGTGGTGGTCGGCGGAGTGGTCGTGGGCGGCGTGGTCGTGGGCGGGGTCGTGGTGGGCGGTGCGGTGGTGGTCGGCGGCGTGCTGCCACCGCCGCACGACGCGCCGTTGATGGTGCAGTTCAGCGGTGCCCGGTACGCGCCGGTGCCGTTGTAGCCCCAGCTGAAGGAGGCGCCCGGGGCCAGCGCACCGGCCCAGCTCTTCTTGACCGCCACATAGCGGTTGCCGTTGCGGGTGACGTCGGCGTCCCAGAAGCTGCCGATGCTGGTGCCCGACGGCAGCTCGAACTCGATGCGCCAGGTGCTGACGCTGGCGTCCGACCCGTTGGTGATGGTGACCCGCGTTTCGTGACCCGTCCCCCAGTCCGACACCCGGGTGAACGAAGCGGTCACGCTTCCGGCGCCGAACGCCGAGGCCATCGGGACCGTGGCGACGGTCACCGCGACCACGGCGCCGACCCAGAGGGCCCGGCGAAGCGATCTCTTCATGTGGCGTCTCCAAACAGTTAGGAAACTTTCCAAAAGGATGAGGAGACGCTACTCACACGCCACCACTTCGTCAAGATGTCCATGTATCGATTGGGCGAGGAGGCCAGATTGGACTTCCCCCGGCGTCACCGCCGGTCAAGGCTCGGGTACCGATCGGTAACTTCACCGCCACCCGCATCGCCCGTAGTCATCGTTCCGGCGGTAGCCTCCGGTGATGACCGTCTTCGACATCCCGATCGGTGCGCTCGCCGGCGGCCCGGCCGACCTCGCGCAGTACCGCGGACGCGCCCTGCTGATCGTCAACGTCGCCTCGCGCTGCGGCCTCACCCCGCAGTACGCGGGCCTGCAGGCCCTACAGGACGAGTACGCCGATCGTGGGCTGACCGTGCTCGGAGTGCCGTGCAATCAGTTCGCCGGGCAGGAGCCGGGCAGCGCGGCGGAAATCAGCGAGTTTTGCCAGGTCAACTACGGAGTGACCTTCCCGATCACGGAGAAGGTCGAGGTCAACGGCTCCGACCGTCACCCCCTGTACGCGGCCCTGGTGGACACCGCCGACGCCGACGGTCACACCGGCGACGTTCGCTGGAACTTCGAGAAGTTCCTCGTCGCTCCCGACGGCACCGTCGCCGCCCGCTTCGCCCCCACCGTCACCCCCGACGACCCCACCCTCCACACCACCCTCGACAAGCACCTCCCCGCCTAACCCCCCACCCCACCCCCACCTCGTCGATCTTGCAGTTGTGGTCGCCTTTTTCTGGCTTTCGCACACTTTTGGACCGACAAAAACTGCATGATCGACGAGCCGGTGGGTGGGACGGCGGAGCGAGGTAGGTCCGGGGCAGGCCAGCGCGGTGGAGGGGTGAGGTATGGCGACGGTGGGGTTGATCGGCAGCGGGCACATCGGAGGGACTCTGGCGCGGCTGGCCGTGCACGCCGGCTACGACGTGGTGCTGAGCAACTCACGCGGGCCGGAGACCCTGACCGACCTGGTCGACGAACTGGGGCCGCAGGCGAGCGCCGGCACCGTCGACGCCGCGGCTCGCGCCGGTGACCTGGTGGTGGTCACCATCCCGCTCAAGTCGTACCGGTCCGTGCCGGCCGAGCCGCTGGCCGGCAAGGTCGTCGTCGACACCAACAACTACTACCCCCAGCGGGACGGTCAGATCCCCGAGTTGGACGAGGGCAGCGTCACCAGCAGCGAGCTGCTGCAACGTCATCTGCCGCGGTCCCGCGTGGTCAAGGCGTTCAACAACATCTTCTTCAAGCATCTGCTCACCCTGGCCCGGCCCGGCGATGCCGCCGACCGCAGCGCGCTGCCGATCGCCGGTGACGACCCCGAGGCCAAGTCCACCGTGACCGACTTCCTGGACCGGATCGGCTACGACACGGTGGACGCGGGCACGCTCGCCGACAGCTGGCGCTTCCAGCCGGACACCCCGGCCTACGGGGTCATCTACTCCGCCGACCCGACGAAATGGGAACAGGAGGCCCCGGCCGGTGCGGGCGTGCTACGCGCCGCCCTCGCTGACGCCGGCTGACCCGGCCGCACTCCCGCCCGACGTCCCGGCCGCGATCCGACACCCGACGTCATCCCCGCAGTCCGACACCCGACGTCGTCCCCGCCGCCTGCGCCTGCCGGGCCGCCCTCCGGCAACAGGCCGTGAAGGCTGGTCGAGGGCGGCAAAGGCGGAGGCGGGGCCAGGTGGCGTTGGGCATCCGGACACCGCGGCCATGGTCGACGGCGGGATCACACCCTCACCCCCGGAGCCACCATTCCGGCGTCGGTCGAGATTCGTCGATCTCCGCCGGTCGCCGGAATCAGGTGCCGTCGGGTCATGTAGATGTCATGGAGATTCCGTCTCGGTCCCATGGAGATTCCATGTCGATTCCGTGAATATCCACGCTGGCCAGATATGACGGGCACGAGACGAGCCGCCGGACCGAGACGCGGACCACACCGAAGAATGACGCGCCGCCAGCGAAGAAAACGGCACCACCGGTCTCAGCGGACGCCTGGCGCCAACACGGGCGAAGAACTCATTCGGATGGTCATGGCGGCGAACCGTGATCACTCCGGTGCCGATATAGCCCATCACGTCCGGAGTGTCAGGCGTCGGAGGGGCTCGTCGACCACCCGATCCTCGATACCAGAATTGCGCGTCGGTTACCAATGTCCAGACGCAGACGCATCGGTCCACATCGCTTCACCCTCGTGCAACGATGCGCCAACGGACCGGGCTACGGGGTTGCCGTTCACAGAAAACTCTCGGGTAGGGTCGAGGCTCGCTCACCTGGGCTGTCGTGACTTCGGCAGGTCCACGGCAAGGAAATAGTGTCGGTAGAAACGCACTTTCGTGCGTCGCCCAAGAAAGCTGTCCGCGTACCGCATGTCCCTTGGAATGGAGACCGTGTCCGCACTCAGAGTGAAATCCCTCTACAAGGTCTACGGGAGCCGCGCCGACAAGGCGGCGGAGATTCTCCGGAACAGCGCAGGCCGGGACGAGAAGCTGGCAGGACTACCGGTCACGGCCGCGGTCGTCGACGCGAACTTCGAGGTCAGGCGCGGCGAGATCTTCGTGGTCATGGGCCTGTCCGGCTCGGGGAAGTCCACCCTGATCCGGATGCTCAACGGGCTGCTGTCCCCCACGCACGGCACGGTCGAGATCGACGGGGTCGACATCACCAAGCTCAAGCCGGCCGCGCTACGGAAGCTGCGCCGCGAGAAGATCAGCATGGTCTTCCAGCACTTCGCGCTCCAGCCACACCGGTCGGTGTTGGACAACGCCGGCTACGCGCTGGAGATCGCGGGCCTACCTCGCGCCGAGCGCCGGGAGAAGGCGCTACAGGCGCTCCGGATGGTCGGACTCGATGGCTCGGCGGACAAGCTGCCGCAGGAACTCTCCGGCGGCATGCGCCAGCGCGTCGGCCTGGCCCGCGCGCTCGCCGCCGGCACCGACATCATGCTCATGGACGAGGCCTTCTCCGCGCTCGATCCGCTGATCCGCCGCGAGGTGCAGGACCAGTTGATCGGGCTACAGGCCGAACTCGGCAAGACGATCGTGTTCATCACGCATGACCTCAACGAGGCGATGCGCCTCGGCGACCGCATCGCGGTCATGCGTGCCGGCCGGATCGTCCAGATCGGCACCGCCGAGGAGATTCTCACCGACCCGTCCAACGACTACGTCGCCCAGTTCGTCGCCGACGTCGACCGGACCAGGATCCTCACCGCGTCGGCGGTCATGGAGCGACCGCTCGGCGTCGTGGACGTGAACTCCGGCCCACGGGTGGCCGCCCGGGTGCTGCGCGAGACCCAGACGTCGGCCGTCTACGTCACCGGCCGGGACAAGCGGTACCTGGGCACCGTGACCGCCGACGCCGCCACCCAGGCGGTCCGGGACGGCCGGAAGAACCTCCAGGAGATCGTGTCGACCGAGTACGTCCACACGGTCGAGGACACGACGCCGGTGGCCGACATCTTCGCCGCCGCCGCCCAGAGCCCGGCACCGGTCGCCGTGATCGACAGCGACGGGCGGCTCGCCGGCGTGATTCCGCGGGTCACCCTGCTGAGCGCCCTGGGCAGCCTCAGCACCGACACCGGCGAGACCACCGCCACACCCGGGCCTGCCGACGAGGTTGGTACGACGCCGACCACTGACCCGACCACTGACCCGACCCAGGCCGTCGGAGCGGCCGGCACGGCACCGACCGGGAACGGCGACCCGACAGCGGAGGTGCCGGCCCAGGTGGTTGCCGAACCATCGGCCCGGCTGACGGGAGAGCCCGCATGAACAGCGCCGACAGTATCGATGACCTGCTGCCGTACGTACGGATCGGCGACGCGTTCAAGGTCGGCGTCGACTGGTCGAGGGATCATCTGTCCGCCGTCTTCGACGGCATCGCCTCCGCCGTCGACTCGCTGGTGGAGCCGCTGGTGGACCTGCTGACCGCGCCCCCGGCGATCGTCATGGTAATGATCTTCGCCGGCCTCGGCTGGTGGCTGCGGAGTTGGAGGTTCGGTCTCGGCACCATGCTCGGACTCGGCCTGGTGGCCGGGTTGCCGATCTGGGAACAGACCATGAGTACGCTGGCGCTGGTCCTGGTGGCCAGCGGAATCGCCCTGCTGCTCGCCGTACCGCTGGGCATCCTCGTCGCGGAGAGCCGCCGTGTCTCGGCAGTCGTCCGGCCGGTGCTGGACCTGATGCAGACGATGCCCGCGTTCGTCTACCTGATCCCGGCCATCTTCTACTTCGGCGTCGGCGCCGTGCCCGGCGTGCTGGCCACCGTGGTGTTCAGCATGCCGCCCGGGGTACGCCTGACCGAGTTGGGCCTCCGCCAGGTCGACCGCGAGGTCATCGAGGCCGGCGAGGCGTTCGGCGCGTCGCCGTGGAAGATCCTGCTGCGGACCAAACTGCCACTGGCCCTGCCGACCATCATGACCGGCGTCAACCAGGTCATCATGCTGGCCCTGTCGATGGTCGTCATCGCCGGGATGGTCGGTGCCGGCGGTCTCGGTGAGGTGATCATGACGGCGCTCGCCCGGGTCCAGGTCGGCGCGGGCTTCGAGGGCGGCATCGCCGTGGTGATCCTGGCGGTGGTGCTCGACCGCCTCACCGACTCGATCGGCGCGCGTACCGCCTCGGCGAAGGCGCAACGCGCCATGCAACAGGCCTGACCCTCCGTCCTGACCCACGCGGGGAAGTCACCGTTGCCGGCGCCCTGCCTCGCTACCGCGAGTTCCGCCGGTTGACCGCAACAAGGGAAGGAAACTCCACATGTGGAGCAGTAAATTGGTGCGCCGGGTCGCGCTGGCGGCCACCGCCACCCTGGCGCTGACCAGCGTCGCCGCCTGCGGCGACGACGGCGACTCCGGCGACGCCGCCGGCGACAACAAGCAGATCACCATCGGCTACATGGCCTGGGACGAAGCCATCGCCAGCTCCTACCTCTGGAAGAACCTGCTGGAGGAGAAGGGCTACGACGTCGAACTCAAGAACGTCGAGGCGGGGATCGTCTATCAGGGCCTGGCGACGGGGGACATCGACCTCTTCCTCGACAGCTGGCTGCCGCAGACCCACGCCGACTACATGAAGGAGTACGGCGACAAGATCGAGAAGGTCGGCGTCTGGTACGACAACGCCAGCCTGAGCATCGCCGTGCCGGAGTACGTCAGCGACGTCAACTCGCTGGAGGACCTCGCCGCCAAGGCCGACACCTTCGGCGGCGAGATCATCGGCATCGAGCCCGGCGCCGGCCTGACCGCCGCCACCCAGGACAAGGTCATCCCCGAGTACGGCCTGACCGGCAAGCTCACCCTGAAGACGTCGTCGACGCCAGCGATGCTGGCCGCGCTGGACGGCGCGATCAAGGACCAGAAGCCGATCGTGGTGACCCTCTGGCACCCGCACTGGGCCTACGCGAACTACCCGCTGAAGGACCTGGCGGACCCGAAGGGCACGCTCGGCGGCGCCGAGGAGATCAACATGCTGGCCCGTCAGGGCTTCGGCGCCGACTTCCCCGAGGTCACCGAGATGCTGAAGAAGTTCAAGATGGACGATCAGCAGCTCGGCTCGCTCGAGGACCTGATGTTCAACGTGCACAAGGACGACGAGGAGAAGGCCGTCGAGGAGTGGCTGAAGGCCAACCCGGACTACGCCGGCACGGTGGACGTCGCCAGCTCCTGACCCGGCCTTGAGCGATCAGCCGTCGGTGGCGGGGGCCAACTCTGCCCCGCCACCGGCGGCTGAACTACTTGTCAGAAGCCACGCCGCCGGAGTCCCGGATCGACAGGGCGCCGGCGCCCCGGGCCCGCCACTCGGGGGCGAGCAGGGACCAGACCTCCAGGTCGATCCGACCGTCCGGGCCGGGCGACACCTCGCGCAGTACGCCGTCCCGCCGCATGCCGAGCCGGCGGGCCACCGCGATGCTGCGCGCGTTGCCGGCGTTGGTGCGCCACTCCACCCGGTGCAGTCCGCGTTCGACGAGCACCCAGTCGATGAGCCGTTCGACCGCCCTGGTCACCAGACCCCGGCCCTCGGCGGCAGGTTCCAGCCAGCAACCCGCCTCGCACACCCCGGACGCCGCGTTGAGCGACACCAGCAGCACCCCGCCGACAAGCGTGCCGCCCGACCAGATGCCCCAGATACCGCCGTCGTCGCGGGCCCACCGGTCGGCATAACGCTGAAGCACGTGCCGCGCCCCGTCGAGGTCGGTGGCCACGAAGGACGGCGACACCCACGGCGCGATGTGCTGCCGCGCCCGGTCCAGGTTGCCCAGGAACTCCTCGGCGTGCCACGGGTTCAGCGGCCGCAGTTCGGCGTCCTCACCCAACGCAATGGCGAACATCAGAGCCCTTCACCCCGCCGCATCGCGGCCATCGACGTGGGACGGAAGCCAAGCTCCCGGTAGAGCGGCTCGCCCTCCGGACTGGCCTTCAGATCCACCGTCCGCACGCCCCGCTCGGCGAACCAGTCGAGCAACGCGCCCAGGCAGGCCCGGGAGAAACCCCGACGACGGTACGCCGGATCGGTCGCCACGTTGAAGACGTACCCGGACCGGCCGCTCGGATCCACCGGCCCGCCGAGCCGCAGGTCGACCACCCCGACCGCGCAGGCGGCAAGCGTCCCAGGTCGGCCCGGCGCAT
Source organism: Micromonospora sp. NPDC000442 (assembly GCF_042898635.1). Classification (NCBI taxonomy): domain Bacteria; kingdom Bacillati; phylum Actinomycetota; class Actinomycetes; order Micromonosporales; family Micromonosporaceae; genus Micromonospora; species Micromonospora sp. NPDC000442. The sequence continues at coordinate 84,656 of NZ_JBIAYZ010000007.1, read as the reverse complement.
CCACCACGTAGGCGGCGAGGTCGGCCTCCAGGTCCGGCAGCTGCAACCGGAGCGTACGCAGGGCCGTGTGCTGCCATTCGCCGGGCTCCGGCGGTGTACCGCTCAGCGCACCCAACATGACCGCCCGCAGCCGGACCAGTTCCCGGGCGTCGTCCACAGTCGCCCGCCGCGCTCCACTCACCGGCAGAGCCTAGCCGTCTCGGCGTCTCCGCCTGGACCCCCACCGACTCGGCATTGTCGCGGCCCCGACGCACCGTGGGTCAGATCGGGCGGCGCCCGGCGAAGCCGCAGTCGGCGCGGTGGTACCAACGCACGTCGGTGTCGCCCTCCAGCCAGCACCAGAGCACCTGCCGTCCCGCACGCTCACCGGGAAAGTCGAGCAGCACCGGCGCCACGCTCTTGACCTCGATGCCGTGCTGCTGGATCTCGTCGAGGACCGCGTGCAGCCGGGCCTCCAGGCCCTTGACCTCGGCCCGGCCGCCAAGTGCGCTCAGCCCGTGGTTGGCCAGGTCAGCCTGCAACTCGGCCAGGTCGGCACGGACCCGAATCAGTTCGTCGATTCGCGGATGCAGAGTGGCTACCAGGTGCCGGGCCTGGGCAAGAGTGAACACCGCGCCAGTATGCGCCACCCCGATCACCCCACCGACCCCCCACCACACTCCGGTACGCCGAAAGGCTCCCTTGCCCCCGTTGATCATGAGGTTAGCGGCAGTTCAGAGATCGACTACTGCCGCTAACCTCATGATCAACGCTGGTTGGGCGGGGGGTGGGGTGGGGTGGGGTGTTGGGCGGTTACTCGGCCTGGGTGGCTAGTTCGCGGGCGCGGTCGCGGGCGGCCTCGAGGGCGGCCAGCAGGGCCGCGCGGACGCCGTGGTTCTCCAGTTCGCGGATGGCGGAGATGGTGGTGCCGGCGGGCGAGGTGACCGCCTCGCGCAGCTTCACCGGGTGCTCACCGGAGTCGCGCAGCATCACCGCCGAGCCGATCGCGGTCTGCACGATCAGGTCGTGCGCCACCTGGCGGGGCAGGCCGAGCAGGATGCCGGCGTCGGTCATCGCCTCGACCAGCAGGTAGAAGTAGGCCGGGCCAGAGCCGGAGAGGGCGGTCACCGCGTCCTGCTGGGTTTCCGGCACCCGGATGGTCGCGCCGAGCGGTTTGAACATCTCCTCGGCCAACGCCAGGTGCTCGCCGGTGGCGTACGCGCCGGCCGAGATCGCGGTCATCGCCTGGTCCACCAGGGCAGGGGTGTTGGTCATCACCCGCACCACGGGGGTGCCCTCGGGCAGTCGGCGGCTGAAGAAGCTGCTCGGCAGGCCGGCGCAGAGCGAGATCAGCAGCTTGCCGGGCGGCACCTTGGGCCCGATCTCGTCCAGCAGCGCGGCGGCGTCCTGCGGTTTCACCGAGACGGCCAGCACCTCGGCCTCGTCCACGGCGGTGAGATTGTCCACCACCCGTACGCCGTAGCGGGCGGCCAGTTCCTCGGCGCGGGCCGGGCGGCGGGCGGTGGCCAGCAGCCGGTCCACCGGCCAGCCGGATCGCAGCAGCCCGGAGAGCATCAGCTCGCCGATCTTGCCCGCCCCGATCACCGCGACGGTGTGCACCCCGGCTGACACTTGGCGTACCCCCTTGGTGGGCCGGCGTCGCGGCGGGCCCGGCGGCCCGACCGCGACGCCGGAACGACGATCAGCTACCGAAGAAGACCTCGGCCTCGGCGTACCGCTCCAGCGGAACGGTCTTCAGCTCGGCGGTGGCGTCGGCGAGCGGAACGCGGACGATGTCGGTGCTCTGCATCGCGACCATCTTGCCCCAGTCGCCCTCGTGGACGGCGTCGATGGCCTGCAGGCCCAGCCGGGTGGCGAGCACCCGGTCGAACGCGGTGGGGGTGCCACCACGCTGGATGTGGCCGAGCACGACCGTGCGGGCCTCCTTGCCGGTCTTGGCCTCCAGCTGCTCGGCCAGCCACTGGCCGATGCCGCCGAGCCGCACGTGCCCGAACGCGTCCAGCTCCTGGTTCTGCAGGACCATCTGGCCCTCCAGCGGCTGGGCGCCCTCGGCGACCACGACGATCGGGGCGTACTGGTGCTGGAAACGCTTCTCGACGTAGCCGGCGACCTGCTCGACGTCGAAGTTCCGCTCCGGCAGCAGGATCACGTTGGCGCCGCCGGCCAGACCGGCGTGCAGGGCGATCCAACCGGCGTGCCGGCCCATCACCTCGACCACCAGGGTGCGGTGGTGGCTCTCGGCGGTGGTGTGCAGTCGGTCGATCGCCTCCATGGCGATGTTGACGGCGGTGTCGAAGCCGAACGTGTAGTCGGTCGCGCCGAGGTCGTTGTCGATGGTCTTCGGCACGCCGATGACGTTGACGCCCAGCTCGTGGAGCTTGGTGGCGACACCGAGGGTGTCCTCACCGCCGATGGCGATGAGCGCGTCGACGCCCTGCGCGGCCAGGTTGTCCTTGATCCGCTCGACGCCGTTCTCGATCTTGAAGGGGTTGGTCCGGGAGGAGCCGAGGATCGTGCCGCCACGGGGCAGGATGCCGCGGACCTCCGCGATGCCGAGCGGGCGGGACAGCCCCTCGAGCGGACCCTTCCAACCGTCCTGGAAGCCTACGAATTCGTGGCCGTAGCTGGCGACGCCCTTACGGACCACCGCCCGGATGACCGCGTTGAGACCCGGGCAGTCGCCGCCGCCGGTGAGCACGCCGATACGCATGATCTGCTCATCCTCCTGGGGAGCATCTGGTCAAGCCCGATCAAGCCCCAGGATATGTGTCAGCGCGGACCCTCGGCACCGTTGCCGGCCCGGGGCGGGCCGTCCCTACGAACTGTAGTCGCCGCTCGTTACGGCACACACCGCGCCCCGCTACCGGTCAGTAGCCATCCTCCCGACGATCGGCCGACGACCCACCGCTGGACGCTGCGCCGACCGGACCGATCAGCTCGACCTGGCCGCCCCGGGCGTCCCAGCACCGCGCGGCCGTGGGGTGCACGGCGACCAGCGTGAGCCCGGCCGTGGCCGGACCGTCCGGAAACCACCCGGCCAGTCCCGGATGCCACAGCCGTTCGGCGCGCGCCTGGTCATGGTCGTCCCGGGCGCTGCCGGTGATCGAGGCCCAGACCTGCGCCTGCGGGTCGTGCAGGCTCATCTCGACCTCCGGATTGACCCGCAACTGTCGGACGGTCGCCGAACCGGCGTACGCGAAGAACCAGAGTTGCCCGTCGAACTCCGCCCGTTGCAGGGTCATCGGCCGGCCCACCAGCCGACCGTCGAGGGAGATCGTGGTCAGGGTGCAGATCCGCGCCGCCCGGATCAGCTCGGTGATCCGGTTCCGGGCCTGCCGGCCGCCGATCACCCCGCCGCTCACGTCGGTACCCCCCTGTGCCTGCCCACGCCGACACTCCCTCGCCTCGGCCTTCGGCGAACCCGATGCCCGGGACAGCACGGGTCAAACCACCGAAATACCGGATCTCACGAACCGGTCATCGCCCGCCACCGGGCCAGGTTGTGCCGGGCGTCGACCAACGCGTCGTGCCGGGCCGCCGCGGCGTTCGGCAGCGGAGGCCGACCCCGGTCGTCCCACAGCTGCCGCAGTTCCTTGGTGTACCGGGGGATCTCCCGGGGCAGCGCCGGCATCGCGCCCCACAACTGCGCCAGCGCCACGTGGTCGTACGCCGCGTACCAGGCCCACAGTTCCACCTCCTCGCCGGGGCGACCCCGGATCGGCTCGACGAGGAAGTCGTACAGGTCATCGCGGATGCGCTCGCGGGACCGCCACGCCCGGTCGGCCGGGGAGGGCAGCTTGTCCAGCACGTTGCGACGCACCCAGGGCACCGCCCGGGACGCGTCGAACTCGGTGGAGACCGCGTAGAACTCGCGGCCGTGCTCGTCGACGACGCCGATCGAGACCAGTTCGACGGTCCGGCCGTCCTCGATGAACTCGCAGTCGTAGAAGTAGCGGTAGGCCATCGGGACCATCCTCGCCGACGGTCACCGCGGCCCGTCCACCGGGTCCGCGGCGCCGGGAGCGCTTCCACGGTCCGCAGCGAGGTCACGCCCCAGCTCGAACCGGTCACGGAAGTGATTTGAGGGGTGTACAGCACGCGACCGGACCGTCATGATCTGATGTGTTACCGCTGCCGGACGCCGAACGGGTGTCGGATCACCTCGTCAGGGCCGCCAGGCTCACCCGGTGAGCGAGTTGGGGTCCTTGACCGGGGAGGGGTGGGGCCGTGGAGATGCGCCTGCCGGAGCCGGGCGACGCGCTCACCGGCGTTGACATGTTCGCCGGGCTTGAGCCGGAGGTACGCCAGCGGGTGGTCGCCGCAGCGGTGCCCCGGACGTACCGCAAGGGTCAGCTGCTGTTCGTGGAGAACGACCCGGGCGAGTCGCTGATCATCCTGCGGCGGGGAGCGGTGGCGGTGTTCCGGACCGCGCCCACCGGTGAACGGGCGATCCTGACCGTGATGCGACCACCGGACGTGCTCGGCGAGGTCTCGCTGCTGGACGCCTCGACCCGGTCGACCTCGGCCGAGGCGATCGAGGACACTGCCGCGCTGGCCTTGTCCCGGCCGGCGTTCATGGAGTTGGTGCACTCGAACGCGCGCATCCTCGACGCGGTGATGCGGTCCCTCGGTGCGTTGATCCGTCGGCTGACCGAGCAGAACGCCGACCACGTCTTCCTCGATCTGCCCGGCCGGGTGGCCAAGACGCTGGTCCGGCTCGCCGGCGAGAGTCAGGCTCCGATGATCACCATCGAGCTGAACCAGAGCCAGCTCGCCGAGATGGCCGGCGGTTCCCGGCAGAGCGTCAACCAGGCGATCGGGTCGTTCGCCAACCGGGGTTGGCTGCGTACCGAGGGCCGCCGGATCGTGGTCACCGACGTGCCCGCGCTGCGCCGCCGAGCCGGCATGAACGAGCGCTGACCAGCCCACCCGGACGAAGACCGAGGCGGGGCCGGGACGATCGTCCCGGCCCCGCCCGTAGCTGTTCGGTCAGGGCTTGGTGCTGCCCGGCCCGGCCCAGTCGGTGCCACCCGGCCCGGCCCAGTCCGTGCCGTCCTTGCCACCGCCGGGCACCTCGCCGACGATTCCCTGCGCCTGCAACTGCGCGAGGGTGGCGGCGTCCACGTCCACCGAGTCACCCGCGGAGTGGGCCACCCCGTTACCGTCGGTCCAGTCGCTCTTCAGCATCACGTACACCATGGAGCTGTCCCCCTGATCAGCGGTCGACGAATCGGCTGCCTGAATCTAGCCGTTCCGGAACGTGGTGAGCTGCCCGGCTGAGTGTCCACAAGCCAACAGCCCGGTACCCGACAGAGCGCCGGGCGGCAATACTCGATGCTGCGCCCCGGGGCGTCGGGGGGCCTGCCAGTGGAGGGTGTCATCGCCGCGCAGTGTGACCGCTGTGGACGTACCGCCGCCGAGGGCGACCGCTTCTGCGGTGGCTGCGGCGCGGAACTCGGTGCCGTCTGCCCGCACTGCCTGCGCCCGCTCGCGCCGGACGTGGCCTTCTGCACCTCCTGCGGGGCACCCCGGGCCGGCACGGACCGGCCGGCGACCATCAACCAGGAGGACCGCCGCCGGGTCAGTGTGCTCTTCGTCGACCTGATCGACTTCACCCCGTACGTCGAACGGGCCGACCCGGAGCTGGTCCGCGGCATGCAGACCGGCTTCTTCTCCGCCGCCCGCCGGGTGGTCGGCCAGTACGGCGGGGTGGTGGAGAAGTACATCGGCGACGCGGTGATGGCGCTGTTCGGTGCGCCGGTGGCCACCGAGACCGACGCGTTGCGGTGTGTGCGGGCCGGGCTGGAGTTGCAGCGGGTGCTGACCCGGTTCACCCCCACCGGCACCGACGGGTTGCGCTTCCGGGTCGGGGTGGCGACCGGGGAAGCGCTTGTCGACGTGGCCGCCGCCCGCGACGGTGGGCAGGCGATCGTGGCCGGCGACGTGGTCAACACCGCCTCCCGGTTGCAGTCGGCGGCACCGCCCGGCGGGGTGCTTGTCGACGGCGCCACGCACGCGCTGACCCGGGACACCATCCGGTACGACGAGCAGCCCGCGGTCACCCTGCGCGGTCGGTCGGCACCGACCGAGGTGTGGCTGGCCCGGTCCGCCGTACGCCAGCAATCCACCGACCGGGAGCCGGACACCACCCCGCTGATCGACCGGGAACACGAGCTGGGCATGCTGGTCAACGCCCTGCACCGCAGCCTGCGCGACCGCCGACCCCAGGTGGTGACCGTCTTCGGCCGGGCCGGCATCGGCAAGAGCCGGCTGGTCCGTGAGCTGCACCGGCACACCGGCCGGCTGGTGGACGAGCCGCTGACCTGGCGGATCGGCAGATGCCCGCCGTTCGGCGAGAACGTCACGTTCGCCGCGCTGGCCGACATCGTCAAGGCCGAGGCGGGCATCCTCGACACCGACCCGGCCGCCAGCGCCGCGCAACGACTCACCGCCGCCGTCAGCGAGTTGGTCGGCGTCGCCGAGCGGGACCGGGTGGCCGACGCGCTGCGTCCGCTGGTCGGGCTGGCCGGCAACCCGCTGCCGGCGGAGGAGGCGGAATCGGCGTGGCGGCGGTTCCTGCTCGCGCTCGCCGCCCGCCGCCCCACCGTGCTGGTCTTCGAGGACCTGCACTGGGCCGACGACGCGATGTTGCGCTTCGTGGAGTTGCTGGGCGCGGCGGCCCGGGACGTACCGCTGCTGCTGCTGTGCACCGCCCGTCCCGAACTGGTCGACCGGGATCCGAGCTGGGCGGGAACCATCACCGGCTCGGTCACCATCGCCCTGCCGCCGTTGCGGGACACCGGCATCGCCGCGTTGTACGCGCACATGTTCGGCCAGGCCGCGTTCTCCGCCGACCTGCTGACCCCGCTGATCGAGGTGGCCGGCGGCAATCCGCTCTACGCCCACGAGTACGTCCGGATGCTGATCGAGCAGGGAGCGCTGCGGCAGTGCGGGCGTGGCTGGTCGCTGGAGAAGCACCTGGACCTGCCGATGCCGGAGAGTGTGCACGCGGTCATCGCCAACCGGGTCGACCTGCTCGACGCCAAGGACCGGGCGGTGCTGCTGGCCGCCGCGGTCGTCGGGGTGCAGTTCTGGCCGGGGGCGGTGGCCGCCGCCGTCGGACAGCCGGTCGAGTCCGTCGAGCGTGCCCTGCGTCGGCTGGAACAGCGGGACTTCGTCCACGAGCAGGCCGCCTCCACGATGGCTGGTCAACCGGAGTACCGCTTCCGGCACGTCCTGGTCCGCGACGTGTGCTATCAGCGGCTGCCCCGTACCGAGCGGGTGGCCCGGCACGAACGCACCGCCGACTGGCTGGACACGCTGTCGCAGAGCCGGGACACCGACCTGGCCGAGGTGCTGGCCCACCACCGCTGGGCGGCACACGAGATCGCCCGTTCGCTGGGCATGGAGACCCGTCGCTACGCCGCGCCGGCCCGGGCCGCGCTGCACCGGGCGGCGCGCCGGGCGTACGCGCTGCACGGGCTGGACGCCGCCGCCAGCCACGCGGGGCGGGCACTCGGCCTGGCCGACGACTCCGACCCGGTGGGCCGGCTCCAGTTGGAGCTGTTGAGCACCGAGATCTCGTTCTACCGCGACGGCAACGCCTTCCTCTCCGGCGGTGGTTCCGAGCAGGTGCAGGCGCTGGCCGACCGGCTGCTCGCGTACGGCGACGAGGCGTGCGCGGCGCGGGCCTGGACACTGCTCGGCCAGGCCGCGTGGCTGCGGGCCGACCGACGAGCGGCGCTGGCCTGCCTGGACCGGGCGGTACGGCTGTTCGACCCGCTGCCGGACAGCGCGCAGAAGGCCGACGCCTTCGCCGAGTTGGGGCGGCTGCACATGCTCAACTACGAGCGTGATCCGGCGGTGGTGTCGGCCGACACGGCCGCGGAGATCGGTGAGCGGCTCGGGCTGACCGAGATCCGCACCAACGCCCGGATCACCGCGGCCACCGCCCGATACCAGGCCGGCGACCGGGCCGGGCTCGACGAGCTGTACGCCATCGTGGAGTTCAGCCGGGCCGGTCAACTCCTCGCCCTGCCCCGGGCCACCCAGAATCTCGCCTACGCGGTGCGCGAGGAGGGCGACTGGTTACGCTCCGACGCCCTGCTCTCGGCGGCACCGGCCCGCACCGCGAGCGGGCAGACCCTGACCACCAGCTACTCGGGCGAGGCGATGCGGGCCTGGTTCGAGGGGGACTTCGGTCGACTGCTCGCCGCCGCCGAGGCGTTCGTGGACACTCCGACCGGCAGCTGGGACATGCAGGTACGCGGCCTGCGGTCGTGCCTGCTGGTGCTGCGTGGCCAGCCGGTGCCGCCGGGTCCACCCGCCGACGGGTCGCCGACCGGGACACCGCCGCGCGACGACGTGGCCGCCGCGTTGGACACCGCGCGGCGCAGTGGCTTCCACCGGCTGCACTGGACGATGTTGGCGATGGGTGCGTTGTGCCGGGCGGTACAGGGTCGCCTCGACGAGGCCGCAGCGCTGGTCGACGAGCTGGCCGGGTCGTGGACGGCGGTGCCGGCGCTGGCCAGTGGCGAGTGGATCGCCGCGGCCAGCTGGGCGGCCAGTCTCGCCGGGCGCAAGCCCGCCGCCCGGGTACGCGCCATGCTCGACCAGGTCGGTCACCGTACGCCCTGGTCGGAGGCGGCGCTGCGGACCGTCACCGGCGCGCTGGCCGGGGCCGACGACAACCACCGGCACGCCGCCGAGCTGCACCTGGCCGCCGCGGAGACCTACGCCGGCATCCCCGACGTCACCGACCGGATGCTGGCGCTGACCTTCGCGGTACGCGAACTGACCCGCGCCGGCGACCATGCGGCGGCCGATGCGCCCCTGGCCGAGCTGCGCGCCTTCGCCCACCGCAACGGCGCACCGGGCCTGCTCGCCCTGGCCCATCCGCCCGCTGGCACCACGCAGACCCTCGCCTCCTGAACCGCGGCAGGCCCGGCCCCTCCCGCCCGGTCTGCTGCCCTGGGTGGGCGGCTCAGGCCGCGACGGGTGTGGCGGGCGTCGTGGTGGTCGCGGTGGGCCGGGTCTTGAGCTGCTGGGCGTAGACGTCGACGTACTCGCGGCCGGAGAGTTCCATCAACTCGTACATGATCTCGTCGGTGACCGCGCGCTCGACGAACCGGTCGCCGGCCAGCCCGGCGTAGCGGGAGAAGTTCAGCGGCGGGCCGAAGCGGATCCGGACCCGCGCCAGGTTCGGGACGAGCTGACCGGGTGGCTGGATCTCGTCCAGGTTGAGCATCACCACCGGTACGACCGGCGCACCGCTCTCCAGCGCCAGCCGGGCCACCCCGGTCTTGCCCCGGTAGAGCCGACCGTCGGGCGAGCGGGTGCCCTCGGGGTAGATGCCGGCGATGCCGCCGGCCCGCAGCACGTTCAGCTGGGTGTCCAGCGCGGCGCGGGCGGCCCGGCCGCCGGAGCGGTCCACCGGGATGGTGCCGGTGCCGGTGAAGAACATCTTGGTCAGCCAGCCCTTGATCCCCTTGCCGGTGAAGTACTCCGCCTTGGCCACGAAGGTGACCTTCCGGGGCACGATCAGCGGCGTGAAGATCGAGTCGGAGAAGGAGAGGTGGTTGCTGGCCAGGATGACCGGACCGGTCGCCGGTACGTGGTGCAGACCCTCCACCTGCGGCCGGAAGATGAGCCGCAGCAGCGGGCCGAGCAGCACGTACTTCAGCAGCCAGTAGAGCACCGGCCATCCTCTCCCCAGGTTTTTGTCACCGCGGACCGCGCCGGGTCGGGTGATCGTGACACGAGCCTACGAACCGTCGGCCGGCGGCGGCAACGGACGCTCGGCCCGAAATCGCCCGTCACGTTCGGTGCCGGTCCGACCCCCGGGCCGGCGTCGGACCGTACGCCGCGCCACAAGGCACTCCCCGAACCCACCCTCGACGTGTCACGATTCAGGGCACGGGGCGTGCGGGGGCGCGTCGAGGGGCTGCGGGGCGCGCCGGTGGCGCGATGAGGAGGATGGTCCGGTGTCAGCGGGTGGGGCCCGCCGGGGACGGCGGGACAACGGTCTCGACGCGAGCGAGTACGCCATCGCCGGCGATGTCGATCCGCGCGTCGGCGAGCACCTGCTCGACGTGCTGGCCGCCGGCGGGATCGCCGCCTACCTGCAACCGTCGGCTGACCTGAACCCGGTCACCCGCACCACCACCGTGCCACCCCGACCGGTGGACCGGCTCTACGTGGACCGCTCGCACCTGAGCACCGCCCGGGATTACCTCAGCCAGCTCGCCGACGAGACCGGCGACGCCCGCGCCAGCGAGGAACCGGACATCGACGCCGAGTGGGAGCGGATCGTCGCCGGCTTCCACGCCCCGCCGGACTCCGGCGACCATCCGTGGCCCGCCGCCGAGAACGTGGACGACCCGGCCGGGCGGGGCGGTGGCACGGCCACTGCCACCCGGCCCGGCTCCGAGGAGCCCGGCCCCGCCGCCACCGACGTACGCCGACTGCCGTACGCCGCCGACATCTCCGGCGTCTCGGTGGGACGTGGCCCCCGGGACGGGGAGGGGCCGTCGCTGCTGGACGGCCTGGACACCTTCGGCGCGGAGCTGCCCGACGACCCGGACGACGACGAGCGCTACGTACCGCCGCCACCACCACCGCTGCCCCGGGTGTCGAAGTTCGCGATGGCCGGCATCCTCGCCGTGCTGCTCGGCTTCGTGCTGTTCCTCTTCCCCGATCTGCTCCCCGCCGACCAGGGCATCGTGACGCTGCTCGGCTTCACCGGCATCCTCGCCGGTTTCGTCACGCTTGTGTGGCGGCTGCGTCCGGGCGATGCCGACGATCGCGACCCGGACGACGGCGCCGTCGTCTGATTCGCCGCGCAGGGTAGCCGTCCGGATACCGGGACGGCGACCGCCCGTGCCGACGTGCGTAACAGTGGTGTAACTTACTGTCAGTAGGAATACCGCAGTACGTCACGTCACCCGCCGACTGCCCGGTTGTTCCTCCCTCGTGGCGGTCACTCCCCTGCTGATCGGAATGCCCGAGATGCGACAGAGTTCCCTCGTGGTGGTGGCCAACCGCCTACCCATCGACGACAGTGTGGCCCCCGACGGTGCCTGCGAGTGGCGGCGCAGCCCCGGTGGGCTGGTCAGCGCGCTGCACCCGTTGCTGCGCCACACCCCCGCCACCTGGGTCGGTTGGGCCGGCGGGACCGGTCCCGCGCCCGCCCTGCCCGACATCGACGGGGTACGGATGCACTCCGTGCCGCTCAGTGGCGAAGACCTGCGCGACCACTACGAGGGCTTCGCCAACGCGACCCTCTGGCCGATCTACCACGACGCGGTCGAGCAGCCGCAGCACCACCGACGCTGGTGGGACGCCTACCTACGGGTCAACCAGCGGTTCGCCGAGGCCACCGCGCAGGTCGCCGAGGCCGACGCGGTGGTCTGGGTGCAGGACTACCACCTGCAACTGGTGCCGGGGCTGCTCCGCACCCTCCGACCCGACCTGCGCATCGGCTTCTTCCTGCACGTGCCCTTCCCGCCACCGGAGCTGTTCATGCAGTTGCCCCGCCGGGCCGAGCTGCTGCGCGGGATGCTCGGCGCCGACCTGGTCGGCTTTCAGCGGGCCCAGGCGGCGCACAACTTCGCCCAGCTGGTGACGAAGGTGCTGGGGCTGCCGGCCACCGACCGGCGGATCGGGATCGAGGACCGGGTGGTGCGCATCGGCGCGTTCCCGGTGTCCATCGACACCGTCGAGATGGCCGCGTTGGCCGACCGCCCGGACGTGGCCGACCGGGCTCGCCGGCTGCGTCACGACCTGGGCAGCCCCGACCAGGTGATCCTCAGCGTCGACCGGATGGACTACACCAAGGGCATCGAGCAGCGACTCAAGGCGTACAGCGAGTTGCTGGCCGGCGGGCACGTCAAGGTCCGCGACACGGTGCTGGTGCAGGTGGCGGTGCCCAGCCGGGAGCGGGTCAGCCAGTACCAGATCCTCCGGGACCGGGTGGAGCGGGAGGTCGGGCGGATCAACGGGGAGTTCGGCCGGGTGGGCGAGCCCGCCATCCACTACCTCACCCAACCGTTCGACCGCGCCGAGTTGGCCGCGCTCTACCGGGTCGCCGACGTGATGGCGGTGACCCCGCTGCGCGACGGCATGAACCTGGTTGCCAAGGAGTACGTCGCCGCCCGGGTCGACGACACCGGCGCGCTGCTGCTCAGCGAGTTCGCCGGGGCCGCCGCCGAGCTGCCGCAGGCGTACCTGGTCAACCCGCACGACCTGGAGGGGCTCAAGCAGGGCCTGCTCGCGGCGTTACGAGCCGACCCCGCCGACGTACGGGAGCGGATGCGATCCATGCGCGCGCACCTGCACGAACACGACATCCGGGCCTGGGCCCGCTCCTATCTGTCCACTCTGGATCAGAGCGGTTCGATGCTCACCCGTCTCGGCGGCGGTTGAGACCGGCCCGCCGGGCCAGGCCCGCGACGCCTCAGCCGAGGTCGTCGCGGGCCGGTTCCTTGACCAGCCAGTCGAGGATCGCGTCGATCGGCTCCCGCCACCGGGCGTCGAGCATCAGGTCGTGCCCCATGTCGGGAAAGAGCAGCGGAGCCGAACCGTACCGCCGGGCGGCGCGGGTCAGCGCCGAGGCCGGCACCACCCGGTCGTCCGGGCTTCCCAGCACCAGCACGGGCGGGTCACCCACCGCCGGCTCCGGCTCGACGCCGGTCAACAGCTGCCACTGGGCCCGCCGGGCTGCCCGCCCCAGCCGGGCGACGTGCCGCCGGGCGTCGGCGTCGGGCAGCTCGCCGCTGAACAGCTGCCTGCGGTTCAGCCGCAGCCCGGCGCCGAACACCGCCGGCAGGGTACCGAACGGGTTGCGACGCAACGCGGTGCCGAACGTCGCCCAACCGCCGAACACCGGCGCCACCAGCACCGCCGCCCGGGCCGGATAGCGGGCCATGGCGTGCGCGACCACCAGGGCCCCGGCGCCGTGCCCCACCAGCACCGCCCGGCGCGGCAGGCTCGCCGCCACCTGGACCACGTCGTAGGCGTACGCCCGCAGGCTCGCCTCCGGTGCCGGCTCGCTGCTGCCGTGCCCGCGCAGGCTGACCGCGTAGGCGCTGAAGCCACGGGCAGCGACATGTCCGAGCCAGTTCTCCGCGTACGCCCAGGCACCGTGGCCGAAGCCCGGCACGAACAGCAGCGGTGGTCGCCCTTCCTCCAGCTCCGGGACGGCGCTGAGCACCTCACGCCGGACCGGGCGCACCGGCCGCGCCCACTCCCAGCTGCGCATCACCCGCTCGGTCACTTGCTCTCCAGCTCGCGTAGGGCGCGCTCCAGCGCGCGCAGGTAGTCGGCGTGCCCGACCTCGAACCAGTGCCGGGTCGAGTCCTTCACCTGTCCCGAGTAGCGCTCGCCGGCCCCGGCGCGGACCCGGGCGGCGAAGGCCGTGGCCCGCTCCGGACGGCTGGCACGCAGCCGCAGCAACCGGGCGAAGAGCACGGCCTGCCAGTGGGCCAGGGTGAAGATGCCGGAGTCCGGCTGGAGCAGCCCGGTCACCGCGAGCGTGGGATGGTCCGGTACGAGGGCGTTGAGCCACAGCCGGGGTCGACCCACCCCCTCGTCGTCGCCGAGGATCTTCCCGTCGAGGAACTCGAAGCGCGGCAGGTAGCCGGTGGCGAAGACGACCAGTTCCGGGTCGATTTGCCGGCCGTCGGTCAGTTCCACCGAGTGCGGGTGGAAACGCTCGATGTCCGGCACCGGGGCGATCGCGCCGTGCCCCACGTGGTAGACGAGCAGACTGTTGGCGATCGGATGTGTCTCGTACACCCGGTGGTCCGGTTTCGGCAGGCCGAAGCGGGTCAGGTCGCCGACGGTCAGGCGCAGCGTCCGGTGGTAGAGCCACTGCCGTACGCGCAGCGGCACCCCCAGCGCCAGCAGCAGGTCGTTGACCTGGTCGGCGGGGCGACCGAAGACGTACTTCGGGGCGTACCAGTAGCCGCGGCGGGTGGAGTGCCAACAACGCGACGCCTGCTGGGCGGCCTCCACGGCGATGTCGCAGCCGGTGTTGCCGGCGCCCACCACCAGCACCCGCTTGCCCCGCAGCTGCGCCGAGTCCTTGTACGACGAGGCGTGCATGACCTCGCCGCGGAACTGCTCCAACCCCTCGTAACGGGGCAGCTTCGGTGACCAGTTGTGCCCGTTGGCGATCATCACCGCGGCGTACCGGGAGGTGCGCTCGGGGCCGTAGCCGCCGGTGCTGCGGGTGGTGACGTCCCACCGGTCGTCGGCGACCGGCTCGACCCGCACCACCTCGGTGCCGAACCAGATGTGCCGGCGCAGGTCGAAGTGGTCGGCGTAACGCTCGAGGTACGACAGCAGCTGGCTGTGGTGCGGATAGTCCGGCCAGTGGTCGGGCATCGGGAAGTCGGGGAACTGGGTGAACGGCCGCGACGAGATCAGGTGGGTGCTGGCGTACACCGGGCTGCGGTCGTGCCGCCAGTTCCAGGCGCCACCGACGCCGGTCTCGCGTTCGTAGCAGTCGACCCCGAAGCCGTGCTCGGCGAGGTTCTTGACGGCGGTCAGGCCGCTGGCACCGGCGCCGATGACGCAGACGGTGTCGCCCCGGTCGGAGACCGGACGGCCGTCGTGGCCGCGGGCGAGCGTGGTCGTCTCCGGATCTGGCCGGCCGGGCTCGGTGGAGGTGGGCACCGGGGATCTCCTTCGTCTCGGCACGAGTGCCGGGTCGCGCGAAATCCTCTCCACAACGGAGCGGGATGTCCAGCCCGGCGGCCGGCCGGTCTCAGGCGGTGGCGGGCAGCAGCAGGTCGACCAGGACCGGGAAGTGGTCGCTGGCCCGCCGGGTCAGCGGGGTGTCCACCACGTCGTAGTCGACCACGGTGATCCGCGCATCGACGAACAGGGCGTCGATGCGCCGTCGGGGGTCCGCGCACGAATAGGTGAGCCGGTCGGTCCGGTCGGCCGCCACCGCCGCGTCGGTCAGCCCGTCGGCGACGGTGCGCCACGCCGGCCCACCCGGCTCCTCGTTGAGGTCGGCAGCGGCGATCACCGGGTGCGCTGCGGCGGTCAGGTCCCGCTTGAACAGCTCGGCCTGGCCGGGACGCTCGGCAGGATCGGTGGACAGGTGTGACCCGGCCACCGTGAACCGGGCGGAGGTGCCCACCCGACAGTCGGCGTACGCGGCGCCGCGCAGGTGCCGGCCGGGGGTGAGCGGGAAGCGCCGGCAGCGGGTGTCGGTCACCCGCACCCGGAGGCTTGTCAACACCAGGTTGCCAAGCGACGGCAGCCCGCCGGCGGCGACCACCAGACCGAACGACTCGGCCAACGCGGCCGACTTCTCCCGCCACCGGAACCGGCGCGGCCCCTCCTGGACGATGACCACGTCCGGTGCCGCCTCGCGCACCACCGTGGCCAGCGCGGCGGTGTCGTCGCGCTGGCCGTGGACGTTGTACGACAGCACGCGCAGCGGCACACCGGGTGCGGTCACCGGGTGCGGCGTCGAGGACACCGCTAGATCCGCCGGGCCAGGTCGGCGGCGCCGATGACCCCGGCGGAGTTGCCGAGTTCGGCTGGCCGGATCTCGGCCACCGGCAGCCGGCTGCGCTGCGCCAACGCCTCGGTGAACGAGCGACGGGTGGGGCCCATCAGCAGGTCACCGGCGTCGATGACGCCACCGCCGACGACCAGGATCTGCGGGTCGAGGATCTGCGCCATGTCGGCCAGGCTGGTGCCGAGCCAGCGGCCGACCTGCGCGAACGCCTCGGCCGAGACCGGGTCGCCGCCCTTGGCCGCGGCGGTGACCATCGGGCCGGTGATCGCTTCGGCCTCCCCGTCGGCCAGTTCCAGCAGGGCGGCGGCCCGGTGCGGCTCCTGCCGGGCGGCGGCCCGGGCGAACCGGACCAGGGCGCTGCCGCTGGCGTACTGCTCGATGCAGCCGAGTCGGCCGCAGCCGCACTGGTGGCCGTCGGGAACGGTGAGCATGTGGCCCAGTTCGGCGGCGATGCCGTGGGCACCGCGCACCAGCTCACCGCCGAGCACGATGCCGCCGCCGACGCCGGTGCCGATGGTGAACATGACCATCGAGTCGTCCGCGTGGCGGGCGGCGCCGTAGCGGAACTCCGCCCAGGCTGCCACGTTGCCGTCGTTCTCGACGATGACCGGCAGTCCGACCGCCGCGCTGACGTACGCCCGCAGCGGCTCGTCCCGCCACGCCAGGTTGGGGGCGAAGAGCACGGTGGAACGGCTGGCGTCGATCCAACCGGCCGCGCCGATGCCGACCGCCCGGATGTCGTGGCCGGCGGCCAGTTCGGCGACCAGCTCGATGATGACGTCGCGGGTCTTGCCGACGTCGTCGGCGGGGGTGTCCCGTCGGGTCTGCACGAGGACCGTGCCGGTGTCGTCGACGACACCGCCGGCCACCTTGGTGCCACCGACGTCGACTCCGATGGTCAGCGTCACCGCTGCCACTCCCCTCTGCTGTGCCACCCCGCGCACACCTGCCCTCGCCGGTGGTGCGGGTCGTCCGTGATCAGGCCCCGTCGCCTGGTGCGCCCTGCCGCCCGCCGGGCACGGTTCGGCCGTCCGGTGCGGGCTCGTCACCCGGCGCGGGTTCGCCGTCGGGTACCCGGGAGGCGGGCACCACGCGACGCTCGGTCGACGTCCGGCGTCCGGCCGGTGCGACCGGCCCGGCGGCGTCGACGGGCACGGCGGCCGGGACGGTGACGTCCTCCGCCCTGGTCGCGGCGGACCAGACGTCCCGCTCCGGTGCCGGCTGAGAATCATGCCCGGTCCGGGTCGCCTCGCGCCACACGTGGTCGTCGTACGGATCGGCGGAGGCGGTGGCGGTGGCATCGGCGGCGGGCCCCGACGCCGGTCCGGCGGCCGGCTCGCCCGGCGGCTCGGCCGGGGCGAAGGCACGCAGGAAACTGGCCAGGCCAGCGGCCAGATCCCCGGCACCGGTGGCCAGTCGTTCGGCGAACTCGGGGCTGGGGTCACGCAACGCGGCGATGCCCCGGCATACCGGGCATACGCAGCACTCGGCCGCACCGGTGGCGAAACCACCCCCGGTGCCACCGGACGCGGCCCCCGGGGCCTCGTTGTGACCGAGGACACCGGTCACGATCCCGCCGAGCGGGCCCAGCGGCACCGCCGCCGGGTTGGCGGCGGCCAACCGTACGGTGGCCAGCAGAGTGGCGACCAGCCGCTCCGCTTCTTCCCGGGCCGTGCCCGGATCTGTCGCACCCATGCTGGGCTCCTCTACCGCGGCGATCGGGTCGCCGGACGCGTCACTGCGCCGCACCGGATGCTTCTACCCGGCGCTTGAGCTGCTTCAACGCGGCATCCATGATCATTTTTTCGGCCTTGCGACGGAACATGCCGAGCATCCCGACCGCGAGCTCCACCTCCAGGGTGTAGGTCACGGTGGTACTCCCGTCGGCGTTGGCCACCAGGTCGTACGCGCCCCGCTGCGCCTTCTGCATCTTCGACGGGGCCACCAGGTGCCACTCGATGCGGGACAGGTCCTCGGCGTAGGCGTACGCCAGCACGTACTCGTCGGCCATCACCGTGGCGTCGAGGACGAAACGGACCTGACTGGCGTAACCGTCCTCGTACTCCTCGATCACCTCCGCATCGCGAACCGCGTCGGTCCACTCCGGGTAGCTCGGGAAGTCACAGATGACCGCGGCCACCCGGTCCGGTGACGCGCCGATGATGATCGACTGGGTGGAGGAGTCCGCCATGCTGGGAGGCTACCGTCCGGTGACCCCCCGCGTGCCGCGCCGCCCACCTGCGGTGTGCTCCCGGCCGGCCGGGCGGGTAGGTTTCGACAAAGCCACCGGCGCAGGTGGCGGCCCCGACCCGGTCCCGTGAGCACGAGGGAGTGCAGGTGCGCGAGTTCACCGTCCCGCCGATCGTCACCGTCGGCGATTCGGCCAACCTCACCGATCCGGTCTGGGACAACGCCGAGACCGCGCCCGACGCGGTGCAGTTCGCCCGCCGCGACGCGGCGGGTGGCTGGGTCGACGTGACCTGCCGGCAGTTCCGCGACGAGGTGGCCGCGGTCGCCCGCGGGCTGGTCGCCGCCGGGGTGCAGCCGGGCGACCGGGTGGCGCTGATGAGCCGCACCCGTTACGAGTGGACCCTCGTCGACTACGCCGTCTGGGCGGCCGGCGCGGTCACCGTGCCGATCTACGAAACCTCAAGTGCCGAGCAGGCGGCCTGGATCCTGGGCGACTCCGGTGCGGTGGCCGTCGTGGTGGAGACCACCGCGCACGCGACCCTGGTGGCCGGCGTCCGCGACCAGTTGCCCGCCCTGTCCCACGTCTGGCAGATCGACCTGGGTGGCGTGGACGACCTGATGACCGCCGGCGCGGAGGTGGAACCGACCGAGATCGATCGCCGCCGCGCGGGCCTGCGTTCCACGGACGTGGCGACCATCATCTACACCAGCGGCACCACCGGCCGGCCCAAGGGCTGCGTACTGACCCACCGCAACATGTACGCCGACATCGCCAACGCCGTCCCGGTGCTGCCGAACCTGTTCGGACCGAACGCGTCGACCCTGCTGTTCCTGCCGCTCGCGCACGCCTTCGCCCGACTCATCCAGATCGGCGTGGTGCAGGCCCGGGCCACCATGGCGCACTGCTCGGACACCAAGGATCTGGTCGCCCAACTCCAGGAGTTCAAGCCGACCTTCGTCCTGTCGGTGCCGCGCGTGTTCGAAAAGGTCTACAACGGCGCCAAGCAGAAGGCCGAGGCCGGCGGCAAGGGCAAGATCTTCGCCCGGGCCGAGGCGGTCGCCATCGCGTACAGCGAGGCGCTGGAAACGCCCGGCGGTCCCGGCCTGGCGCTGCGGGCCCAGCACGCGCTCTTCGACCGGCTGGTCTACGGCAAGCTGCGGGCCGCGCTCGGCGGGCGCTGCCGCGATGCGATCTCCGGAGGCGCACCACTCGGTGCCCGGCTCGGCCACTTCTTCCGGGGCATCGGCGTGACGGTCTGCGAAGGCTACGGCCTGACCGAGACCTCTCCCGCCGCCTCGGCCAACCTGCCCGGATTCACCCGGATCGGCACGGTCGGCCGGCCGCTGCCCGGCGTGACCATCCGCATCGACCACGACGGCGAGGTCCTCATCGCCGGTGATCTCATCTTCCAGGGGTACTGGCACAACGACGCGGCCACCGCCGAGGCGATCAGCGCCGACGGTTGGTTCCGCACGGGCGACCTGGGTTCGCTCGACGGTGACGGCTACCTGACCATCACCGGCCGGAAGAAGGAGATCATCGTGACGGCCGGCGGCAAGAACGTCGCCCCCGCCGTGCTGGAGGACCAGGTCCGCTCGCACCGTCTGGTCAGCCAGTGCGTCGTGGTGGGCGACCGGCAGCCGTTCATCGCCGCGCTGGTCACCCTGGACGAGGAGGCCCTGCCGGGCTGGCTGGAGTCGGCCGGGCTGCCGGCCGACACCGGGATCGAGGAACTGCGCCAGCACGACGGGCTGCGCGCGGAGATCCAGGCGGCCGTGGACCGGGCCAACCAGTCCGTCTCCAAGGCCGAGGCGATCAAGGTCTTCCGGGTGCTGCCGCGCGACTTCGCCGAGGCGACCGGGGAGTTGACCCCGTCGCTGAAGGTCAAGCGTCAGGTCGTGCACAAGACGTACGCGGCGGAGATCGCCGACATCTACCGCGGCTGACTACCATCCGTCACGTGCCCGCCTCCACATCCGCCCTGGCCCGCTCGCACCCGCTCGCCGCGGCGGCGCGCGTCGTCGTGCTCACACTGGTCGCCGTCCTGACGCTGTTCGCCACCCGCGACGTGAGCCAACTGTGGTGGATCGTCCTGCTGGCGCTGGCCGGCCTACCAGCGATGCTGGCCCCCCAGCACCGGCTCGTCGGCCCGCTCAGCCGGGTGGCGGAGGTGGTGGTGCTCGGTCTGGCGGCCAGCCAGGTCGCCGCGGTGGCCACCGTCGGCGGTCACATCGGCGGGCTGGGTGCCTCCGCGGTGCTGCCCTACCTCGCGGTGCCGGTGACCGTCACGGCGCTGCGTCGCCGGTTCCGTGAGGGCGCGGCGCTGATCGCCGTGACCGCCGGCTGTCTGCTGGTCGCCGGCACGGTCACCGAGGTCGGCGGGGTTCGCCAGCTCAGCCAGCCCGGCTACCTCGCCGTCTGCGCGCAGTGGCTGATCCTGGCCGCCCTCGGTCTCTACGCCGCCGGCACCCTGCACCGGGTGATGCAGGCCCGCCACGACAACAAACCCCAGCCGTACGCGGAGGCGACCCGGCTGCTGACCCAGCTGCGTACGGTGGCCCGCCAACTGCCCGGCGCCACCCTGGATCCGGGCGGCATCTCCGAGCACCTGTTGGAGGAGCTGCGCACGGTGGCCCGTACCGACCGGGGCGCGGTGCTCTCCGCCAGCGGTGGTGGCCGGCTGGTGGTGCTCGCCCAACTCGGTGCGGACCGGGTCGACTGGGAGACCACCATCGACGCGGACTCGGCCATCGCCGACGCCTGGGCGAGTCAGCAGTCGCAGACCTCGGCCCGCTCGCAGTCCCGTTCACACCGCGGTGGTGAGGTCTCGGCGCTGATCGTGCCGCTGGTGGCCGGGTTGCGCACGGTGGGCCTGGTGGTGCTGGAGACCGACACGGCGCACGCGTACCCGCCACCGGTGGTGGCCCAGGTGACCGGGCTGACCGGCCCGGCGGCGCTGCGCCTGGAGGCCGCCCTGCTCTTCGACGAGGTGCGCTCGCTGGCCACCAACGAGGAACGGCAGCGGCTGGCCCGGGAGATCCACGACGGGGTGGCCCAGGAACTGGTGATGGTGGGCTACGGCATCGACAACGCCCTGGCCACCGTGCACGACGACGCGGAGGAGACCGCCGAGTCGCTGCGCCTGCTGCGCCAGGAGGTGACTCGGGTGATCACCGAGCTGCGGCTGAGCCTGTTCGAGCTGCGCAGCGAGGTGGACCGGCACGGTGGCCTGGCCGCCGCGATCGCCGAGTACGCGCGCACCGTCGGTGCCTCTGGTGGGCTGCGGGTGCACCTGTCCCTGGACGAGTCCACCGCCAGGCTGCCCGCCGCGACCGAGGCCGAGTTGCTGCGCATCGCCCAGGAGGCGGTCACCAACGCCCGCAAGCACGCCGGCGCGGCCAATCTCTGGGTCACCTGCGAGGTGGACCCGCCCTACGCGCAGATTGAAGTGTCGGATGACGGTCACGGCATAGGTGACCAGCGCTCGGACGGGCACTATGGTCTTGCGATCATGGCCGAGAGAGCGGAACGTATCCGGGGCCGGTTGGAGATCAGGCCGCGGCAGCCGAGCGGGACGACCGTCGCGGTGGTGGTCGGTTCACCGCCCCGGCGCGATAACGTTCGCGGTAGCGCCGCCGGCGCAGAAGGGGAGTAAGCCGAGGATGACCACAAGCCCGACACCGGCAACCCGTACCAAGGTCCTCCTTGTCGACGATCACGACTTGATCCGCAAGGGCCTGCGGCACGCCTTCGAGCGCGACCGGCAGTTCGAGGTCGTCGGCGAGGCGGCCACGGCGGCGGAGGGCGTCCGGCAGGCCGGTGCCCTGCAGCCGGACGTGGTGATCATGGATCTGCGACTGCCCGACGGCAGCGGCCTGGAGGCCACCCGGGCACTGCGCAAGTCCAGCTCGTCGATGGGCATCGTGGTGCTCACCATGTACGCCGGCGACGACCAGCTCTTCGGGGCCCTGGAGGCCGGCGCCAGCGCGTTCGTGCCGAAGACCGCGCCGGCCGACGAGGTGGTCGCCGCCGCCCGGCACGCCGCCTCCTCCCCCAGCGCCTTCACCGCCGCCGACCTGGCTGAGGCGATGAAGCGTCGACTCGCCCCGTCCGGCCCGCAGCTGTCCCCCCGCGAGGGACAGGTGCTGCGGCTGCTTGCCGACGGGATGAGCGTCGCCGGAATCGCCAAGCAACTGTTCGTCAGCGAATCGACCGCCAAGACCCACATCTCGAAGCTCTACGAGAAGCTCGGCGCGGCCAACCGGGCGCAGGCGCTGATGACCGCGCTGCGGCTCGGTCTGCTCGAGGCACCGGACGCGCCGAAGTTCTGACCGACGCGGCACCGAAGGGGATCCGTGTCCCGCCGGCCACGGCGGGGCACGGATCTTCGCATCGATCGTCCTCCGGCACGGAACGGCTATGGCCTCCCTTGCGAAAGCGGGGCAGAATACCCGCCGGGGCGCCGTCGCCCCGAGGACGTGCGAAGGGGTGAGGGCATTGCAGCGGCCGGACTGGGCACCCGAGACAATCGATGTCGAACGTCCCAGCGTCGCCCGCATGTACGACTACTACCTCGGCGGCTCACACAACTTCGCCGTGGACCGGGCGACCGCCCGCGCGATGGTGGCGGCGGTGCCGCAGGCACCGCTGATGGCCCAGGCCAACCGCGCTTTCCTGCGCCGGGCCGTGCAGTTCCTCACCGACGCCGGCATCCGGCAGTTCCTGGACATCGGCTCCGGGATCCCCACGGTGGGCAACGTGCACGAGATCGCGCAGCGGCACGCCCCCGACTCGCGGGTGGTCTACGTCGACGTCGACCCGGTCGCCGTGGCGCACAGTCGGGAGATCCTGGCCGGCAACGACCGCACGGCGGTCATCCAGGAGGATCTACGCCAGCCCGACCGGATCCTGGCCCACCCCGACGTCCGCGCGATGCTCGACTTCTCCCAGCCGATGGCCGTGCTGGTGGTGGCGGTGCTGCACTTCGTCGCCGACGACGACCGGCCGGCCGAGGTGCTGCGGACCCTGCGGGCGGCGCTGGCCCCCGGCAGCTACCTGGTCCTGTCGCAGGCCAGCGACGACGGCCGGGACGAAGCCGAGCGGGCCGAGGCCGAGGAGGTCTACCGGCGTACCGACAACCCGCTGTGGGTACGCAGCCGGGCCGAGCTGACCGGGTTCTTCGACGGCTTCGAGCTGGTCGAGCCCGGCGTGGTGTGGGTGCCGCAGTGGCGTCCGGAAACCCCGGAGAGCGCCGAGGACGCCGAACGGGCGGTGTTCCTCGGCGGGGTCGGGCGCCTTCGTGGGTGAGCCTCCGGACGGCCAGCCCTGCGCCGGCGTGTTCGCCCGCGCCTGGGCGAAGGCGGTGGCGGGCACCAGCTATCTACCGATGACCCACGCCCAGTTGGAGACCCTGCTTCAGCGGCTCACCGACCTGCTCGCCGAGGCGCTGCGGGCGGAGCCGCTCGACCTGCGGGTAGGGCACAGGGTCGCCGACGAGTTGGTCGCCGCGCACATCGCCTCCGCCGAGGCGCTCGGCCGGACCGTCGAGGTGATCCAGCTCCGCCTGGTCCGCGACCTCGACCTGGTCTCCGACGACATCGAGGACCGGATGGCCCGCCTGCTGGGCGCGGTCGCCACCGGCTACGCCCGGGCGTTGCGTGACCGGACCCTCGACGAGCAGGAGTCCATCCGACGTGCCGCGATGACCGCCCGCGCCGAGGCGGAGCAGGCCCTGCGGGCCAGCGAGGCCCGCTTCCGGCATCAGGCCACCCACGACCCGTTGACCGACCTGCCGAACCGCACGCTCTTCGCCGAACGCCTCGCCGCGGCCGTCGACGGGCCGTCCGGCAGTGGCCGTCGGGTCGGGCTGTGTTTTCTCGACCTGGACCGGTTCAAGCGGGTCAACGACTCGTTCGGGCACCAGATCGGCGACCGGGCCCTGGTGGCGGCGGCGCGGCGACTGCGGCGGGCGGTCGAGCCGCACCTGGTCGCGCGGCTCGGCGGGGACGCCTTCGTCGTTCTCGTCGAACGGTCCACCGGCACCGGGGACGTGGTCGCCGTCGCCGAGGCGGCACTGGCCGCGCTCTCCGAGCCGGTGGTGGTCGACGGGCATGACGTGACGGTCACGGCGAGCGTGGGCATCGTGGAGCGGCGGGTCGCGGGTACCTCACCGGACGACCTGATGCGGGCCGCCGGCAGCACCCTGCACTGGGCCAAGTCGGCCGGGGGCGCGGGGTGGGCGCTGTACGACGCGGAACGCGACGGGCGGGAACAGGCCCGTCAGGAGCTGAGCGCGGCCATCCCGACGGGGTTGGAACGGGGTGAGTTCTTCCTCGACTACCAGCCGTTGACCTCGTTGCACGACGGCTCTCTGCTGGGCGTGGAGGCGCTGGTCCGGTGGCGTCACCCACGGCTGGGTGTGTTGCGTCCGGACAGCTTCATCGGCCTGGCCGAGGAGACCGGTTTGATCGTGCAGCTCGGCGGCTGGGTGCTCGCCGAGGCGTGCCGCGAGGCGGTCGGCTGGACGTCCACCTCGGGCCAACCGCCGTACGTCAGCGTCAACCTGGCGGTCCGTCAGGTCCGCCGCCCCGGTCTGGTGCAGGAGGTGCGGGCCCTGCTGCGGCGTACCGGCCTGCCGCCGAACCGGCTCCAGCTGGAGATCACCGAAAGCATGATGATGACCACCTCCGAGGAGCCGGTACGCGCCCTTCGTGCCCTCGCCGACCTGGGCATCCGGATCGCCATCGACGACTTCGGTACCGGCTACAGCAACCTGGCCTACCTGCGGGATCTGCCGGTGACCGAGTTGAAGGTGGCCGGTGAGTTCGTCCGCGGCCTACGCGCCCCGGAGGCCCGGGCCGACGAGCGGATCCTCGCCTCGCTGGTCTCGCTGGCGCACGCACTGGATCTGACGGTGACCGCCGAGGGGGTGGAAACCGGCGGCCAGGCCGAACGGCTGCGGGCGATCGGCTGCGACGCCGGTCAGGGCTGGCACTTCGGCCGCCCCGCTCCCCCCGACCACATCCTCGCCCGCATCCGCTGAACCAGCCACGTCCGCAACCACGACGCTGAACCAGCCACCGTCGCCCCCGGACCAGCGTGTGCGACGCCCGTCGGTGTCTCAGCCGGCGAGCAGCGTTGCCAGGCGTTGCGCCTGCGTCTCCCAGCGCCACTCCCGCTCCACCCAGGCCCGGCCGGCGGCGCCGAACTGCCGGGCCAGGTCCCGGTCGGCCAGCAGGGTGGCCACCCGGTCGGCGAGTTCGACGAGATCCCGACCGTCCACCACGTAGCCCGTCTCGCCCTGGCGCACCGCGTCCGGGGCACCGCCGGAGTTGCCGGCCACCACCGGCAGGCCGGTCGCCGACGCCTCCAGGTAGACGATGCCGAGACCTTCGACGTCCAATCCCCGGTTACGGGTGCGGCACGGCATGGCGTACACGTCGCCGGCCGCGTAGTGGGCGGGTAGTTCGGCCGACGGCACCGATCCGGTGAAGACCACGTCCCGCTCCACTCCGGCCTGGCGGGCCAGCCGGGCCAGCGTGGTCCGGTACGGTCCGCCGCCGACCACCAGCAGCGCGGCGTCGGGCACCCGACGACGGATCAGCGGCATCGCCCGGATCAGCATGTCCTGGCCCTTGCGGGGCACCAGCCGGGACACGCAGACCACCACCGGCCGATCGGCCAGGCCGAGCCGGTGCCGCACCGCGCCGCCGTCGACGGACGAATGGTAGACGTCGGTGTCCACGCCGGGCGCGAGCCGCCGCAGCTCGGTCAGGCCGTCCAGCGCCCGAGCCAGCCGGGTGCGGGTGTACTCCCCCAGGTAGGTGACCACGTCGGTGTCCCGACCGATGCGCCGCAGCGCCGTCCGGGCCATCGGCAGCGCCGCCCAGCCGACCTCGTGGCCGTGGGTCAGGGCGACCACCCGCCGGATCCCGGCCCGCCGACGCAGCCCGGCGGCGAGCAGGCCGAGCGGAGCCGCCGCGCCGAACCAGACCGTGTCGCACCCGTACGACCGGGCCAGCCGGGCGGCCCGACGAGCCACCAGCGGGGTGGGCAGCAGCACCTTGGTGCGCTCCCGCACCACCTCGAACGGCTGGTCGGCGTCGAACTTGTCCGACCCGGCCCAGCGCGACGCGTACACCACCACCGAACCGGCCGGCTGACGCACCGCGAGGTTGTGCACGAACGACTGGATGCCGCCCGGCCGGGGCGGAAAATCGTTCGTCACCAGCAACGTGCGGCTCATGCCGGCCCTCCGCTACGCTGCGGGCCGCCAGGAGGAAACAGGACGCTGCGTTGATGATTCGCTCGCTGACGCTCGCTCACCGGCCGACCTTTCGGGCGTAGGCGCGGGCGGCGGCGATCCGCTCCACGGTGGACGGGTGGGACGCCGAGTAGAGGTACTCCCAGCGGGGCGGGTCGGGGTCGGAGAGGTTGACCGCGGACAGGCGCCGCTGCATCGACTCGAATGCGGCCGGATCCTCGGTCAACGCCAGCGCGTGCGCGTCGGCGCGGGCCTCGATCCGCCGCGACATCAGCGCCTGCACCGGGGCGAAGACCAGCCCGGCCACCGTCACCAGGGCGAGCAGCAGCGGAAACGCGCGGGGTTGAGCCACCGAGTCGACGCCGGCCAGGCGCAGCAGCGGTGGCCAGGAGCCGATCAGGTAGAGCGCCACCACGGCGGCGGCGGCACCGAGCGCGCCGGTGAGGGTGCCGACCGGTACGTCGCGGTCCCGGGCGTGGCCGAGTTCGTGCGCCACCACCGCGGTCACCTCGGCCGGCGTCGCCTCACGCAGCAGGTTGTCGTAGACCACCACCCGGCGGGTCGGCCCCAATCCGGAGACGTACGCGTTGACCGCCCGGGTACGCCGGGACGCGTCGGCGACCAGCACGTCGCGCACCGGCACTCCGTCACGTTCGGCCAGCTCCATGAGCTGGCTGCGCAGCGGCGACGGCTCCATCGGGCTGAACCGGTTGAAGACCGGCTCGACCAGCACCGGCAGCACGAAGGAGAGCAGCACCACCAGGGTCGCGGCTCCGGCCGCGCCGAACGCCCACCACCAGCGAGGGGCGAGTCGGATGACGGTGTAGAAGCCGAGCAGCGCCACCGCGCCGATGACGGCGCTCACCGCGTACGACTTGAGCAGGTCCACCGCCCAGCCGCCCCAGCCGTTGGTGGCCAGCCCGTAACGGGTGAGCACGCTGTGCCGCCAGGCCGAGAACGGCAGCGTCACCAGGTCGGCGACCAGCACCACGGCCAGACCGCCGAGGATCGCCTGCGCGATCCAGTGCCCGCCGAAGGGGCGCCCGGCCAACTCGACCAGGCGACTGCCCAGCGGGGTCAACCCGAGCACCAGTGCCACCAGCAGCCCGACGCCGAGCGCCGCCCATCCGCCGGGACGCAACGCGGACCGGAACTGCCGGGCCTGCTCCACCTGCTCGGTCGGCAGGTCACGCAGGGCGGCGAGTTGGTCTGCCCGGGGAGCTGGTGGGCGCTGCCACGGGATCAGCACCAGTGCCGCCACGACCAGGGCGACGCCCAGTCCGGCCAGGGTCAGCAGTGCCCAGCCCCGCGGGCTCACCGCGCCGCTCCGCCCGGCATCGGCGAACCGCCGCAGCGAACGCGAACCGAACCCTCGCCCGCCGTGCGCCTCATACCGCTGCTCCCTGTCGCCATGGGCGCCCATCCTATGTCCCGGGGTGTGCCCGCCCCACGCCCGTCGACCCCCACCCGACCGGCTCAGGACCCGCCGCCGGCGCAGCGGACCGCTGCCGCCAGCCCCGGAACCGCAGCCGGCCCGGAACCGCAGCCGGACTCAGGACCGCGACAGCCGGCGCACCAGCGAGTCCGCCCCCAGCGGGTACGCACCGTGCCGACGTACCCCGTCGGCGACCTCACGATCGGAGGACACCACCACCACGGGGCGGCCCGGCGGTTCGGCACGGACCAGCCGGCGGATCAACTCGTCGGCGGTCTCACCCTTGCGGGAGAACAGCACCCGCACGCCTCGCGGGGCAGGTGGCAGACCGTGCACCCGCTCGGCGCCGTCGAAGACCACGGTGACCTCGTCACCGGTCTGCGCGGCGATCCCGCCGAGGCCGGTGACCAGGCGCTTGCGCTGCTGCTCCAGGGACATCTCACCGAAGCCGCGTTTGGTCACGTTGTAGCCGTCGACCACCAGGTGCGCCCGGGGCAGGGCCAGCAGTTGATCCAGCCGGGCCGGGTCGTCGGTGTCCTGGGCACGGGCCGCGGCCGCGGTGGCGGCCGGAGAATCGGCGAAGGAGTCGGCCACGAAGTCGGCGGGCAGCTTGTCGACCGGATCCAGGGCCAGCTCCCGGCGCAACCCGAGAGCGGCCTGACCGATCGTCTCCAGCAGCAGCCACAGTCGTGCGTCGTCGACCGAGCGGGCCTCCTTGGCGCTGCTGCGGGCCGCCCCGGCCGCCGCCTCCGCCTCCGCCAGCCGGGCCCGGGCACGACGCAGTTCGGCGTCCGCGTCGGCGGCGGCCCGCGTGGCCCGGCCCCGCTCGGTGGCCAGCAGCTCGTTCGCCCGACGCTCGCGGACCTGGCTCTCCCGGAGCGTACGGGCCAACTGCCGGGCCTCCTCACGCAGCTGGCCCAACTCCTCGCGTACCCGGGCCAGCTCGTCGCGGAGCTTGTCGGCCTCCACCCGGGCCACCGCCCGGTCATGCTCGGCCCGGGTGGCCCGCTGCTCGGCCTGCCGGACCAGTTCGGCCACCACCGCCGTGTCCGCCTCGGCGCGGACCGCCGCCCCGCTGGCGTCGATCAACTCCCGCCAGCCGCGTGGGCGGGCCAGATAGGCCAGGGCGGCCACCTCGACCGGGTCGGCGGCGGCGGGGGCGGTGCCCTCCACCACGGCGGTGCCCAGGTCACCGGCGTCGGCCAGGACCCGGGCGGTGACCCGCTGCCGGAACAGCGGATCGGCGGCGAGCTGGGCGGCGATCGCCGGCGCGCCGAGCCGGGCCCGTCGGTTCGGGGCGAACTTGGCGACCCGGCGCAGCGGCACGGGCACCTCGTCACCGGGCAGGCCGGGCAGCACCGCTGCGGTGAGCGAGACGATCCGCTGTCGCACCGGCTCGGGCAGGCTCGGCTCCGGCTCCGGCTGCCCGGGCTCCATCGGCCCGGGGTCCACCACCGGGTCGTCGGTGGCACCGTCACCGGCCGCGGGAACCGCGACGACCTGCTCCTCCTGCGGGAGGTTGTCGTCGTGCGGCTCGGTGAGGGGCATGTGGCAAGTCTCCCACCGCGACCGGGCCCACCGCCCGGTGAGTGAGCCGATCTCTCATCCTAGACCCGGCAGTGGCGGGTGGGACGGATGGGGCGCGAGTGTCGGACCGGACCGTTACGGTGCCGCGGATGGCAGCACAGGAGTTCCTGCAACCGGCGCTGGCCGGGCTCGACCCGACCGTCGGCGGCGTCGACCCGGCGCTGCCGCTGTACGCGACGACGTTCGTGGTGGTCGACCTGGAGACCACCGGCGGAGCTCCCGACGGCGGCGGCATCACCGAGATCGGCGCGGTCAAGGTACGCGGCGGCGAGCAGCTGGGGGTGCTGGCCACCCTGGTCAACCCCGGGGTGCCGATCCCACCCTTCATCACCGTGCTGACCGGCATCACCCAGGCGATGCTGCTGCCGGCACCGCCGATCGAGCAGGTGCTGCCGAGCTTCCTGGAGTTCGTCTCGGACGCCGTGCTGGTCGCCCACAACGCACCGTACGATGTCGGCTTCCTGAAGGCGGCCTGTGCGAAGCACGGCTACCGCTGGCCGAACCCTCGGGTGCTGGACACCGCGGCGCTGGCCCGGCGGGTGCTGCTGCGCGACGAGGTGCCCAACCGCAAGCTCGGCACCCTCGCCGCGTACTTCCGGGCCGCCACGCAGCCGACCCACCGGGCCCTGGACGACGCCCGGGCGACCGTCGACGTGCTGCACGGGCTCATCGGACGCCTCGGTGGGCACCGGGTCGACACCATCGGCGACGCCATCGAGTTCGCCCGCGCCGTCACCCCGACGCAGCGTCGCAAGCGGCACCTGGCCGACGGCCTGCCCCGCTCCCCCGGGGTCTACATCTTCCGGGCCGCCGACGACCGGCCGCTCTACGTCGGCACCTCCCGGGACATCGCCACCCGGGTACGCAGCTACTTCACCGCCGCGGAGAAACGCGCCCGGATCTCGGAGATGCTGGCCGCCGCCGAACGGGTGGAGGCGGTGGAGTGTGCGCACTCGCTGGAGGCCGAGGTGCGTGAGCTGCGGCTGATCGCAGCGCACGCACCGCCGTACAACCGCCGGTCGAAGTACCCGGAGCGGGTGGTCTGGCTGAAGCTGACCGACGGGCCGTACCCCCGGTTGTCGGTGGTCCGGGAGATCTCCCCGGGCGACCGCGCCTACCTCGGCCCGTTCACCTCGCGACGCGCCGCCGAGCTGGCCGCCGCCGGATTCCACGACGCGGTGCCGCTACGGCAGTGCACCCACCGGCTGTCGCTGCGCACCGTCACGCCGGCCTGCGCGCTTGCCGAGCTGGGTCGCTGCCCGGCACCCTGCGAGCACCGGATCTCTCCCGAGGAGTACGACGTCCGGGCGGTCACGCCGTTCGCCACCGCCACCACCGGCGATCCGCAGCCGGTGGTCGACGCCCTGCTCGCCCGGATCGAGGCACTCTCGGCCGACCAGCGCTACGAGGACGCGGCCGTGCTGCGCTCCCGCCTCGCCGCGGTGCTACGGGCCGCCGTACGCATGCAGCGCCTCGCCGCGTTGAGTGGGCTCGCCGAGGTGGCCGCCGCCCACCCGGCGGCCGGCGGCGGCTGGGAGCTGGCGTTGGTACGCCACGGGCGGCTCGCCGGGGCCGGCGTGTCCCCACCCGGGGTCCACCCTCGACCGACGTTGGCCACCATCCGGGCCACCGCCGAGACGGTGCCGCCCGGGCACGGCCCGGTCCCGGCGGCCAGCCCGGAGGAGTCCGAGCGGATCCTGTCCTGGTTGGAGCGACCGGAGACCCGGCTGGTCGAGATGTCCGCCGGTTGGTCCTCCCCGGTGGCCGGCGCGGCACGGTTCCGCGACCTGTTGACCAAGGCCGAGAGCGCAGCGTCCCGGCAACTCTGGTCCGAACGCTCATGAGCAACTGTCCGATCGGACTACGTCGACTCACTTACTCTGTTAAGGAAGTGCAGTCCTGCCCGTTTCGAGGGTCTGCTCCCGCTTGCCGGATTCCGGTGGTGGTGCAGCAGGCGTGAGGGGGTGTCCCAGGTGGACGTCAACGCCGGACACGGCGGCGCCCTGGGCGGTGCGCTCCCGACACAGCCCGGCGAGCTGCCCCTGACCAGACGACTCCGATCGCTACTGACCTGGCCGACCGCCGAGACCGAACCGGTCGCCCAACTGGTACGCACCCACCGCGCCATCCACACCGGCACCGACCCGGCGGTGCTGCGGCGCGCCTACACCATCGCGGACAACATGCACCGCGGCCAGTTCCGCAAGAGCGGGGAACCGTTCATCACCCACCCGCTGGCGGTCGCCCAGATCTGCGCGGAACTCGGCATGGACACCACCACCCTGGTCGCGGCGCTGCTGCACGACACGGTGGAGGACACCCGTTACACGTTGCAGGCCCTCGCGGAGGACTTCGACCACGAGGTCGCCCACCTGGTCGACGGGGTGACCAAGTTCGACAAGGCGTTCTACGGGCAGGCCGCCGAGGCGGAGACCATCCGCAAGATGATCATTGCGGCCGGCAAGGACGTCCGGGTGCTCATCATCAAGCTCGCCGACCGGCTGCACAACATGCGCACCCTGGGCGTACGCTCGGCCGCCTCCCGCGAGCGCATCGCCCGCAAGACCCAGGAGGTGCTGGTACCGCTCTGCGACCGGCTGGGTATCCAGACCCTCAAGCGGGAGCTGGACGACGTGGTGCTGCTGCACCTCGAACCGGACGAGCACGCCCGCATCGCGCGGCACGTGCACGACCGGCCCGGCTGGGACAGCTACCTCGCCGAGGTGGTCACCCAGGCCAGGGTGGCGCTGCGGCGCAGCCGGGTCGACGCGGAGGTGGCGCCACGGCCCCGGCACCTCTACTCGATCTGGAAGGACACCGTGGCCGGCGGCCACACCGCCCCGTTCGACCTGCCCCGGATCACCATCGTGGTGGACGGCCCGGCGACCGACTGTTACGCGGCACTCGGTGCGGTACACGGCATCTGGCGGCCGGTGCCGGGCCGGTTCAAGGATTTCATCGCCTCGCCGAAGAACAACCTCTACCGGTCCCTGCACACAAGCGTCTGCGGGCCGAAGAACCGTACGGTCGAGGTGCTGATCCGCACGACGGAGATGCACCGCGCGGCCGAGTACGGGGTGGCCGCCGACTTCCGCTTCCCCCGCTCCGGCGGGGCCACGGCCCGTTCGGGTCAGCTCGACTGGCTGCGCCGGGTGCTGGACTGGGAGCAGGATGCCGCCGACCCGGCCCAGTTCCTCCACTCGCTGCGCTGCGACCTGTCCGAGGCGCAGATCCAGGTGGTCGCCGACGGTCGCCAGATCGTGCTGCCCGCCGGCGCCACCCCGGTCGACCTGGCGTACGAGCTGGGTACCGACCGGGGGGACCGGTGCCTGGCCGCACGGGTCAACGGTCGGCTGGTTCCGCTCTCCTCCGAGCTTGAGGAGGGTGACGTGGTGGAGATCTTCACCGAGACCGACGAGGAGAGCAGCCTCGACGCCGAGGTGGCCCCCCGCGGGCCGCGTCGCGAGTGGCTGGGGTTCGTCAAGTCACCGCACGCGCAGATGCAGATCAACCGGTGGTTCGCCGAGCACAGCGAGCCGGGCATCTCGATCAGCGACAAGGTACGCCTGGGCCGCGCCACCATCGGGCTGGCCCTGCGTCAGCACAACCGAGGGCTGGCCAGCGATCTGCCGCTGCTGCGGCTGTCGGAGGAACTCGGCTACCCGGATCTGGAAACCCTGCTGGTCGCGGTCTTCGACCGGGTCATCGAGCCGGACGCCGTGGTACGCCAACTCATCGACCTGGTCGACCACCGTCAGTGACCGTCCTGGCCCCATGCGGTACCCGGCGTGCTCCTCGTGGCGCGAGCGCGCCTCACGGCCACTAGCCTGGAGCCATGATCCCCCGTACCCGCCGCACCGGACGCGCCGTCGCGTACCAGGTCTTCTACCGGCTGCCGTTGCCGGTCCGACGTCGGCTGGTCCGGATGGCCGTACCCAAGTACATCGTCGGCGCGGTCACCCTGCTCCGCGACAGTGAGGCGACGGGGGCCGGTCGGTTGCTGCTGCTACGCCAGCCGCCCGGCCGGGGCTGGACGCTCCCGGCAGGGCTGCTGCAACGCGGTGAGAACCCCGCCGTGGGCGCAGCCCGGGAGCTGTTCGAGGAGAGCGGCGTCCGCCTCTCCCCCACCCGACTCACCCCGGCGGTGCCCAACGCCATCGTGCACGCCAAGGGCTGGGTGGACGTGGTGTTCACCGCCGAGGTGCCGGCGTCGAGCACCGAACTGACCGTCGACGGCGCGGAGGTCTTCGAGGCCGCCTGGCACCCGCTGGACGATCTGCCGAAGCTGACCTGGCCGACCGCCCGCCTGCTCGCGTACTACGACATCGGTCCGCTGGCCGGGCAGTTCCCGCCACCGCTGCCCGACACGACGCCATGACCCGGCCCGACGGTGCCCCGACCGGCCGTCGGCCCACCACAGCCTCCGACCGGATCTGTGCGGTGGTGCTCGCCGCCGGCGAGGGCACCCGGCTGCGCCCACTGACCGAACGGGTACCCAAGGCACTCTGCCCGGTCGGCAACGTGCCCCTGCTGGACCGGGCGCTGGCCCGGCTCGCCGGCCTCGGCCTGAGCGGCCCGGCGACGGTGGCGGTCAACGCCTGCTACCTGGGCGACCAGGTGGTGCAGCGGGTGGGTACCCGGGCGCACCTCTCGGTGGAGCCGGGCAGCCCGCTCGGCACCGCGGGCGGTGTGGGACGGCTGCGGGACTGGATCAACGGCCGGGGCGTGCTGGTCGGCAACGCCGACGCCTATCTGGCCGACCCGGCGGCACCGCCCGGCCCCGACATCGCCGCGCTGCTCGACGGCTGGGACGGCGACTCGGTACGCCTGCTCGGCCAGCCGGCCGCCGACCCGACCGCACCGGGCACCTTCGACGGACACGTCTTCACCGGTTTCTCCCTGTTGCCGTGGCGGCTGGTCCGCGACCTGCCCGCCACCTTCGGCGACCTGGTACGCACGGTGTGGCGCCCGGCCGAGGCCGCCGGCCGGCTGACCGTGGTCGGCTACCGGGGCACCTTCATCGACACCGGCACCCCGGCCGACTACCTCGCCGCGAACCTGCACGCCGCCGGTGCCGGCTGCCTGATCGATCCGGCCGCCACGGTCACCGGCCCCTGTCACCGTTCCGTCCTGGGTGCGGGCGCCACCGTCCGGGGTGCGGTCAGCCGCAGCGTGATCTGGCCGAACGCCTCCGTCGGCGCCGACGAGCACCTGCACGACGTGATCCGCGTCGGCGCCGACCTGACCGTTCAGGCGGCCTGACCCGTCGACACACCGCGGCCGGATCCATCATGCGCAGCTTGCAGAAAATTCTTTGCATAAACTTTTCTGCGTAGCTACGTTGTCCGGCATGACCGATCCTCGCCAGGAACGACGGGTATCCGATCCCGCGGACCTCAAAGCGGTGGCCCACCCTCTCCGGGTGCGGCTTCTGGCTGCGCTGCGGGAGCACGGCCCCGCCACCGCCACCGAGCTCGCCCACCTACTCGACACCGAGTCCGGATCGACCAGCTACCACCTACGCGTACTGGCCCGGCACGGGTTCGTCACGGAATCCGCGCTCGGGCGTAGACATCCCCGGGAACGGCGCTGGGCCGCCGTGCACCTCACGACCGGTTGGAGCAACACCGAGCTCTCCGCGAGCGATGCCGGTCGGCAGGCTGCCGCGATGATGCGGCGTCGACAGGTCGAGGTGCTCGTCGGCGATGTCGAGCACTTCGAGGCGCACCTGGACGACCTGGATCCGGACTGGGTGGAGGCGGCAGGTATCGGCGATATCGTGACTCGGCTCAGCCGCTCCTCGGTGGCCGAGCTGTGGGACCGCTTCTATGCCCACCTCGACGAGCTGAGAGCACGGGACGAAGCCGATCCGACTGCGGTCACCGTGTCCATCGTGGTGGCCGGTTTTCCGCGCACCGAACGCCGGTGAGCATCGACGCTGCCCGGCGTCGGTACGCATCGCTGAACTTCCTCCTGTGGCTGCCGACCGGGCTCTGTCTGGTGCCGCTCGTACTGCTGATGCTCGACCGTGGCCTGTCGGTACCCACGATCGCGCTCATCACCGCGGTGTACGGTCTCACGGTTGCGCTGCTCGAACTGCCCACCGGAGGGCTGGCGGACGCGATCGGCCGCCGCCCCGTACTCGTTGCATCGGCGGTGGCCGGCGCCGGCGGCCTGCTGTTCCTGGGCCTGGCCGACACCATCGCACCGTTTCTGGCCGCCGCGGTGCTGCGCGGCGTCGCCCGCGCGCTGTCGACCGGGCCGCTGGAAGCGTGGTACGTCGACACCGTGCACGCGCACGCTGACCGCGATGTCGACCTGACCACCGGTCTGGCACGCGGTGAGGTCGCCGGGTCGCTGGCGCTGGCGGCCGGCACGCTCGCTGGCGGTCTACTGCCGCTGGCCCTGGGTGACACCGGCACGCTTCCGGCCCTGGCGGTGCCGGTGCTGATAGCGGCCGGGGTCGAGGTGCTGCGGGCCCTGATGACGGTCCGGCTGCCCGAGCCGCCGCGTCCACGTCTGAATATGGCGGCCGTCGTGCGTCGCGTGCCCGCCGGCGTCGTCGCTGGGCTACAGGTCTCGGCGCGGGACCGCGTACTGACCCGGGTGTTGCTCGCGGCCGGCGGAGCGGGTGTCGCGCTGGGTGCCATCGAACTTCTCACCCCGGCCTGGCTGGCCGAGCTGACCAGCGGCCCGACCGCGGCCGCCACGTACGCCGTGGTCGCAGCCACAGGATTCGGCGCCGACGCCGTCGGGGGAATGATCGCGGGTTGGACGGTACGCAGCTGCGGATCACACGCGCGGGCGGCAGCGACCGGAGTGGTCGTGTCCGCACTGTCCATGCTCGGACTCGCCGGTTGCGCCCTCCTGCGGGGGCCGGGTGCCATCGCGCTCGCCGGGCTGGCCTACTGTCTGCTGTTCCTCGGTCTCGGCGCGGCCTTCCCGGCACAGGCGAAGCTGCTCCACGACCGCGTCGAGGCGACCGAACGCGCCACAGTGCTGTCTGTACAGTCACTACTCATGCAGGTCGTGGGGGCGGCGGGGCTACCGCTGATCGGCTGGCAGGCCACCCGGCACGGTGTCGAAGCGGGCTACCTGATCGGCGCGGCGGTGCTGTTCGCGTCCGCCGCCCTCTTCGTGCGCCTGCCTCGCGCAGCCCCGCACGGCGCTGCTGGCACAGCGCCTAGCATGGGCGAGTACGCCTACGAACGGAGAGTTTCGTGATCACCGCGATCGTGCTGATCGACTGCGCCACCGACTCGATTCCCGAGGTGGCCGAGGCACTGGCGAACCTGCCGGGGGTGAGCGAGGTCTACTCGGTGGCCGGGCACGTCGACCTGATCGCCATGGTCCGGGTCCGCGAGTTCGACGAGATCGCCCAGATCATCGCGGGCAGCATCTCGAAGGTGCCGGGCGTGCTCAACACCGAGTCGCACATCGCCTTCCGCGCGTACTCCCGGCACGACCTGGAGGAAGCCTTCGCCATCGGGCTGGGCAGCACCGACTGAGCCGGTCCACCCCTCGCGGGGTGGACCGGCTCGTCTCGTACCGCCGGGTCAGCTCTGCTGCGGCACCGGGGTCTCGGTGACGGTGCCACCCGGAACCGGCGCCTCCTCGGTGAAGGTCTCACCCGGGGTCGGCGTGGTGCCGCCCGGAGCCGGGACGGTGCCACCCGGGCTGGGCGTACCGCTCGGGCTGGTCTCCGGGACCGGGATGCCCAGTTCCTCGGCCAACATCACCAGAGCGTCGTAGTGCGCCTGCAGGACCGGCAGCGCGGTCTGCGCCAGCTGGACCACCTGCGGTTCGGTACCCTGCGAGATCTCCGTCTGGGTCGCCTGGATGGCCTGGACGTGGCCGGCCAGTTCCTGGGTCACCCAGAGCCGGTCGAACTCCTCACCGCTGGCGTTGTTCAGCTGGTCGAGACCGGCCTGCTGATCGGTGGTGGGCTCGCTCGGCAGCTCGACGTTGAGCTGCCCGGCCAGATCCTGCACCGACTGGTCCAGTTCGGTGTGGTCCGTGACGAACTGCTGCCCCAGCTCCTTGACCTGCTGGTTCTGGCCCTTCTCCTGGGCCAGCTCACCGGCGGCGATCTCGTACAGGTTGACCTGGTGGACCGCCTGCAGGTACTGGGTGTCCTGTTCCGACGGCTGCGCCGCCGCCTGCGCCGCTGCGGCGGGTGCGACGCCCACCAGCACCAGCGCGGCCAGCAGGCCGAGGCGTTTGATACCCAACATGCTTCCTCCCCGTTGAGACGTTGGACCGCACGGATACCCGGCTGGCCGGGGTTATTCCTGTGATCCGGCGACGGCGGGAAGCGGCGACGACGTCCGGAAGCGGCGAAACGGGCGTGGCGCCCGCCGGAAACGGTCCGGCGGGCGCCACGTCACGTTGCGACGGATCTCAGGGGCGGGTCTCCCCGCTGGTGATCTCCTCCCGCTCCGG
The DNA here is from genome assembly GCF_042898635.1 of Micromonospora sp. NPDC000442. NCBI lineage: Bacteria > Bacillati > Actinomycetota > Actinomycetes > Micromonosporales > Micromonosporaceae > Micromonospora > Micromonospora sp. NPDC000442. The sequence goes on along the minus strand of NZ_JBIAYZ010000007.1, from coordinate 47,203 downwards.
GCGCGGCTCGACCGGCGGGTGCCCCGGCGAGACCGGAGCCTCGGCCGGCCGCTCGATCGGGTAGAAGAAGCCGCGGATCGCCGGGCCGAGCGCACCGAGCCGGTTCATCTTCTTCGGTACCACCCAACCGGCGTAGTCCAGCTCGCCGTGCCCGTTGCCCGCACTGAGCGGCTGGTGCACCTCGACGAACCGGCCGTCCGGCAGCCGCCGGATGATGCCGGTCTCCACGCCGTGGGCGAGAACCTCCCGGTCGTGCTGCTGCAGGCCGAGACAGATCCGGTAGGTGACGTAGTACGCCAGCGGCGGCAGGAGCAGCAGACCGACCCGACCGGCCCAGGTCATCGCGTTCAGGCTGATGTGGAACTTGTCGGCGATGACGTCGTTCGCGCCCGACAGGGTCAGGATCACGTAGAACGTGAGGGCCATGACGCCCAAGCCGGTGCGGAACGGGACGTCGCGGGGACGCTGGAGCAGGTTGTGGCTGCGGTAGTCCTTCAGGTGGCGGGCCTCCATGAAGGGATAGAGCAGGGAGATCGCCACCAGGATGCCGGGTAGCACCACTGTCGGCCAGAACAGCGGCGGGATCACGTATCCCTCGCCGATGGGTATGGTGATCTCCCAGTCCGGCATCAGCCGGGTCGAGCCGTCGAGGAACATGACGTACCAGTCCGGCTGGCTGGCGGCCGAGACCACCCACGCCTCGTACGGGCCGAACAGCCAGACCGGGTTGATCTGGAACAGGCCACCCATCAGCGCGATCACGCCGAAGACGACCATGAAGAAGCCGCCCTGCTTGATCGCGTAGCGCGGGAACATCCGCTCGCCGACCACGTTGCCGTTCGTCCGGCCCGGCCCCGGCCACTGGGTGTGCTTCTGTTTGAACACCAGGCCCAGGTGCACGGTGATCAACGCGACCAGCAGGGCGGGGATGAGCAGCACGTGGGCGATGAAGAACCGGCTGATGATGATCGTGCCGGGGAACTCGCCGTTGAAGACCGCCGCGGTCACCCAGGAACCGATCACCGGAATGGACAGCATGATCGCCGAGGCGATCCGCAGGCCGGTGCCGGACAGCCCGTCGTCCGGCAGCGAGTAGCCGGTGAAGCCGGCCAGGAAGCCGACCCAGAACAGCAGCGAGCCGATGATCCAGTTGGTCTCGCGCGGCTTACGGAACGCGCCGGTGAAGAAGACCCGCAGCATGTGCACCACGATCGCGGCCATGAACAGCAGCGCCGCCCAGTGGTGCATCTGGCGCATGATCAGGCCGCCGCGGACGTCGAAGGAGATGTCCAGCGTCGAGGCGTACGCGGCCGACATCGGCGTGCCCCGCAGCGGGGCGTAGCTGCCGTTGTAGATGACCTCAGTCATCGCCGGCTCGAAGAAGAAGGTCAGGAAGACACCGGTCAGCAGCAGGACGATGAACGAGAAGAGCGCGATCTCGCCGAGCAGGAAGGACCAGTGGTCCGGGAAGACCTTGTTGAGCAGTCGGCGCAACGGGGTCGCCACCTGGAAGCGGTCGTCGACCGCTCGGGCGGTGTTGCCCGGCACCGCTGCCACGTCAAACTTTCGCCGCTTCACGGCCGCTCCCAGAAGTCGGGCCCGACAGCCTCGGTGTAGTCGGACTTCGCCACGAAGTAGCCCTCAGCGTCCACCTCGATGGGCAGCTGAGGCAAGCGCCGGCTGGCCGGACCGAAGATCGGCTTGGCGTTGTCGGTGATCAGGAACTGCGACTGGTGGCACGGGCAGAGCAGCCGGTTGGTCTGCTGCTCGTACAGGCTCGCCGGGCAGCCCGCGTGCGTGCAGACCTTGGAGTAGGCGGCGAAGTTGCCCCACATGTAGCCGCCGTGGCCCTCGCGCTCGTTGTTGCGGCGCGACTCCTCGGCGTCACCCTCCCGCAGGTGGATCAGCAGGGTGGGCGAGTCGGCGTACCGGTTGCTCACCCCGTGCTCCACGCCCGGGAAGACGGTGATCTGACCACCGGCGCTGATGTCGGCCGGCCGGATGGGCCGACCGTCCTCGCGGACCAGCCGGATCTTCTGACCGTCCCGGGGGACGAACCCGGTGGTCATCATCTGGTCGTCCTTGTGCGGGTCGGAGATCAGCCCGCCGACCAGGGGCGCCGCGGCGACAGCGCCGACCGGCAGCAGACCGGCCAGCAGCGACACCCCGAGCAGCGGCCGACGCTTGACCCCCAGCTCATCGGCCATGTAGGCCATGGTCTCGCCGGTGATCCGCTGGTCCTCGGCGGGCGGGGCACCCTCGTGCCGGTCCTGGATCGACACCTCCTTGGGCAGCAGCTTCTTGCCCCAGGTGAGGATGCCGAAGCCGATGCCGAGCAGGGCGACGCCGAGGGTCACCCCGAGCAGCGGGGTGTAGAGCTTGTCCCCGCCGCGGCCCGGCTCGTACTCCCAGGGCCACCAGATGTAGATGGCCAGGAAGGCGGTCGCCGCGAGCCCGGTCAGCAGGAAGAAGCCCGCCACCGTGCGGACCAGCCGCCGTTCGGCCTTGGTGCCCGGGGCCACCTGCGGCTCGTAGTGGACGATCTCGATGTCGTCCCGCCGGGCACCCTCCCGGACGATGTCGAACCGACTGAGCCGGGGGTCGTTCACGTCGAGCGGTTCCCCGCCCGGCACGGCCCGCTGCCCGGTCTGGCTGCTCATGGTCCCCCCGCTCACGACTTGCCCGCGATCCACAGGCTGGCGAAGACCAGCGCGACGATACCGACGAGGAAGATCGCCACACCCTCGGTGGAGGGTCCGTACCGGCCCAGGTTGAAGAAGCCGCCCGGGTCACCGTCGTCCTTCAGCGTCTGCTGGATGTAGGCGATGATGTCCGCCTTCTGCTCCGGCGTGATCTGGTTGTCGCCGAAGACGGGCATGTTCTGCGGACCGCTGAGCATCGCCGCGTAGATCTGCCGGTCGGTCGCCGGCGCGAGGCTCGGCGCGTACTTGCCCGAGGAGAGGGCACCGCCGCCACCGCTGAACGCGTGGCACTGCGAGCAGTTGATCCGGTAAAGCTCGCCGCCGATCGCGACGTTGCCGTCGGCGTGCAGGTTGTCACCGGCCGGAACGACCGGGCCGCCGCCGAGTTCCTGGATGTACGCCGCGAGCTGGTCGATCTCGTCGCGGGTGAACACCTCGGGCTTGCGCGCCGCCTGGGCCTCCTGCCGGGCCATCGGCATCCGACCGGTGCTCACCTGGAACTCCACGGAGGCGGCACCGACGCCGATCAGGCTCGGCCCGCGCCCCTCGACCCCCTGCGCGTTGCGACCGTGACAGGTCACACAACTCACGTCGAACAGCGCCTTGCCGTCGGCGGCGGCGGTGCTCAGCGGCGGGTTCTCCTGGGCGGCGGCGCCGGGGGCGAGGACGGTGTAGGCGCCGCCGGCCAGCATCAGCGCGGCGACCAGCCGGACCGCAGCACCCAGCCGGCGGCGGCCCCTGCTGGGCGCCCCGGGCCGCCCGCGCAGCCGCGCGAGCAGACCGCGTCGGCGGTCGTTGTCAGAAGTCATGACCTGTGTCCTTAACCGGTTGGACCTTGTGTTGCGGGGGGTGGAGCAGCGGCAAGGCGGCTGGCGCGCGCCAAGATCACTGGAGCCAGTAGATCATGGCGTAGAGCGCGATCCACACGACGTCGACGAAGTGCCAGTAGTACGACACCACGATCGCGGCGGTGGCCTGAGCCGGGGTGAACCGGCCCATGGTGGTGCGGATCATGAAGATCACGAAGGCGATCAGACCCCCGGTGACGTGCAGGCCGTGGAAACCGGTGGTCAGGTAGAACATCGAGCCGTAGCCGTCACCGTTGATCTTGACGCCGTGGTGCACCAGCTCGCGGTACTCGTTGAGCTGGCCGAGCACGAAGATCAGACCCATCACGAAGGTGATCGTGAACCAGCGCCGCAGCGCGTGGACGTCACCCTTCTCGGCGGCGAACACGCCGAGCTGGCAGGTCACCGAGGACAACACCAGGATCACCGTGAAGGTGGTCGCGTACGGGATGTTGAGGACCTCGGTGTGCTCCGCCCACTGCTCCGGCGCCGCTGCGCGGATGGAGAAGTACATCGCGAACAGCGCCGCGAAGAACATGAGTTCGCTGGAGAGCCAGACGATCGTCCCGACGCTGACCATGTTGGGACGCGTCAGGGAGTGGATCCGGCTCTTGTCAATGGCTGGGGCCGCAGTCACGCGGTCATTATTGCCGTTCACCACGGCCGGCGATCAGCGGGGGGTGAAACCAGCGCCAGGTGTGGCCCGATCGGTACCGTCCGGTTCGCCTGACCTAGGCTGATTGGTGTGCTGCACGCCGCTCCGATCACCTTGGCCGCTCCGACCGCGCCGCTGCTCGCCACGGCCGCGACCGGGTCGGCCGCGACCGAGGTGACAAGCGTCGGAGCGGTGGCGGCCGAATCGGCTCCGCCGCCGTTCTCCATCACCGCCGTGGTGACCGAGACCCGGCTGGACAGCTGGCTCGCCGTCGGCCTGGTCCTCGCCGCGGGTCTCTACCTCTACGGGGTGTACCGGCTGCGGCTCCGCGGCGACCGCTGGCCGGTCGCCCGGACCATCTTCTTCCTCGGCCCCGGCCTGGGCGGCATCGCCTCGGTTACGGTCAGCGGACTGCACGCGTACGACACCACGCTGCTGTCGGTGCACATGGTGCAGCACATGGTGCTGTCCATGGTCTCGCCGATCTTCCTGGCGCTGGGCGCACCGGTGACCCTGGCCCTGCGTACCCTGCCGACCGGTCCGCGCAAGCGGTTGCTCGCGGTGGTGCACAGCCGGATCGCCCGGATCTATACCTTCCCGCTGGTGGCGTTCGCCATCTTCGTGGTGAACCCGTTCGCGCTCTACTTCACCGACCTGTACCGCTACACGCTCGAGCACGCCTGGGCGCACGAGGTGGTGCACGCGCACTTCATCATGACCGGCTGCGTCTTCTTCTGGCCGCTGCTCGGCCTGGATCCGCTGCCTGGACGCTGGCCGTACCCCGGGCGGGCGCTGCTGATGCTGCTGTCGGTGCCGTTCCACACCGTGCTCGGGCTGACGATCATGCAAAGCACCACCCTCTTCGGCGGCGACTGGTACCCCTCGCTCGGGCTGAGCTGGGCCGACCCGTGGGAGGACCAGGTGCTCGCCGGCGGGATCCTGTGGGCCGGCGGCGAGTTCGTCAGCGTGACGATGCTCGCAGTCCTGGTGGTGCAGTGGATGCGCCAGGCCGAGCGGGAGGCCCGCCGGATCGACCGCGAACTGGACCGCCAGGAGGCCCGCCGACGGGCGGCGGAATCGACCGCCTGAGGGCAGCCCGGCGACCGGCCGGGGCGGCGTGTCACGCGCACCACACCGACCGGTACGATCAGCCACGCAGCTACGAAGTGGGAGCCGTTGGAAGCCATGAGCGAGCACAGCGAGCGAAGCAGGCTCAGTGCCATGGTGCCTCAGGACGGCACGAAGCGAAGCGGAGTGTCGGCATGAGCGACCGTCTGTGCACCGTCCTGCTCTACAGCGACGACCCGCAGGTGCGGGACCGAATGCGGCTCGCCGTCGGCACCCGACCCGCGGCCGACCTGCGAGTCGAGTTCGTCGAGGCGTCCACCTACGCCGAGTGCATCCGACTGGTCGACGACTACGAGATCGACCTGATGCTGCTCGACGGTGAGGCCAGCCCCGGCGGCGGCATCGGCATCGCCCGGCAGATCAAGGACGACCGTGACGACGCCCCACCGACCTGTGTGGTGATCGCCCGCGCCGCCGACCGCTGGCTGGCGTCCTTCGCCGAGGTCGACGCCACCCTCGTGCACCCGCTCGACCCGGTCACCACCGCCGCCACCGTGACCGAGCTGCTGCGCGCGGGCGCACCCGCCTGACGTCCCACTCCGGCACCGCCACGGCGCCGGGCGAGCCGGCGCCGGTCCCGTCCCACCCGTAACCGTCTGCTCGGGAGGCCCGCCATGGGCGATCGGACCTGGCCGCACCTGCTCACCGCGCTGCTGCGCGGCGAGGAACTATCCGCCGCCGACACCGCCTGGGCGATGGGCGAGATCATGTCCGGGTCGGCCGCGCCGGCCCAGATCGCCGGCTTCGCCGTCGCGCTGCGGGCCAAGGGCGAGACCCCGGCGGAGGTGACCGGGCTGGTCGAGGCGATGCTCAGCCGGGCCGTCCCAGTCGAGCTGCCGGAGGAGGTACGCGCCGAGGCGCTCGACGTGGTCGGCACCGGTGGCGACCTCGCGCACACGGTAAACATCTCCACGATGACGGCGCTGGTCGTGGCCGGTGCCGGCGTACGCGTGGTCAAGCACGGCAACCGGGCCGCCTCGTCCTCCTGCGGTACCGCCGACCTGCTGGAGTTCCTCGGCATTCCACTGGATCTCGGGCCCGATCAGGTGGCCCGGTGCGTAGCCGAGGCCGGGATCGGCTTCTGCTTCGCCGCCCGGTTCCACCCCGGCATGCGCCACGCCGGCCCGATCCGCCGGGAGCTGGGGGTGCCGACCGCGTTCAACTTCCTCGGCCCGCTGACCAATCCAGGCCGTCCCCGCTCGGGTGCCGTCGGCTGCTTCGACGCGACGATGGCACCGGTGATGGCGGCCGTCTTCGCGGCCCGGGGCGACTCGGTGCTGGTGATGCGCGGCGAGGACGGGTTGGACGAGTTCACCACCGCCGCCGCGACCCGGTTCTGGATCGCCCAGAACGGGGCCGTCAGGGAGACCGTGGTGGACTCGGTCGACCTTGGCGTACCCCGGGCCACCCTCGCCGACCTGCGCGGTGGCGACGCGGCCCACAACGCCGACGTGGCCCGGCGTCTGCTCGCCGGCGAGCCGGGACCGGTGCGCGACGCCGTCCTGGTCAACGCGGCGGCGGCCCTGGCCACCCAGGGATCCCTGGACGGCGACCTGACCGACGCGCTCCGCGCCGGCCTGGGCCGGGCCGCCGAGTCAATCGACTCCGGCGCGGCCGCCCGCACCCTCGACCGCTGGATCGAGGTCGCCCGCAGCGCCTGACCGGCCCCGCCGTGGCTGTCGGAGGGTCGTGGGAAACTACAACCGAGTAGTTCCGGCGACGTCCAACGACCGGCCGCCGAGCGAAAGGAGAGGTCCGTGTCGGAGCGCGAGCTTCACTGCGACACCTGCGACAGCATCCAGCCGTTCGAGGCACCGCCCTGTGTCGACGGCCACGGCGCCGACTGCCCCGAACGAGCCTGCACCGGCTGCGGCGCGGCGATCATCACAGTCGTCATCAGCCCGCCGCGCCGGTCGACCCGTCGCCGCACGGCGGTCCGACACCGCGCCGCCTGACCGGCCCACCCGCTCGACCACCGACGACGAAGAGAGGGCCCGCCCCGGTGGGGGCAGGCCCTCTCGCGTTCCGAGGCTCAGTGCTCGGCGGTACGCCGAGTGCCGCTGTAGTACTCGAACAGCAGGCCGCAGGCGGCCAGGATCACGGCCACCGCACCGAGGCCGAGCAGCCAGAACTGCCAGAACACCAGGCCCAGGCCGGCGATCGCGGCGGCCAGGGCGAGCCCGAACGGCCAGTAGCTGCCCGGGCTGAAGAAGCCGATCTCGCCCGCGCCGTCGGCGATCTCGGCGTCCGCCCGGTCCTCCGGGCGCAGGTCGATGCGGCGGGAGACGAACCAGAAGAAGCCGCCGCACATCGCGCAGAGCAGGAACGACAGCAGCAGGGCCACGGTGCCGATCCACTCGACCCGACCGTCCGAGTCGGCCCACGTCCAGCCGCCGTACAGGACGGTCGCGAACAGCAGGAACCCGGCGATGATCAGGAAGATACGCCACTCGGTCTTCATGCCGGTTGCCTCAGCTTCCCGTGCCGGCCGGAGCGGTGTCCGGGTTGAAGTTGCTCTCGGTACGCCGTGTCTCGAACGGCCTCGTGGTGGTCGCGTACGGCTCCTCGCCGATCGACGTCAACGCTTCCTGGGTCGAGGCACCACCCTGCTTGGCGGCGAGGAAGCGGTCGAAGTTCTCCGGCGAGACGACCCGCAGCTCGAAGTTCATGAAGGCGTGGTAGCTGCCGCACAGCTCGGCGCAGCGCCCCACGTAGGCGCCCTCGGTCTCCAGCGAGGAGACCTCGAAGACGTTACGGATGCTGCCGGGCATGACGTCCCGCTTGAACAGCATCTCCGGCACCCAGAACGAGTGGATGACGTCGCGGCTGGTTTCCTCGAACCGGATGGACCGGCCGGTCGGCAGCACCAGGATCGGGATGACCTCGCTGGTGCCGAGCACCGACGCGGTGGTCTCGGCGTCGACGCCCTGGCCGTCGCGGTAGTTGAACTGCCAGTTCCACTTGAAGGCCACGACCTCGACGGTGACGTCGGGGTTGTTGGTGGTCTTCACCACGTCGGTCTGCACCACCGCGGTGTAGTAGAAGAGCACCGAGACGATGAGCACCGGCGCGATGGTGTAGAGGAACTCCATCGGCAGGTTGTAGCGGGTCTGCACCGGCAGCTCGTTGCCGCGCTTGCGGTAGCGCACCACGCACCAGAAGATCAGGCCCCAGACGAAGAAGCCGACCGCGAGTGCCGCGACGCACGAGGCGATCCACAGGTCGTACATCCGCCGGGACTCGGGAGTGATGCCGCCCTGCGGCCACCCGAAGCCCCCGAACGCCGCACCGACGTCACAGCCCGTGAGCAGGACCAGCAGCGCCGCCCCACTGAATCCGAGCCCGGCGAGACGCCCGGCACGACGCCCCCGCCGCCCACCGGCTCGCGGGGATGCGCTGCGCCGTACGGCCGTCGGCCGTACCTCCGAACTCCTTGCGACCACCTGGTCCTGCCTCCCTAGCGCGCCGCGGTGTCCTCGTTTCGGCCGGCTCCGCCGAGCGGAGCCGCCGCACCGGCGGCAAAGGCGTCACCGACGGTCGCAGATTACTCGACCATGACGGGCTGGACCCGGTTGGGGTCGTTGTCCGCACCCGACGGGGGATCTTGTGCCGACCGAGGCGATAGCGTGGGCAGACGTGACTTCCTCCCCCGTCTACCTGGACGCGGCCACCGCCGCGCCGCTGCATCCGGTCGCCCGGCAGGCGCTGCTGGCGGCACTCGACGACGGCTGGGCCGATCCCGACCGGCTCTACTCGCAGGCCCGGCGCGCCCGCCAGTTGCTCGACGCCGCCCGCGAGGCCACGGCCGAGACCCTCGGCGTACGCCCCGACGAGCTGTCCTTCACCGCCAGCGGCACCAACGCCGCACACACCGCAGTGCTCGGTGGGCTGCGCGGCCGTCGACGGGCCGGCCGGGTCCTGGTGCACTCGGCGATCGAACACTCAGCCGTGCTGCACGCCGCCGAACAGCACGTCGCCGGCGGCGGCGCGGCCGTCGAGGTGCCGGTCGACCGTCTCGGCCGGCTGGACCTGGACGCCTGGTCGTCGGCGGTCACCGGTGCCCAGGTGGCGTCGGCCGCGCTGATCGCGGCCAGTCACGAGGTGGGCACCGTACAACCGGTCGAGGCCGCTGCGGCGGCCTGCGCCCGGGCCGGCGTGCCGCTCTACGTCGACGCCGCGCAACTGGTGGGCCGGGTACCGGTGCCGCCCGGCTGGTCGGTGTTGACCGCGAGTGCCCGCAAGTGGGGCGGTCCGCCCGGCGTCGGACTGCTCGTGGTGCGCAAGGGCACCCGCTGGGAGTCACCCTGGCCGACCGACGAGCGTGAATCGGGGCGTACACCCGGCACGTTGAACCTGCCGGCGGTGGTGGCGGCGGCGGCGAGCCTGCGCGCGGCGGCGGCCGACGCGGCAGCCCAGGCGGCGCGGCTGTCCGCGCTGGTGGACCGGATCCGGGCCCGGGTGGCGGCCGAGGTGCCGGACGTGGAGGTGGTCGGCGATCCCGAGCATCGGCTACCGCACCTGGTCACCTTCTCCTGCCTGTACGTCGACGGGGAGGCGCTGCTGCACGCCCTGGACCGCCGGGGCTTCGCCGTCTCGTCGGGCTCGTCCTGCACCTCGTCCACGCTGCGCCCGTCGCATGTGTTGGAGGCGATGGGGGTGCTCTCGCACGGCAACGTCCGGGTCTCGCTGCACGCCGGAAGCACCGAGGCCGACGTGGAACGCTTCCTCACCGAGCTGCCCGGCATCGTCGCCGACCTGCGGGAACAGGCGGGGGTGACGGGGTTGTGAGCGCCACCGACGCCACCGGTGACACACCGGACAGCCCCGCCGGGAACGCATCCAGCGACCCGTCCGGTGAGCTTCCTGACGAGGTGCTCGACTGCCTCGGCCAGCGCTGCCCGCTGCCGGTGATCGCCCTGGCCCGCCGCCTGCCGGAGCTGCCGGTGGGCACGGTGATCCGGGTGCTCGCCGACGACCCGGCGGCCGCGGTCGACATCCCGGCCTGGTGCCGGATGCGCGGCCAGGAGTTCCTCGGCTCCCACCCCGGCCCCACCTACCACATCCGCCGAACCCACTAACCCGCCCAGCCCCCAACCCACCCGCGTTGATCATGAGGTTAGCGGCACCGTGGAGATCGAACACTGCCGCCAACCTCATGATCAACACAGACCCCCGACAACGGCATGCTGTTGCACGTCAGGTCACGCTCGACTTTCGAGTTAGGGGAGCATGTGTGGGCGGATCTCGTCGGCGGCGTGGTCGCCGTAGGACTCGGCGAGGCGCTTGACGAACACGTCGCGGCGCACCTGGTACTCCTGGGTGCCGACGGTCTCCAGCACCAGTGTGGCGAGCAGGGAGCCGACCTGGGCGGCCCGCTCCAGCCCGACCCCCCAGGACAGCGCGGTGAAGAAGCCGGCGCGGAAGCCGTCGCCGACACCGGTGGGGTCGACCGCCTGGGTCTCCCGGGCGATCGGCACGTGGATCGTCTCGATCTCCCGCCCCGCGATCTCCACCCCGTGCTTGCCCAGCGTGGTGACCCGGATCTTCACCCGGTCGAGCAACTGGTCGTCGGAGAGGCCGGCCTTGCTCTGCAGCAGCGACTTCTCGTAGTCGTTGGTCATCAGGTAGTCGGCGCCGTCGATCAGCGCGACCACGTCCTCGCCGGGCATCCGGGCGAGTTGCTGGGACGGGTCGGCGGCGAACGGGTAGCCACGCTCGCGGCACTCGGCGGAGTGACGCAGCATCGCCTCCGGGTCGTTGGCGCCGACCAGCACCAGGTCCAACCCACCGAGGCGCTTGGCGACCGGGTGCAGCTCGATGTTGCGGGCCTCGCTCATCGCGCCCGCGTAGAACGAGGCGATCTGGCACATGTCGGTGTCGGTGGTGCAGACGAAGCGGGCCGTGTGGGCGATCTCGCTGACGTGCACCGAGTCGCAGTCCACCCCGTGCCGCTCCAGCCAGGAGCGATAGTCGGCGAAGTCGGCACCGACGGCGCCGAGCAGCACCGGCTGGAGGCCGAGCTGCCCCATGCCGAACGCGATGTTTGCCGCCACCCCGCCCCGGCGCAGCACCAGATCGTCCACCAGGAAGGAGAGCGAGACCTTGTGCAGCTGATCGGCGATGAGCTGGTCGGCGAACCGGCCCGGGAAGCTCATCAGGTGGTCGGTGGCGATCGAGCCGGTCACGGCGATCTTCATGGCAACCCTCGGGATCGGCAGCAGAGCCCGATCAGCCTACCGGCACCGCGATCCCCAAGCGACCACCCGACTCCACCCCGCCGACCCCACCCTCACTTCGATCCGACCCACCCTCACGCCGGTCCGACCCCACCCTCCCGGATGATCAAGAAGTTTTGGCCGCGCCGCTGGCCGTATCGCGACCAGAACTTCTTGGTCAACTGGGTGGACGCGGCGGCGGCCGGGGTGCAGAGACGCGGACGGCGGTACGGCCGCTGGGGCCGTACCGCCGTCCGCGTGATGAGGAACCGGACTCAGCTGAACGAGTCTCCGCAGGCGCAGGAGTTGCCCGCGTTGGGGTTGTCGATCGTGAAGCCCTGGGCGTCGATCCGGTCGGCGAAGTCGATGGTGGCGCCGGCCAGGTAGGGGGCGCTCATCCGGTCGACGACGACCTCGACACCGTCGTAGTCGGTGACGACGTCACCGTCGAGCGAACGCTCGTCGAAGAAGAGCTGGTACCGCAGGCCGGAGCAGCCGCCCGGCTGCACGGCGACCCGGAGCCGCAGGTCGTCGCGGCCCTCCTGCTCAATCAGGGCCTTGACCTTCTGCGCCGCGACGTCGGTGAGGACGACGGACGTGGGGGCCTTGGCCTCGGTCGACTCGGTCTGCGCTGGCGTGGTCACGTGGAATTCTCCCTGCGGCGCGTCGGTGTGGTCCTCCCCTGGCCAACGTCAGCCGCCGGTCAGCGATTCCCACAGTGGTCCAGTTCTTGATTGTAGGCCGCCGGTGGCCGCGCGACCCGGCGGCGTGACCAGGCACTCGCCGGTTCAGCGGCTCCACTGCCGGGCCAGCCGGGCACCGAGCGCCCGCAGCCCCTCCGCCGGGCGCTCCAGCGCGGCGGCCAGCCCGCCGCGCTCCTCGCCGCCGAAGTGCTCCACCAGGCTGTACGTGTCGGTCACTCCGACCGATGCCGCCTCCCGCCGCCCGGCGCTTACCTGGCCGGCGAGCACGACGCAGGGTACGCCCCGGTCACGGGCCGCGCCGGCCACTCCGGCCACCACCTTGCCCCGCAGCGACTGGTGGTCGAACCGGCCTTCCCCGGTGACCACCAGATCAACCTCGTCGAGCACGGTTTCCAGTCCGACGGCCCGGCTGACCAGTCCGATGCCGGACTCGCACCGCCCGCCGAGGGCGAGCAACGCGGCACCGGTGCCGCCGGCAGCGCCGCCACCCGGCAGCGCGCCCAGCCCACTGGGGCAGCCGGGCAGGTCCCGTTCCAACACCTCGGCCCAGCGCGCCAGCGCGGCGTCGAGCAGCAGCACGTCGGCCCGGTCGGCGCCCTTCTGCGGGCCGAAGACGTTGCTCGCCCCGTGCAGACCGAGCAGCGGGTTGTCGACGTCGGTGGCCGCGATCAGCCGGGCCTCACGCAACCGGGGCAGACCGTCGAGCTTCGCCGCGGCGGTCAGGGCGGCACCGCCGTACGGCAGGGCCGCGCCGGTGCCGTCCAGACCCACCGCCCCCAGGGCGGCGAGCATTCCCGCGCCGCCGTCGTTGGTCGCCGAGCCACCGAGCCCGACCACCACCGTGCGCGCCCCGGCCTCCACCGCGGCGGCGATCAGCAGACCCAGACCGTACGACGTGGTGGCCAACGGGTTCCGCTCGGCGGTGTCGAGCAGGTGCAGCCCACAGGCCTGCGCGCTCTCCAGCCACGCGACCGCACCTTCGTCGGTGAGCAGCATCTCACCGGTGGCCGGACGGCCCAGTGGATCGGTCGTCGGCACCGGCACCCGCCGACCGGGCAGCGCCTCGGCGAGCACGTCGAGGAAGCCCGGTCCCCCGTCGGCCAGTGGTCTGACCAGCAGGTCGTCGCCGGGTGCCACCTCCCGCCAGCCGTCGGCCACCGCGGCGGCGACCTGCGGGGCCGGCAGCGTACCGGCGAACTTGTCCGGGCAGAGCAGTACGCGCATGCCTGGCAGTGTGGCAGCCCACACCGGCACGGGCGGCACGACGGTCACGCTGTGGGACCATGGAGGGCGTGACGTCGACCTGGGTTGAGCCCTCCAACACCGCCACTGCGTTGCTGCTCCTCGGCCGCGGCAGCGACCCCGCCACCGAACGTGGCGTGGAGTGTCCGGGTGACCTGCCGGCACCGAGCGACCCCGACCTGGTGGCCCGTGCCACGGCGGCCAAGGCCGCCCTCGGCGACCGGGTCTTCGTGCTGGGTCACCATTACCAGCGCGACGAGGTGATCCAGTTCGCCGACGTGACCGGCGACTCGTTCAAGCTGGCCCGCGAGGCCGCAGCCCGCCCGCAGGCCGAGTTCATCGTCTTCTGCGGTGTGCACTTCATGGCCGAGAGCGCGGACATCCTCACCTCCGACACGCAGCAGGTCGTACTGCCCGACCTGGCCGCCGGCTGTTCGATGGCGGACATGGCCGCGCTGCCGCAGGTGGAGAACGCCTGGGAGGTGCTCACCGAGCTGGGCCTGGCGGAGCGCACCGTCCCGGTCACCTACATGAACTCCTCGGCGGACATCAAGGGTTTCGTCGGGCGCAACGGCGGTGTGGTCTGCACCTCGTCGAACGCGAAGCGGGCCCTGGAGTGGGCGTACCAGCAGGGTGAGAAGGTGCTCTTCCTGCCCGATCAGCACCTGGGCCGCAACACGGCCGTGCTGGAGATGGGCTACTCCCTCGACGACTGCGTCCTGTACGACCCGCACAAGCCGAACGGCGGGCTCAGCGCGGAGCAGCTGCGCGAGGCGAAGATGATCCTCTGGCGCGGGCACTGCTCGGTGCACGGCCGGTTCACGCTGGACAGCGTCAACGACGTGCGGGAGCGGGTGCCGGGCGTCAACGTGCTGGTGCACCCGGAGTGCCGGCACGAGGTGGTGCAGGCCGCCGACCTGGTCGGGTCGACGGAGTACATCATCAGGACCATCGAGGCCGCCCCGGCCGGCTCCGCGTGGGCCGTCGGCACGGAGCTGAACCTGGTCCGGCGGCTCGCGCTGGCCCACCCGGACAAGCAGATCATGTTCCTGGACCGGGCGGTCTGCTACTGCTCGACGATGAACCGGATCGATCTGCCGCACCTGGTCTGGGCGCTGGAGGAGCTGGTCGCAGGTCGGGTGGTGAACCGGATCACGGTCGACCCCGACACCGCGCACCACGCCCGGGTGGCCCTGGACCAGATGCTCGCACTGCCCGGAGCCTGACCTCAACCGGGCGTCACCCTCTGTCACGCTCGCTGTACGCGAAAGTGCCGGATCACCGATAAATGCCCTCCGAGGCGGTGTGACCGGATCCATTCTCATCACGGAGGGCTATGCTGCCGGGCGACGACACACGCGGGCGCGGGCGTTTGGGCGCGACCGCTCCCCGGGTAGCGAACCGGTGGTGTCCATCCATCGAAACGGCAGCACGCACGCGCTGGAGGTTGCGTTGACCGACGACGTCCTGGTCGTACACGGAGGCACGCCGCTGCAAGGGCGGATCCGCGTGCGCGGCGCGAAGAACCTGGTCTCCAAGGCGATGGTCGCCGCGCTGCTCGGCGACAGCCCGAGTCGGCTGTTCGACGTACCGAAGATCCGTGACGTTGAGGTCGTCCGGGGCCTGCTCGGGCTGCACGGCGTCAAGGTCACCGACGGCGACGAGGACGGCGAGCTGGTCTTCGACCCGGCCAACGTGGAGAGCGCCAGCACCGATCAGATCAACGTGCACGCCGGCTCCAGCCGGATCCCGATCCTGTTCTGCGGGCCGCTGCTCCACCGCCTCGGGCACGCCTTCATTCCGGACCTCGGCGGCTGCCACATCGGGCCCCGGCCGATCGACTTCCACCTGCAGGCGCTGCGGGAGTTCGGTGCGACCGTCGACAAGACCCCCGAGGGGCTGCACCTGTCCGCGCCGAACGGGCTGCACGGCACCAAGTTCGCGCTGCCCTACCCGAGTGTGGGCGCGACCGAGCAGGTGCTGCTGACCGCGGTGATGGCCGAGGGCGTCACCGAGCTGCGCAACGCGGCCGTGGAGCCGGAGATCGTCGACCTCATCTGTGTCCTGCAGAAGATGGGCGCGATCATCAAGGTGCACACCGACCGGGTGATCGAGATCCAGGGCGTACCGAAACTGCATGGTTACACCCACCGGCCGATCCCGGACCGGATCGAGGCGGCGAGCTGGGCCGCGGCGGCGCTGGCCACCCGTGGCCACGTCGAGGTGCTCGGCGCGGAGCAGGCCGACATGATGACCTTCCTGAACGTCTTCCGCTCGGTCGGCGGCGAGTACGAGGTGACCGACACCCGTCCGCCTCGGCCCGGACAGCCGGGTCAGGAGGGCGGCATCCGCTTCTGGCACCCGGGCGGCGAACTCCAGGCCACCGCGCTGGAGACCGACGTGCACCCGGGCTTCATGACCGACTGGCAGCAACCGCTGGTGGTGGCCCTGACCCAGGCTCGCGGGCTGTCCATCGTCCACGAGACGGTCTACGAGCAGCGGCTCGGCTACACCGAGGCGCTGAACTCGATGGGTGCGAACATCCAGGTCTACCGGGACTGCCTGGGTGGCACCCCGTGCCGCTTCGGCCGGCGCAACTTCAAGCACTCCGCCGTGATCGCCGGTCCGAGCAAGCTGCACGCCGCCGACCTGGTCATTCCCGACCTGCGGGCGGGCTTCAGCCACCTGATCGCCGCGCTGGCCGCCGAGGGCACCTCCCGGGTCTACGGCGTCGACCTGATCAACCGGGGTTACGAGGACTTCGAGGCCAAGCTCGCCGATCTGGGCGCGCAGGTGGAGCGGCCGTAGTCGGCTCGACGCCGCCCGCCGCGCGTTCGCCGCACCGCGATGTGCACCGGGCGCGCGGCGTTGGCTACCCTTGCCGCGTGCCGTCGCTGTTTCGCCGCAAGTCCGCCGACCTCGCCGATCCCGCCACCGAGCCGCTGACCCCGGCGCAGGAGGAGGCGGCCGAGGCGGCCCGGTCCCGTGCCTACACCCCCGCCAAGGGTCGGGAGACGCCGAAGCGACCTGTCACCGGCCGTCGACCCGCCGGGGCGACGAAGCCGCTGAGCAAGGACGAGGCGAAGGCGCTGCGCCGGCAACAGCGCGCCGAAACGGCCGCGGAGTTCCGGCGTGAGGGCGGTCCCCGCGACCGGGGTCCGGAGCGGCTGCTGGCCCGCAACGTGGTCGACTCCCGGCGTACCGTCGGCACCTGGTTCTTCGGTGGGGCCCTGGTGGTGCTGATCGGCTCGAACCAGGCGATGCCGCCGGTGATCCGGCTGGCCTCCAACCTGCTCTGGGGCGCGCTGGCGCTGGGCGTGGTGGTCGACTCGGTGCTCATCTCACGCAGGATCAAGAAGCTGGTCCGCGAGCGGTTCCCGAAGTCCACCCAGCGGATGGGGTCGCTGTACCTCTACGCGATCATGCGGTCGATCACCTTCCGCAAGCTGCGTACGCCGGAGCCGCGGGTCGCCATCGGCGACCAGATCTGACCGCGACTCCCGGCACGCCCAGCACGGCGTGACCGATCCTCGAACCGAACCGCTTCGCCGTGCTCGCACCGGAGCTGTCTGAGCGAGCCCACCCGGCACCCGGGCAGCGGCGACGGGCGGCTGACGGTGGGTGCAGCATCGCCGGAAGCCCGATACCGGCATAGGGATAAATGTCCGGATCAGTAGGATAACGTTTGGGTTGACGAGGGTGCCGCAGTGGCGGTGACCGAGCCCGCGCCGCTACCCTCCATGCGCAGCCATTCGGTGCCCGGACGAGCGATTTCGCCGGCCTCCGGGGTGCCCAGCGCGACCATTTCCGACGAGGTGACATCGCCGTGAGCGAGCGGACGCGAGCCGACCACCGGGGCGCGACCGTGAGCGAGCGGGCGCCGGCCCTGGGTTCCGGCACGGGCCAGACCGGAAGATTCGACCGTCACGGTTGCGCAGGGCAGGCTCCAACTCACCGTGTCGCGGCCAGGGCCGCGTCCCGGCGACGTCCCGGCCGCAGCGACAGGTCCTGCGGATGAGTCGCGGCTACGCCGACCGGTGGCACGATCCCGCCGAGCCATCCTGGGTCGTCGAGCCGACGAGCGAATGGCAGCCGCAGTTCCCTGGCCAGCGTTATCCAGGTGACATCGGAGTCGAGCACCAGCCGCCTGCCGCACGAGGTCGAGCGAGCGCCGTCGGACGTGCCGAGGTGCCACCGCTCGCGCCGACCCGACCCGACGGCACGTACGTCGGTCGGTCCTGGGACGAGGAACCGGACGGCTGGCCGGGGCGGCACGAGATCCTCGACCGTCGACCCGCCGACGGCTCGAACGGTTCGCGACCGTACGACCGGTCGGTGCCGCCCGGCACCCGGCCGGAGCAGTCGCGACCCGAGGGACGGCGCTCGTCGTATGGTGAGCCGGCCCGGGGCCGCGACGGGGTCGTCTGGTCGGACTTCGGACCGCAGGCCTCCGGTCCGGGCGCGCCGTCGCGCCGCGACCAGCGCGACCCGGACCGATACGTCGATCGCCGCGACCAGCGGGACCCCGACCGGTACCCCGACCGTCGCGACCCGGACCGCCCCCGCGACCAGCGCGACCCCGACCGGTACGCGCGCCGCGACCCGGAGCGGTACGCCCGGCGGGAACCCGAACGGCGTGACCCGGACCGCCGCGACAACCGGTATCCGCGACCCGAACCGGAGCGACGGGGCCAGCGCGAACCCGACCGGTACGCGGATCGGCCGCGCCACTCCGAGCCGACCGGGCGCGACGATTACCGGCGTGGCGCACCGGTGTCCCCAGCCCCCCGCCCGGAACCCGGCTGGGTTGCGGAGGTCGACGAGGAGACGCGTCGGCCCGCCGCCGCACACCGCCCGGTCGAGGGTGCCGACCGCCGCACGGCTGAGGACGCCGCCCAGCGCCCTCGCTACCAGTGGAGTCACCACCCCGGGCAGCCGAACCGCACCGATGGTCCGGTGGTGGACGGTTACCGCAGCGACTTCGTCGGCGGCGGCGACCCGGACGCCGCGCCGTACCCGGACGGATTCGTCGACGAGGAACCGGCCCGTCCCGCCTCAGACGAATGGGACCGCCCGGACCGGGCCCGCCGACGGGGTCGCCAGGAGCCGCCAACGCCGGACCAGCAGGCGTACGACGCTCCGTCGCGCGGCGACCTGCCCTGGCCCGCGCCCGGACCGCTGCGGCCGAGCAGTGGGCGGGACCATCGCGAGTACCAGCGGCCGACCCCGCCGGAGCAGGATGCCGACCGGCGACCGAGCGGCGTACCTGACGGTCCCGGCCCGCAGCGGTTCGACGACCGGCCGGCCGCTGCGCTGCCCGACCCCGACCGGCCAGTCTCCGCGGCACCCGATCAGGACCCACGCCGCCGTCACCTGTCGGTGGTGCCGGACCGTCCGGTCTCCCCCGCGGCCGGGCGGGCCCGACCGGTCTCCCCCGCCCCGCAGCACCACCAGCCGGAGGTCGGTCACCCGCAACGGGCTCGCCCCGCCGCCGTTGCCGGGGACCGGAGCGACAGCCGCCAACCGGGCCAGGACCGTGGTCCGACCGGGCGCCCCGACCGGAACCGGACCGACCTCCCCGGCCAGGACCGGGACCGGCCCGCCGCCGCCTCCGGTGCCGATCGGGCACCGGCCGGGGACTCGGTCCGACCGGCACCCCTGCACCAGCACGAGGTGCGTCCCGCGCCGTTGCACGAGCACCAGGTCCGACCGGCTCCCCTGCACGACCAGCCGGTCGTCGCCTCGCCACCACCGACGTCGGCGCCCTCGGTCGCCGCTGCATCCCCCGTCACCCCGCCCCCGGCCCGGCCGGTCTCCGCGCCACCGACCCGACCGCCGGTCTCCGCACCGCCGGCCCACCGACCGGTCTCCGCACCACCCACCCGGCCGCCGGTCTCCGCACCACCGGCGCAGCCGCCCGTCGGCGCGCCGGCCGCCCGGCCGGTCTCCGCACCGCCCACCCATCGCCCGGTCTCCGCGCCACCCAACCGGCCACCTGTCTCCGCACCGTCGGGGCGGACGTCCGAGCCGGCCGGCATCGACCAGGCACCGCTCGGCCCGCCACCGGCGGCCCGCCAGCCCACCCGGTACATCCCTCCAGCGCCCGAGCCGTCCACGCCCGCGCCCGCGCCGGCGCCCGCCCGTTCAGCGTCCGACGGCCCGCAGAGCTGGTTCGGGCCGGCCGCCGAGCCGCCCGCCGCGGCGCAGGCCGGGCCCGCCGCCACGCAACCACGGGAGCAGCTCACACCCCCCGCCTCGGGGTCGCACGCCGAACCGGCACCGCCCGCCTTCTCCGTGCCACCGAACGTCGCGCCGCTCGACGACGTCGACGTCCCCGCACCACCGGTCTCGGCGGTCCCCACCTCGGCACCGCCGCTGCCCGAACGGCCGGTCGGACCACCGCCGACCGCACCGACCTCGGCGGCGCCGGTCTCCGCGCCGCCGTTCCCGGTTCCTCCGGTTTCCGCGCCGCCGGCGTACGGAGCGCCGGTGCCCGTACCGTCCGGCGAGCCCGACCTCGGTGCACCGGTCTCCGCCGTGCCGGCGTCGGCAGCAGCACCGGTCTCCGCCGTGCCGGCGTCCGCACCGCCGGTTTCCGCACCGCCGGGTGACACCGCGTCATCCGGCGACCCGGCCCAGGCCGCCGACCACACCACCGGGTCCGGCGCCGGCGAGCGTCCGGGCAGCATCAGGTTCGGTGACGTCGACGACGGGATGCCGCCTGCTGACGGCACCGGCCCGGTCGACGACGTGCTCGCCACATCGTCCGTGTCCGGCCCGCCGGCCGACGACGAGCAGGGCTCCGACGACGCGGACGACAGCGAGCCAGTACCCGAACCGCCGGCCGATCCCGAACAGGTGTTGGCGGGCTTCCGCTGGCGTCTCGACCCGGTGACTTTGCGCGAGATCGTGGACGACCCGGAGGAACTGCGGGAGGTCCGGGAGCGGCTCACCGAGAAGCTCGCCTCGGCCCTGGACAACCGGTCCCGGGCCCGGCTGCTGAGTCTGCGCGCGGTGGCCTCACGGGTCCTTGACGACCTGGACGACGCGCTGGACGACGGCCGGATGGCGCTGACCTACGCCGAGGCGACCGGGGAGTTGCGTCGGGCCGCGCTCGCCCAGGCCCGGTTGGCCCACGTGCTGCGCTGGCGCGGCGAGTTCGCCGAGGCCGACCGACTGTTCGCGGAGGCCAACTCGATCGAACTGCCCGACCGGCTGCGCGCCGCACTGCACGAGCACGCCGCCCGCTGCTGCCACGACCAGGGCCGGCTGATCGAGGCGTGCCATCACTTCGAGCGGGCTCTCGACCTGCGTGGCGAGCAGGACGCCGAATTGCTGGCCCGGGTCCGGACCGGCCTCGACGCGGTCGCCGCCAAAGCTGAGGAGAGCGGCTTCGGGCCGTACCCGCGTAGTTGGGACGAGGTGCTGGAGCGCGACCGGGCGCCGGTGCCGGCACCCGACGGCGGCCAGGGCCTGTGGGGCTACGCGGACGCCGACGGCGACATGGTGGTGCCCGCCCGGTACGCCGAGGCACAGCCGTTCCGGGACGGCCTGGCCTGGGTACGCGGACCCCAGAGCGACCGGTGGTCGTTGATCAACCTGGCCGGCGAGACGGTGCTCGGGCCGACCTACCTGGCGGCTCGGCCGTTCTCCGACGGCCTGGCCTGGGTGGTGCGGGACGAGAGCGGTTGGCACGCCGTCGACACCACCGGCGAGGTGGCGGTGCCGCCGGGTTTCGCCGACGTACGGCCCTTCCACAAGGGCGTGGCGGTGGTACGCCGGGAGGGCTGGGGTGCCGTCGACCGCACCGGCCGGATCGTGGTGCCGACCCGCTACCACGGCTTCCACACCACGCTGGCCGACGGTCACTACGTCGACGGTTTCACCGAGGAGGGCCTGGCCGTGGTGGACCTGGCTGGTCGCAAGGGTGTGGTGGACCGTAGCGGGCAGGTGATCGTCGCACCGGCGCACCCGGCGTTGCTGATCCACCCGGTCGCCTTCCTGGCCACCAACAGCGCCGGGAACTGGGGTGCGTTGGACCGGCGGGGCGAGTCGTTGATCGACCCGATGTTCCACCATCCGAGTGCGGTCGTCGCCGAGATCGACGGGCTGCTCGCCGACGCCAACCCGGTGCTCTGAAGAACGTGTTTGCGGAGGCCGTGCCCTCCGGCGCCGCCCCAGACGACGCGCGGCCGGGCTGTCGCCGCGCCACCGGTGCAGGTCAGAGTCAGGCCGACGCCGTCGACCGCTTCCGGGCGCGGTGCAGCCGGGCCTGCCCGGTCTTGGGCCCCAGCCGGCACGGGTGGCGACGTTCGGTGCCGGGGTCCGACACGCGCCGATGACCGGGGGTGCGCTGGTGACCGGGGGTGCGGGGGGCGATTCTCCGGCTCCGCCGCCGGTCACCCGCCCGGCCGGGCGTCGAACCGTCCCGTGCGCCGACGGTGGTCACGGCACTGGCCGGTGGGTCGGTTGGTCGGCCGGTCCGGTCGGCTGCTGACCGGGCGGCGGTCCCAGCAGCTCGATCCCGTGCCGCGCGGAGGCGTGCCCGAGGGCGGCCGGATCGATTGGTGCCGGGTCCGGCAGCCGGCGTTCGAGCGCTGGCACTCCGACTTCGGCGACGTACTCCTCGAAGCCGGCGGGGGTGGTCAGTTGCAGCACCCGCAGCGGTTCGTCCGGACCGACCACGAAGGTGTGCGGCAGACCCGCCGGCAGCAGCACGAAATCACCCGGCGCGGCGGTCAGCACCGCGTCGTCGCAGTAGAAGGTCGCGGTGCCGGACAGCAGGTAGAACATCTCGTCCTCGACCTGGTGCCGGTGCAGTGGCGGCGCGAAGCCGGGCGGGTTGACGAACTCCACGGCGGTGAGCCGTCCGCCGGTCTGCGCACCGGTCGCCTTGACGGTGACCAGGTTGCCCAGGAACCAGTACGCCTCCCCATCGTCGGGCCGGCGTACGAACGGATGGACGGACATGGTGCCTCCCAGGGACGACGACCTTCGCTGGACAGCGAGCTATTGGATAGCCAGCCGCTATTAGATAGCTAGGAGTCTAGTGAATACATTGCTAGTATGGCGACGCCATGGATGAAGTCAAGGGCGGAAGACCGACCAGGCCGTACCGGTCCCGGATCCGCGAGGAAAATGCCCGCCGCACCCGGCAGGCCGTGGTCGCGGCGGCGACCGACCTCTTCGTCACGCGGGGCTACACGGCCACGTCGCTGGCCGACGTGGCGGTCGCGGCGGGGGTGGCCAGGCCAACCGTGTTCGCCGCGTTCGGCTCCAAGGCGGCGCTGCTGCGTCAGGTGCTCGACGAGGCGCTCGCCGGCGACGACGAGCCGGTGCCGGTGGCGCAACGCCCCTGGTACCGGCCGGTCTGGGAGGCCGCCACCGGGCGCGCGGTGCTCGACGCGTACGCCGGGGTCTGCACCCTGATCGGTGGGCGGACCGCCCGGGTGTTCGAAACCGTCCGGCGGGCCGCCGACGGCAGCCCCGAGGTGGCCGAGGTCTGGCAGACGCTGCTGCGCAACCGGCGGCTCGGCGCCACGATGGTGGTCGAGCGGCTGTGCTCCCTGGGCGGGCCACTGCGCCAGGGCTCCGACGTCGAGGCTGCCATCGACGAGGTGTGGTTCTACAACGACCCGGCACACTACGGCGCACTGGTGCTGGAGCGCGGCTGGACCGAGGAGACCTTCCGGCACTGGCTCGCTCGCAGCCTGCGCCACGCACTGCTGTCGGACCCGGACTGATCACCGCCTCCTGCCGGGTACACCAGGGCGGGCTAGGGTCAGAACATGGAATTCCGACACCTGGGCCGCTCCGGCCTCATGGTCAGTGAGATCTCGTACGGCAACTGGATCACCCACGGTTCACAGGTCGAGGAGGAAGCGGCGTTCGCCTGCGTGCGAGCCGCCCTCGACGCCGGCATCACCACCTTCGACACCGCCGACGTGTACGCCGGCACCCGCGCCGAGGACGTCCTCGGCCGGGCGCTTCAGCAGGAACGGCGCGAGGGTCTGGAGATCTTCACCAAGGTGTACTGGCCCACCGGGCCGGGCCGCAACGACCGGGGCCTGTCCCGTAAGCACATCATGGAGTCGATCAACGGATCGCTGCGCCGGCTGCGTACCGACTACGTGGACCTCTACCAGGCCCACCGGTACGACTACAGCACCCCGCTGGAGGAGACGATGGAGGCGTTCGCCGACGTCGTGCACTCCGGCAAGGCGCACTACATCGGCGTCTCCGAGTGGAAGGCATCGCAGATCCGCGAGGCGCACGGCCTCGCCCGGGAGCTGCGCATCCCGCTGGTGTCCAGCCAGCCGCAGTACTCGATGCTCTGGCGGGTCATCGAGAGCGAGGTCATCCCCACCAGCGAGGAGCTGGGTCTGGGTCAGATCGTCTGGTCGCCGATGGCCCAGGGCGTGCTCTCCGGCAAGTACCTGCCGGGCCAGCCACCGCCCTCCGGTTCCCGGGCCACCGACGAGAAGTCCGGCGCGGGCTTCATCGCCAAGTGGTTGACCGACGACGTGCTGACCCGGGTGCAGCAGCTCAAGCCGCTGGCCGAGCAGGCCGGGCTGACCATGGCCCAGCTGGCCATCGCCTGGGTGTTGCAGAACCCCAACGTGTCGTCGGCCATCATCGGGGCGTCACGCCCCGAGCAGGTGCACGACAACGTCAAGGCGGCCGGCGTGAAGCTCGACGCCAGCCTGCTCAAGGCGATCGACGAGATCGTCGAGCCGGTGACCGAGCGGGACCCGGCGCGTACCGAGTCGCCGGCCGAACGGCCCTGACCCCCACCCCGCCCGGCCGGCGTACCGCACGCGTCGGCCGGGCGGACGGCGTCTCGGCCGGGCTCAGCCCTGCCAGAAGCGGATCAGGTCCAGACCTGTCGCGTACAGCCAGGGCGGCAGGCCGAGCACGTCGCCGATGGCGAAGACGGCGGTGAAGAACCAGCCGCCGATCGTCGGATTCCACAGCAACGCGAAGAGCAGGATGAACCCGTACGGCGCGAACAGGTCGTACATCCGCCGGTACTGCGGAGTCAGCCACGGCTGGATCATGTTGCCGCCGTCCAGCCCGGGCACCGGCAGCAGGTTGAGCAGGCTGGCGGTGATCTGGAGGAAGGCCAGCAGGGCCACCGCCGCCCAGAACTCCACCGGCCCACCGCCGCCCGTACCGAGCCGCAGCACCACCACCAGCACGAGCGCGAACAGCACGTTGGTGGCGGGCCCGGCGAGGCTGACCAGGGTGTGCCGTAACCGCCCCGGAATGACGTGCCGGTCGACCCAGACGGCGCCACCGGGCAGGCCGATCCCGCCGAGCAGTACCACCACCACCGGCAGCGCGATGGACAGCAACGGGTGGCTGTACTTCAACGGGTTCAGCGTCAGGTAGCCGCGGTGGGCAACCCCCCGGTCGCCGCTGCGGTACGCCACCACGGCGTGGGCGTACTCGTGCAGGCACAACGAGACGAGCCAGCCGGAGACGACGAAGCCGAACACGGTGAGCCGGACGTTGCCGATCCCGTGCCAGGTCAACACGGCGCTGGTCACCAGCAGGGCGACCAGTGCCAGGAAGACCGGGCTGGGCCGGAAGGCCGCCCGGGGCACCCCGAGCACCAGCGGCTCGGAGTCCCTGGGTGTCATCACTCCGCCGCGGGCAGCAGGCTCATCCGGTACTCCACCCGATCGTCTTCGAGGAGCGCGACCGAGGTGACGCCGGACGCCGCGAGTTCCCGCCAGGTCTGACCGATCCAGGACTCGGCATCCGCCTGGCTGCCGAACGACTCGGCCGGCCCGTCGACCGACTCGCCGTTCGCGCCCTCGTACCGCCAGCTCCACGCCATGTGCGCGTCTCCCCTCGCCGCTGCTGCCCCCATGGGACGGACCTCCGCCAGCGTAGTCGTACCGCACGGCCGACGACCGGGCCACGGGCATCGATCGACGACCGGTACCGTGGCCCGGTGCTGACTCAAGGGGGCGTGCTCAGCGGGCGGTACCGGCTGGTTGAGCAGGTGGCGACCGGCGGGATGGGCGCGGTCTGGCGAGCGACGGACCTGCTGCTGGGCCGCGAGGTGGCGGTGAAGGTGCTGTTGCCGGCGTTGACCGCCGAACCCGAGTTCACCACCCGCTTCCGGGCCGAGGCACGGATGCTTGCCGCGCTGCGGCACCCCGGGGTGGTCGCGGTGCACGACGTCGGCCAGGCCACGCTCACCGACGGCAGCCAGGTGGACTACCTGGTGATGGAGTACGTCGAGGGCGAGCCGTTGAGCGCCCGGCTGCGCCGGCTGGGCCGGCTGGACCCGGCCACCACCATGTCCGTCGTGGCCCAGACCGCCGAGGCGCTGCACGCCGCCCACCTCGCCGGCATCGTGCACCGGGACGTGAAACCGGGCAACCTCCTGGTCAAGGCGGACGGCAGGGTGGTGCTTGTGGACTTCGGCATCGCCCGCTCGGGCGCCACGGCCGGGATCACCGCCGCTTACACGGTGCTCGGCACCGCCTCGTTCATGTCCCCCGAGCAGGCGGGCGGCCAGCCGATTTCCGGGCTGAGCGACATCTACGCTCTCGGCGCCGTGGCGTACCTCTGCCTCGCCGGCCGGCCTCCGTTCGTCGGAGACAACCCGCTCGACGTGGCCCTACGGCGGCTGCGGGAGGAGCCACCCCCGCTCCCGCCGGACGTTCCCCCGCCGGTGGCCGCACTGGTGTTCAGAGCCATGGCCAGGCAGCCCGGCGACCGACACGCCAGCGCGGCGGACCTGGCCGCCACTGCCCGCGCCACCGCGCCGGAGAACGCCGCACACCCCGGGCCGAGCGGTATCGCGGTGCCGCCGCCGGCTGCGCGTCCGGGGCAGGGTGGCCTGGCCATGCCCGCGCCGGTCGGGGCCGGGTCCGGTACCGGGACGGTCACCGTGGCGAGCGCGCCGACGCGACCGGGCAGTGGCCGGCGGTTCGGCGCTCCGGCCATGGTCACCGCGGTGGCCGGTGTCGTGATCGTCGCCGCGGTGGGGGTGGCGCTCGCGGTGGTGTCGCAGCCGGGCGCCGAAGGCGCCGACCCTCCGGTGGCCGCGTCCGCGTCGGGCGCGGCGGGACTGGTCACCGCCGGGGAGACCGGCGCGCAGGGCACGGGTGAGCGGTCGGCGAGCCGGTCACCGACAGCCTCCGTACCGGCGACGAAGGGCACCTCGTCGCCGTCACCGGGACGCGACGACGCCGGGACGGCCAGCCCCCAGCCGACCCGTTCCGCTTCGCCATCGCCCCGGCCGAGCGCCAGACCCAGCGGCGACGAGCAGGCGAACCCCTACACCGCCACCCAGGCGTGCGGCAGCGGCTACCGGGTGATCAACTCGGCGCCGTTGACCGCCGACGGTCGCCGGCAGGCCACCGTCCACCTGCTCTACCACGCGGGTACCGGCTCGAACTGCGTGGTGACGCTGAAGGAGAGCGCGGTCGGCGCGCAGACGGCGGTCTCGGCTTTCCTGGAGGTACGCGGACGCGGGCGGTCCACCGACGACGGCTCGTTCCGCTACTACGCCGGCCCGGTGCGGGCCGAGGCGGCCGGGACCTGCGTCAAGTGGGGCGGCTCCGCCGGTGGCGCCAGCTACAGCAGTCCCTTCGAGCACTGCGACTGAGCCTGCCGTGACCGGGTATGTGTTTCGGGAACCCGACGCACAGGAGGCGACAATGACGACACCGATCCCGCAGATGGACACGGCGGAACTGCGCGACATCGCGGTGCGCGGCGGAATCGAAGGGGCGCGGGAGATGGACCGGAACGAACTGATCGACGCCCTCCAGGCCCGTCCCGGTGAGGGTGCCTGGCAGGAGGATCCGAAGCCGGCGAACGTCAACCCCAACGACTTCAGGTACCGGGCCCCCGAGCGGCACTGACCACGCCGCGGGGCGGTGGTGCGGTGCCGCACCTGCGGTGCCCCGGCCGTCCCGCTGGACGTAAGGTACGCAGCATGTCCCTAGACGGGTGGAACACGCTTCTGGTCCTCGGTGGCATCCGGTCCGGCAAGTCGGAGTTCGCCGAGTCCCTGGTCGCCGACGCGCCCACGGTCCGCTACCTGGCCACCGCCGCCGACCCGGGCGACGACCCCGAGTGGGCCGCGCGACTCGCCGCGCACCGCGCCCGCCGGCCCGAGACCTGGAGCACCGAGGAGACCGCGACCGACCCGCGTCGCCTCGCGGACGTGATCTCCACCGCCCGGCCGGAGGACACGCTGCTCGTCGACGACCTCGGCGGCTGGGTGACCGTCCTGCTCGACCCGGCTCACCAGCCGGCCGACGACAACGCCACGGTCGACGAACTGGCCGCCGCCGTGCGGTTCTGCGCCGCGCGGTTGGTGCTGGTCAGTCCCGAGGTCGGGCTCTCCCTGGTGCCCACCACTCCGCTGGGCCGGGCGTTCACCGACGCCCTCGGCGCGGTCAACCGCGCCGTCGCGGACGCCTGCGACACGGTGGTCCTGGTGGTCGCCGGTCAGCCGTGCCGGTTGAAGCCCGCCGTCGGCCAGCCCACAGGCGCCGCCGAGGCGTCACCGGCAGCCGTGGCCGCCCCTGGTCAGCAGGCCGCTGGCGGCGCCACGGTGCCCGCCCAGGCCGGCCCGGCCGGCGAGCTGCCGGTCACCGCCAGCCCGCCGCTGCCCGGCTCGCCGCCGGTGACCACCCCGCAGGTGACCGCCGGACCCGACACCGTCGGCACCGGCGGGACGGCACCCACCAGGACCCTCCCGATGGCCGCGACCGACCTGGTCATTCAGCCCGGCATGGAACTGCCCATGCCCGACGAGTACGCCGGACCGCAGGCCGTCGAACGGCTGGCGGGCCTGGACGTGCCGGGCACCGGGCTCGGCGCGCTGGAGCAGGTGGTCTCGTTCGCCGCCGCCACCCAGGGCACTCCCACCCCGACGCCCTGGCGGTCGGTGCGGGTGCTGCTGGTGCACGGCGACCACGCCGGCGGGGTCGCCGCCGGCACGGTGACCGGTGAGTCGGCCCGGCGGGCCGAGCAGGCCCGAGCCGGGCAGGGTGTGCTCGCCCGGCTGGCCGCCGAGAGCGGGGCGAGCCTCCAGGTGGTGGACGCCCCCGCCGCCGCGCCCATCGAGCACGGCCCGGCGCTGGACGCCGAGCAGGTGGAGTCGGCCCTGCGCTACGGCTGGCGGCTGGCCGAGGAGGCGGCGGATGCCGGCGTACAGCTGCTGGTGCTGGCCGCGTGCGGCGCCGGCGCCGAGGCCACTGCCGCGGCGGTGCTGGCCGCGACCGCCGGTGCCGAACCGTCCGCGGTGCTCGCCCGGGTGGTCACCGCGGGCGGCGAGATCGACGACGTGGCCTGGATGGCCCGCTGTGCCGCGGTCCGCGACGCCCTGCACCGCACCCGTCGTTCCTCCCGGAACGGCGTGGGCGTGCTCGCCGAGTTGGGCGGCGGGGACATCGCCGTCGCCACCGGCATCCTGCTGGGTGCGACCGCCGGCCGGCTGCCGGTGCTGCTGGATGGACCCGTCGGAGTGGCCGCCGGGCTGATCAGCCGGGACCTGGCCGGACAGGCCCGGCACTGGTGCCTGCTGGCCGACGACGGCGGTCACCCGGCCGTCCGGCTGGCCGCCGACGTGCTCGGCCTGGATCCGTTGACCCAGCTGCGGCTCGATCTCGGCGAGGGGGCGAACGCACTCACCGTCCTACCGCTGCTGCGCTCGGCGCTGGCGCTGTCCGCCGCGCTGCCATCCCGCCCCGAGGGCGACGACAGCGAGGACGAGGGCGGTGAACCGGGCCCGGTCGAGGAGGCGGAGCCCGATTTCCACGAGCCGGAACCCGAGGGGCCCGGCCCGACCACCACCGCGCCGGCCGCCGAGCCGGCGGAGACCTCCGCCGCACGTGCCGGCTGAGCCCCGGCTCGGCGACGGGGCGCGGCTGGCGCTGACCACCCTCACCATCCTGCCGCTGCGCGTCGGCCGGATCGACCGGGCCACCGCCGGTACGGCGATGACGCTCGCCCCGGCGGTCGGCGTGCTGCTCGGTGTGCCGGTGGCCGGCGTACTGCTGCTGGTGGACGCCGGCACCGCGCCGCTGGTCGCCGCCGGGGTGACCGTCGCAACGGCCGCCCTGCTCACCCGGGGGCTGCACCTGGACGGGCTGGCCGACACCGTGGACGCGCTCGGGTCGTACCGGCGCGGACCGGCCGCTCTGGAGATCATGAAGAAGCCCGACGTGGGCCCCTTCGGCGTGGTCGCCCTGGTGCTCGTCCTGCTGGTGCAGGCCGCTGCGCTGGCCGAGCTGGCCGGCCGGTCCCGCCCGACGGTGTTCGCTGCCGTGCTGACGGCCACTGCCGCTGGGCGGCTCGGGGTGACGCTGGCCTGCCGACGCGGTGTGCCGGCGGCGCGACCCGAGGGGCTGGGTGCGCTGGTCGCCGGCAGCGTCGGGCCGGTCGCGTTGGCCGCCGCCACCGCCGCCGTCGCGCTGCTGGCGGTCGCGGCGGTACCGCAACACCCGTGGCAGGGCCCGCTTGTCGTCCTGACGGCGCTCGCCGTCGCGGCCGGGCTGCTGCGGCACGTGGTACGCCGGCTCGGCGGGATCACCGGAGACGTGCTCGGCGCGACCGTCGAGCTGGTCACCACGCTCGTCTACCTGGGACTGGTGCTGTCCGGCTGAGCTGGCCGCCCGGCGCCGGGTAGCGTACCTGCGACGACAGAACCGGCGCGGCCACCCTGGGGACGACATGCTCATCACCGACGATTTCCTGCCCGTTCCGGTCCCGGAGTCACTCAGCGCGACCTATCTGGTGCCGACGGCGGGACTGCCGTCGGTGACCGCTCGGACGGCCGTCGGGAAGTTGGCCGGTCGGCTCGCCGAACCGGTGTACGGGCTGGCCCGGCAGATGCTCGACAGTCCGCTGATGAGCGTCGACATCCGGCCCGTCGGCGAGTTTCCCGAGCTGCCGCCGGACCTGCTCACCGCGTTCGGGGCGAGCGAGGCGCAGCTGGACCGGCTGGCCGCGGCGACCCACCTGGTGGTGGTGCAGGCGGAGTACCGGCCGGGCTGGCCGCCCGCCCACGAGTGGGCCGCCCGGGCGGTGGCCGCGGCGGTCGCCGAGGCGGTGGGCGGCGACGTGGTGGACGTCTTCGGCCTGCAGTTCCTGGACCCGGCCGCGGCGCTGCGCTCGCTGCCCGACGCGGAGGGCCGGGTCCGGCTGGTCGACTGGGTACTCGTGCCCTACTCGTCGGACGCCGAGGGGCTCTGGTTCACCACCAAGGGGCTGCGCCGCTTCGGCCTGTTGGAGTTGCAGACCCAGGGGGTGCCCGACCATCTCACCCGGGCCTGGGGGGCGGTGATGACCGGTGCCGCCCGGCGGCTGCTGCGGGACTGGACCGACGGGCTGGCCGGCGAGGAGGTCCCGGCGTTCGTGCAGCTACCGGTGCTGGCCACGGTGACCGGGCACGACATCGCGGTGGCGTACGGCAATCCGGAGCAGCACGGGGCGACCGCGCCGGTGCTGCTGCGCCTGGAGCTGGACCCGGCCACCGACCCGGACGCCGACTCCTTCCTCAGCCTGCGCCCGCCGGCCGGACACCCCGGTCCGGCCGGGCGCTACTTCGCCAACGCCTGCGCCACGCTCTTCTCCGGGATCCAGCCCGACGTGCGGTACGCCCGCTCCGGTGACGCGATGAGCCGGGCGGTCGCCACCGCTCGCGCCGGGCTGGCGGACATCCGGGCCCGGTTCCGCGACGGCCAGCTGCCACCGGAGACACAGCTGGTGGTCAAGTACGGGCTGCCGGGCGACGACGGCCCGGAGTACGTCTGGGCCGGGGTGACGGACTGGGATTCCCCGGACCGGATCGTCGGTGCCAGCGCCAGCGACGCCAACACCGACCCCACCGTACGAATCGGCTCCCCCGTCGTGGTGGAGGTCGCCGACATCGTCGACTGGGCCGTCCTCGACACCAGCGGCGTCATCGAAGGCGGCTGGACCCAGGCCGTCCTCGACGCCGGCCAACCCCCCACCCCCTAACCCCAACTCCCCCACCCCACCCAACTCCCCACCGCACCCCCCGGACCACCTCGTTGATCATGAGGTTAGCGGCAGTTGTTGATCTTCAAGCTGCCGCTGACCTCATGATCAACGGGAGCAGGAGGGGTGGGTGGGTGGGTGGGTGGGTTATTTGACGGAAGGGTGGATGAAGGGGGGGCGGGTCAGGTGGACGGGGGTGCGGCGGTTGCGGATGTCCACGTGCAGCTCGGCGCCGTCGGGGAGGGCGGGGGCGGTGTCGATCAGGGCGAGGGCGATGCCCTGCTTCAGCGTGGGGCTGAAGGTGCCGCTGGTCACGATGCCGACCCGGGTGCCGCCCGCGTACACGGGCATGCCGGGGCGGGGAATGCCGCGGTCGACGACGACCAGGCCGCGCAGCGTACGCGCCGGACCGGCGGCCTTCTCCGCGACCAACGCGTCGCGGCCCCAGAAGGCCGGCTTGTCCCAGCCGACCGCCCAACCGGAGCGGGCCTGCACCGGCGTGATCTCCAGCGAGAGGTCCTGCCCGTGCAGCGGGTACCCCATCTCGGTGCGCAGCGTGTCCCGGGCGGCCAGCCCACACGCCCGCGGTGTCGGCTCGGCGGCGAACAACGCGTCCCACACCGCGACCGCGTCGCCGGCCCGGACCACCAGCTCGTAGCCCAGTTCGCCGGTGTAGCCGGTACGGCACACGGTCAGCTCGACCGGGCCGAGCGCCGCCCGGGTGAAACTCATGTACCCGTGCTCGGTGGGCAGACCGAGCCCGCTCAGCAGTTCCGCCGACCGGGGCCCCTGCACGGCCAGTACGGCGTACCCCTCGTGTTCGTCGGTGATCGTGACCTGCGGCGGCGCGGCGGCGCGCAGCCGGCGTACCACCTCGGCGCTGTTCGCCGCGTTCGGGATGAGGAAGACGTGGTCGTCGGCGTGTAGGTAGGCGATGATGTCGTCCACCACCCCACCGGTCGCCTCGTCGCAGCAGAGGGTGTACTGCGCCCGGCCCGGCCCGATGCGGCCCAGGTCGTTGCTGAGGCAGGCGTTGACGAACTCCGCCGCCCCCGGCCCGGTCACCCGCACCTTGCCCAGGTGTGACACGTCGAACACGCCGACATCGGTACGCACCGCGGTGTGCTCGCGCAGCACCCCGCCGCCGGCGTACTCCAGGGGCATTTCCCAGCCGCCGAACGGAGCGAACTTGGCGCCGAGCGCGGTGTGCCGGCCGGCCAGCGGAGAACGACGCAGCCGGGTCGCGGCGGCGTCGGTGGTCACCTCGGTCATGGGTGGCAACTTACCGGGACGCAGCGGGCTGGTTAGCATCGGCGGGACCGCCGGATGACCCGGCGGGGCAGCAATGACGTCCGGCGGGTAAATCATCCGCCGGGGAACTCCACCGCCGGTACGCCACCACGCGACCGGCCCGGCCCGCCCGGGAGCAGCCTCCGTGACATCGCCCAGCACCACCCTGAGCCTGGTCGACACCGACCCCGCCGAGCTCGCCGTCGACGCGATCGTGATCGGCGTGCACAGTACGACCGGCGAGCAGGACGCCACCAGCGGCCCCGCCGGCGCCCTGCTGCTCGCCAGCGGCGCCGAGAGCATCGCCGCCGCCTTCGACGGCAAGCTGACCGAGACGCTGGCGCTGCTCGGCGCGACCGGCGGCCCGGGCGAGGTGATCAAGTTGGCGACGCTGGGCACGGTCACCGCGCCGGTGCTCGCCGCCGTCGGCCTCGGCCCGGAGCCCAGTGGTGCGGCACCCGCCCCGGAGACGCTGCGCCGGGCGGCGGGCGCCGCCGTGCGGGCCCTGGCCGGCGCGGCCCGGGTGGCGATGACGCTGCCGTTGCCCGACGACGCCGACGCCGCCGACGCGCTGCGCGCGGTCGCCGAGGGCGCGCTGCTTGGCGGTTACCGCTTCGCCGGGTACAAGACCCGTCCGCAGCCGACCCGCCGCGAGCCGGTCGCCGAGGTGCTGGTGGCCGTCCCGGACGCTGCGGACGCGGCAGCACAGGCCGAGGTGGTCCGGGCGCAGACGGTGGCCGGCGCGGTCCGGCGTACCCGCGACTGGGTCAACATCGCCCCGAACGAGCTGCGCCCGCCGGCCTTCGCCGACGCGGTCGCCGAGGCGGGTCGGGCGGCCGGCCTCGACGTCGAGGTGCTCGACGAGGTCGCACTGCGCGAGGGCGGGTACGGCGGCATCATCGCCGTCGGTCAGGGCTCGGAGGCCCCACCGCGACTGGTCAAGCTGACCTACACCCCGGACGGTGGCGGCACCGGCAAGCGGGTCGCCCTGGTCGGCAAGGGCATCACCTTCGACACCGGCGGCATCTCGATCAAGCCGGCACAGGGCATGTGGGAGATGAAGTCCGACATGGCCGGGGCGGCGGCGGTGGCGGCCACCATGCTGGCGGTGGCCGAGCTGAAGCCGTCGGTGGCGGTCACCGGGTACGTGCCGATGGCGGAGAACATGCCGTCGGGGACCTCGTACCGGCCCGGCGACGTGATCACGATGTTCAACGGCAAGAAGGTGGAGGTGCTCAACACCGACGCCGAGGGCCGGATGATCCTCGGTGACGCGATGGCCCGGGCCTGCGCCGACGGCTGTGACTACCTGTTCGAGACCTCCACCCTGACCGGCGGTCAGGTCGTCTCGCTGGGCAAGCGGATCTCCGGCGTGATGGGTACGGCCGAGCTGTGCGAGCGGGTCCGCGGTGCCGGTGACGCCGTCGGCGAGCCCGCCTGGCCGATGCCGCTGCCGGACGACGTGCGCAAGGGAATGGACTCCGACGTCGCCGACATCTCGCAGGTCAACGCGGGCATGGACCGGGCCGGCCACATGCTCCAGGGCGGTGTCTTCCTGCGTGAGTTCGTCACCGACGACGTCGCCTGGGCGCACATCGACATCGCCGGTCCCTCGTACCACTCGGGCGAGGCGACCGGCTACTGGACCAAGGGCGGCACCGGCGTCCCCGTCCGTACCCTGCTCCACCTGATCGACGACGTAGCCACCAACGGCTGAGGTGTGCGCAAGGGGTCCCTCGTCGTCGGGTGAGGGGCCCCTCCAGCGGGTCAGTACTGCTCGGGGCGGCGTTTGCGGCGCTCGTTGTAGTCGCGCATGCGTTGCGGGTAGCCCATCAGCGCCACGTCGTAGATCGGGATGCTCAGCCGGTACGCGAACCGCCGCGCGCCGTCCGGCCCGTCGATCCGGCGTCGGGTCCACTCGCCGTCGTCGGCGATCAGGATCACGGTGGTCTCGGTGACGGTGGTACGCGGCTCGATGTACGCCTCGACGCCGTTACGGGTACGGATGAAGTTCTCAAGATGCTCCAGATCGGCCCGATTGGCCGTACGGTCAGGGTCAGCCGCACGTGCCCGCTTGCTTCGCCGGAACAGTCCCACCGAGCCGTCTCCCCAGTCGTGGCGTATCGAAGGCAGAGCCAAGGGTACGTGGCGGCAACGTGTCGTTGGGCACCTCGGTACGCGGGTGCGCCACGGTGGTGACAAGATGGCCGAGGTGGGGTGTGTCCGTGTTACCCCACCGTGACCCCCGATGCAGCGAAGCGACCTGGGAGTTGGACGTGAGCGAGCCGAACGACGCAACCTTCGACATCGTCATCCTCGGAGGTGGTAGCGGCGGTTACGCGACCGCACTGCGTGCCACCCAGTTGGGTCTTTCCGTGGCGCTTGTGGAGAAGGGCAAGCTCGGGGGCACCTGCCTGCACAACGGCTGCATCCCGACCAAGGCGCTGCTGCACGCGGCCGAGATCGCCGACCAGACCCGCGAGTCGGAGCAGTTCGGTGTGAAGGCCGAACTGGTCGGCATCGACATGGCGGGGGTCAACTCGTACAAGGACGGCGTGATCTCGCGGCTCTACAAGGGCCTGCAGGGCATGCTCAAGGGCAACAAGTCGATCACGATCGTGGAGGGGCACGGCAAGCTGGTCGCGCCGAACGCGGTCGAGGTGGACGGAAAGCGGTACACCGGCCGCAACGTGGTGCTGGCCTCCGGGTCGTACGCCAAGAGCCTGCCGGGCCTGGAGATCGACGGCGAGCGGGTCATCACCAGCGACCACGCGCTGACCCTGGACCGGGTCCCCGCCTCGGCGATCGTGCTCGGCGGCGGCGTGATCGGCGTCGAGTTCGCAAGCGTGTGGAAGTCCTTCGGGGTGGACGTGACGATCGTCGAGGCGCTGCCCCGGCTGGTCGCCGCGGAGGACGAGGAGTCGTCGAAGGCACTGGAGCGGGCCTTCCGCAAGCGGAAGATCAACTTCAAGGTCGGCAAGCCGTTCGAGAAGGTCGAGAAGACCGACAACGGCGTGAAGGTGACAATCGCCGGCGGCGACACCGTCGAGGCCGAGCTGCTGCTGGTCGCCGTCGGCCGGGGCCCGAACACCGCCGACCTCGGCTACGAGGAGCAGGGCGTGAAGCTCGACCGCGGCTACGTGCTGACCGACGAGCGGCTGCGCACCAACGTGCCGAACGTCTACGCCGTGGGCGACATCGTGCCCGGTCTCCAGCTCGCCCACCGCGGTTTCCAGCAGGGCATCTTCGTCGCCGAGGAGATCGCCGGCCAGAACCCGGCGGTGATCGACGAGGCGGGCATTCCCCGGGTCACCTACAGCGACCCGGAGCTGGCGTCGGTCGGCCTCACCGAGGCGAAGGCCAAGGAGCAGTACGGCGCTGACAAGATCAAGACCTACAACTACAACCTCGGCGGCAACGGCAAGAGCCAGATCCTCAAGACGGCCGGTTTCGTGAAGCTGGTGCGGGTCGAGGACGGTCCGGTGGTCGGCGTGCACATGATCGGCGCGCGGGTCGGCGAGCTGGTCGGCGAGGCGCAGCTGATCTACAACTGGGAGGCGTACCCGGGCGAGGTGGCGCAGCTCGTGCACGCCCACCCGACGCAGAACGAGGCCCTGGGCGAGGCGCACCTCGCGCTCGCCGGCAAGCCGCTGCACGCGCACGCCTGACCACGACGTACCCGCGGCGTCCGGCGACGGGCGACGCTCCCCCCACCAGGGAAATGAAGGAGTCTGGAGAACATGCCGGTATCGGTCACCATGCCCCGGCTCGGCGAGAGCGTCACCGAGGGCACCGTCACGCGCTGGCTCAAGCAGGAGGGCGACACCGTCGAGGTCGACGAGCCGCTGCTTGAGGTGTCCACCGACAAGGTCGACACCGAGATCCCGTCCCCGGCGGCCGGGGTGCTGACCCGGATCGTGGTGGGCGAGGACGAGACGGCCGAGGTCGGCAGCGAGCTGGCGGTAATCTCCGGCGAGGGCGAGTCGGCCGGCGGCGGAGCCGCCCCGCAGCAGCAGGAAGCCCCGGCCGAGCAGGCCGCGGAGGCCGCGGCGGAGCCGGAGGCCGAGGCGGAGCAGCCGGCCGTCGAGGAGCCGGCCGAGCAGCCGGCGCAGGCGGCCCCGGCGCCGTCGGGCGAGGGCACCCCGGTGCAGATGCCGGCCCTGGGCGAGAGCGTCACCGAGGGTACGGTCACCCGCTGGCTCAAGCAGGTCGGCGAGACCGTCGAGGTCGACGAGCCGCTGCTGGAGGTCTCCACCGACAAGGTCGACACGGAGATCCCCTCACCTGTCGCCGGTACCGTCCTGGAGATCAAGGTCGCCGAGGACGAGACCGCCGAGGTCGGTGCGACCCTGGCCGTGGTCGGTGCCGCCGGTGGCGCGCCGGCCGAGTCGAAGCCGGAGCCGAAGCCCGAGGCGGAAGCCAAGCCCGAGCCGACGCCGCAGCCGCAGCCCGAGCCGCAGGCGGAGCCGAAGGTGTCCGAGCCGACGCCCGGCCTGTCGTACAACGAGCCGGCCGCCGAGGCCGAGACGGCGCAGGAGCCGGTCAAGGCCGAGCAGGCGGCGCAGCCGGCAGCCCCCACCCCACAGCGCGCGGCGGCACCGTCCAACGGCGGCGAGCAGGCGGCCGG
Organism: Micromonospora sp. NPDC000442; assembly: GCF_042898635.1. NCBI lineage: Bacteria > Bacillati > Actinomycetota > Actinomycetes > Micromonosporales > Micromonosporaceae > Micromonospora > Micromonospora sp. NPDC000442. The sequence goes on along the minus strand of NZ_JBIAYZ010000007.1, from coordinate 9,795 downwards.
TTACGTGACGCCGCTGGTACGCAAGCTGGCCAGCGAGCACAACGTGGACCTCGCCTCGGTCAACGGCACCGGTGTCGGCGGTCGGATCCGCAAGCAGGACGTGCTGGAGGCGGCGGAGAAGGCCCGCGCCGCCAAGGCCGCTCCCGCCCCGGCGGCGGCCCAGCCGGCCGCGGCCACCCCGACGAAGCCGGCCGCCAAGCCGCAGCCGAGCGCCAAGCGGGGCACCACCGAGAAGCTGCCACGCATCCGCGCGGCCATCGCCAAGCGGATGCTGTCGTCGCTGCACGAGATGGCGCAGCTGACCACGGTGGTCGAGGTGGACGTCACCAAGGTCGCCAAGCTGCGGGCGCAGGCCAAGGAGTCGTTCCAGCAGCGGCACGGTGTCAAGCTGTCGTTCCTGCCGTTCTTCGCGCTCGCGGCCATCGAGGCGCTCCAGGCGTACCCGATCGTCAACGCCAGCATGGACCTGGACGGCGGGACGATCACCTACCCGGACGCCGAGAACCTCGGCATCGCGGTGGACACCGAGCGGGGCCTGCTGGTGCCGGTCATCCACAACGCCGGTGACCTCAACCTGGGCGGTATCGCCAAGCGGGTCGCCGACCTGGCCGAGCGGACCCGGACCAACAAGATCAGCCCGGACGAGATCGCCGGTGCGACCTTCACGCTGACCAACACCGGCAGCCGGGGTGCCCTCTTCGACACCCCGATCGTGCCGTCGCCGCAGTCGGCGATGCTGGGTACGGGTGCCGTGGTCAAGCGTCCGGTCGTGGTGAACGACCCGGATCTGGGCGAGGTCATCGCGGTACGCCAGATGGTCTACCTGGCTCTGTCCTACGACCACCGGCTGATCGACGGTGCCGACGCCGCCCGCTTCCTCACCGCGGTCAAGGAGCGCCTGGAAGCCGGCAACTTCGAAGCCGAACTGGGCCTCTAGCCCCAGCACAGCAGCAGAGCGCCCCGGTCCACAAGGACCGGGGCGCCCTACTGCCCCCTCCCACCCCACCCACCCCACGCCTACCCACCCACCCACGTCTGTTGATCATGAGGTTAGCGGCGTTTTTGATCTCAGAACGTGCCGCCAACCTCATGATCAACGCGGCCCCACGGCCCGGGAGGGTGGGTGGGGTGGGTTCTGGGGCTAGGGGGTGAGGGTTTGGGTGCTGGTGGTCCAGAGGTGGTGGGCGGATTCGGGGTCGAGGGCGTAGTCGGCTACGCCGGTGCGGGTGCCTGGCTGGTTGGGGCCGGCCTGTTGACAGTCCTCGAAGTAGCGGCCGCCGACACCGTCGAGCAGGGGTGAGGTGGCCACCAGGACGGAGGTGCCGGCGCCCTGCTCCGGGGTCTTCCAGGGTGGCGCGGCCGGGCCACTCTGGGCGCGCAGCTTGGCCAGCTCCTCCTCGGTCACGTACCGCTGAAGATTGGTGCGGATCGTGCCGGGGTGCAGCGCGTTGACCAGGATGCCGTCGTCCGCCCAGCGCCGGCTCGCCTCGACGGCGAAGAGGATGTTGGCGGTCTTGGACTGCCCGTACGCGGCCCAGGGCTCGTAGGCCCGGCGCTCGAAGTGGATGTCGTCGAAGACGACCGGCGAGCGCAGGTGCGCCGCCGAACTGACCGAGACGATCCGGGCGCCCTGCGCGGCGGCGAGTGCCGGGCGCAGTCCGGTGGCGAGCGCGAAGTGCCCCAGGTGGTTGGTGGCGAACTGCATCTCCCAGCCCTGTGGGGTACGCATCTCCGGCGAGGCCATGAGGCCGGCGTTGTTGACCAGGATGTGCAGCGGGCCGTCCCAGTTCGCCACGAAGGTGGCAACCGAGGCCGGGTCGGCCAGGTCGAGCGGGGCCACGGAGACCCGGTCGTTGCCGGTCGTACCGATAATCTGCGCCGCCGCCTGGTCGCCCTGCTCGCGCTTGCGGACGGCGAGGGTGACGTCGGCACCGGCGGACGCGAGCGCCCGGGCGGTCTCCACGCCGATGCCCGACCCACCGCCGGTGACGACGACCCGACGGGTGGTGAGGTCAATGCCTGCGACGACCTCCAGCGCGGTGGACTCCGCGGTGAACGGGGTGCTGACAGGTGTGCCGATGGTCATGATCCATCCTTGTCTCAGATGTGCGGCGGGTCTGTCCGCCGCTACGATCAGAAGCGGAGGCTCCTCCGTTACCACCAGGCTAACCGGAGGCCCCTCCGTTTGCCAACCGGACGGAGGTCGACTGTCAGGAGGAGTACGTGCCGGAGCAGCCATCCCGACCGTTGCGCGCCGACGCGCTGCGCAACCGCCAGCGACTGCTGGAGGCGGCCGTCCGGGCGTTTTCCCGGTCCGATGCGGAGGTAACCCTGGAGCAGATCGCCCGGGACGCGGGAGTGGGAATCGGCACGCTCTACCGACACTTCCCCACCCGTGAGGCCTTGGTCGAGGCCGCCTACCGCAACGAGTTGGAACGCCTCTGCGACTCCGCCGCCGAGCTACTCGAACGGCTGCCACCGGAGGTAGCAACCCGGGCCTGGATGGACCACTTCATCGACTACCTCGCCACCAAGCGGGAGATGGCCGACGCGCTGCGGCTGGTGATCGCGGCCGGCACCAACCCGTTCGCGCAGAGCCGGGACCGGCTGATCGCGGCCGTGGACCGACTATTGACGGCGGGCGCGGCGGCCGGCACCGTCCGATCGGACGTGGACCCCGGCGACGTCCTCGCCGGACTCAGCGGAGTCTCGCTCGCCGCCGGTGGACGGGAGCAGCGCGACCAGGCCCAACGCCTGCTCGACCTGCTGATGGACGGCCTGCGGTACCGCCGGCCGGACTGATCGGAAACGGGCGTACGCCCAGGCCAGCGCTGCCAGACTCAGCGCGTGGGCGACATGGGCTGGCGGGGGCGGCTCGGGCCGGCCGTCGGCATCGCACCCGGCGCCCGGGTCGACAAGTTCGAGATCTTCTTCGACCTGGTCTTCGTCTTCTCGTTCTTCATCATCACCCGCGCCACCGCCGCCAACATCAACGGCCGCCAACTGCTGCACGCCGCCCTCGTGCTGGCCGTGCTCTGGTGGTGCTGGGTGGTGCACACGGTGGTGGCCACCCGGATCCGCATCGGCGAGGGCTTCGTGCCGGTGCTGATGGTCGTCGGGATGGCCGCGCTGTTCTGCTTCGCCCTCGCTCTGCCGCAGGCGTTCATGGACCACAAGGACGAGGCGGGGCCGGTCGTGGTCGCGGTCAGCTACGTGGTCATCCGGGCCATCCACCTGATCCTGTTCCTGCACGTCGTGCGGAACGATCCGGCGGAACGCCGGCAACTGCTCCGGTACGCCCCCGAGCTGGCGCTGAGCACCATTCTGCTGCTGGTGGCCGCGCTGCTACCCACCCACATCGCCGATGCCGGGACCGCCGCCCTCGTTCGGGACGCGCTCTGGGTGAGCGTGGTGCTGCTCCAGTACGGCACCGGGCTGCTGGCCCGCACCTGGGGCTGGCAGGTGACCTCGGCGGAGCACTGGACCGAACGGTACGACCTGATCCTGATCATCGCGCTCGGCGAATCAGTGATCTCCGTCGGCGTCGGCAGCAACCTGCTCGGTCAGGCACCGACCTGGCCTGGGGTGACCGCCGCCGTGCTCGGAATCTTCTTCACCGCCGCCCTCTGGTGGGCGCACTACGACCTGATCGGCCCGGCCGCCCGGATCGCCCTGCACGCCACCCTCGGTCCCGCCCGGGTGCTGATGGCCCGCGACGCCTACGCCTACCTCTACCTGCCGATGATCGCCGGGATCATCCTGTTCGCCCTCGGCGCCGAGGGCATCGTGCACGAAGTCGCCGAACCCGGCGTACCGGTGACCGAGCCGGCGCATGGGCCGGACGTGCCGATGCTGTTCGGCGGGGTGTTCCTCTACCTGCTCGGGAACATGCTCTTCCAGCTACGCACCCTGCACACGCTGTCCTGGACCCGGGTCGCCACGCTTGTCGTCCTCGTCATCGGCGTCCCGGTCGCCATGCCGATGCCGGGCCTGGCCGCCCTCGGCCTGCTCACCGCGATCTGCGTCGGCCTGGTCTTCGCCGAGGTCATCCTGATCTCCGAGGCCCGGCACACGCTGCGCGCGGTGGTCTTCGAGGAGCGCACCGCCCACGAGACCCACGAGGCCGCCTACCGCGCCCGCTGGCACGGCCAACCCCCCGGCACGACCTGACCCACGATCCGGGCGAGTCGCAGCTTCCTCCCCTAGCGTGAGGCTATGGCAGAGCACGCGCCCCGGGAGATCACCCAGCGGGAGTTTCGCATAGAGTCCGGGTCGATCATGCGAGGCGATGACGTTCAGGTACGCGCCGACCTGCCGGCTTAGGTGAGCGGGCCGCTCATTCCAGTGCTTTCCGGTACGTGCTGCCGTGCTCCTGGGCGCCAGCGATCACGAATCACCGGCCCAGCAGGGCCTGCGCGGTGAGCCAACGGTGCAGCGTCATGGCCAGTTGTACGGGCTGGTCGAGCTGGACCAGGTGACCTGCATCCTCGATCAGCTTGAGCTGGGCGCCCGGGATGAGGTCGGTCAGTCGGTGGGCACGGTCGACCGGAATCCAGGTGTCGTCCGTGCCCCACACCACCAGGACCGGCAGGTCCAGACGGGGGTAAAGGTCCTGGATCTCGTCGGTGTAGCGCTGGTCCGCCTGGGCGATCTGCCGGTAGAAAGCGGCCTGCCCGGTCGCATCGAGCCACGGAGACACGAGTGCCTGCATCTGGTCGGGTGTGAGACCCCGGTGGCTGGCTCCGGCGATGTAGGCCCGGAGTGCTCCTTCGTGGACGGCGGGCGGCATGGCGCTGAAAACGTCGGCGTTCTCGCGTACCAGCCGGAAGAAATCCGACCCCCAGGGAGCGAGCGCCACCACGTCGACAAGCGCCAGCGACGCGAACGAACAGCCGTGCAGGAGACGAGCCCGCAGCGCGACGGCGCCGCCGTAGTCGTGCGCCACGACATGTGGGGACGGCAGCTCCCAGTACGAGAGGAGGTCGGCCAGCAACTCACCCTGGACGTCCAGCGACACCCGGTGCTCTGGCAGCTTCGAGGAGAGCCCGTAACCGGGCATGTCCCACAGGTAGACCGTGAACTGGTCGCTCAGGGCCTCGGCGTAGGGGCCCCACAACTGCGACGACCACGGCGTCCCGTGGCACAACACGACGGCGGGCCCGGAACCCGTCCGACCCCATCGGACCGTACGTCCGCGCCACTCGAACTCTTCCGTCAGATCCATCCGGCCAAGATTGCCAGACGGTCATCGGTGCGAGCAGCTTCGGCTGGCTACGCTGCCCTCGTGAGCGGAGGACGCGAGCAGCCGGTCGAAGAAGCGCTCGCCGTGTTGCGGAGCGAGTTCGGGGCCGATGACGGCTCCTTCCTGTTGCAGCTACGCATCGATCTGGAATGGGATCGCGCGGCCATCGCCCGCCTGGCGGCGGCGATGCGCGTCGTCTGTGAGCGGTACGACCGCCGCGAGGCGCCCGACCAGTGGCTGGTGGAGGGCTGTCGCTCGATCCCGAGTTGGGTTGCCGGGCATACCGCGCACCCCAGCTTCCCCCGGCCAGAACCCGAGAGCTACTACGTCGCGAGCCTCGACCGGCTGCGGGACCTGGCCGCCTGCTTCCTCCACGGCATCAAATGACGTCGGCCACCATCTTGGCGGCTGCCGACCGCCCGACCGCACCGACCGAGAGCTGCTGGACGAGGTCGCCAGCGACGAGTGGTGGCAGGACGTCACCCTGCCGATGCTGGAGTTGGTGCGACGCCGGTTCCGGTCTCTCGTGCGCCTGATCGAGCGGGGCAAGCGCACCATCGTCTACACCGACTTCGTCGACCAACTGGTGAGCTGACCGAGATCGCCATTCCGCAGGCGCGGGTCGGGACCGACTATGAGCGGTTCCGGATCAAGGCGCGTGCCTACCTGGGCCAGCACGAGGATCACATGGCGTTGCAGAAGCTGCGCCGCAACCGGCAGCTCTCCCCCACCGACCTCGTCGAGTTGGAACGGATGCTCGCCGAGGGCGGTGTCGGTGCCGCCGACGACATCGAGCGCGCCCGGCGATCGGCCGACGGGCTGGGGCTGTTCATCCGGTCGATGGTCGGCATGGACCGCGAGGCCGCCACCGAGGCGTTCAACGAGTTCCTCGACGGACAGACGCTGACCAGAAACCAGATCCACTTCATCCACATGATCATCGGTCACCTGACCCAGAACGGTGCCATGGAGATCGGCCGCTCTACGAGTCGCCGTTCGCCGAGATCACCCCACATGGCCCGGAGTCGCTGTTCGCCCCCGACGGGCGCTTCATACTGCCTTCTCTGCGGTTGCTGTTGGGATTCGAACGGTTTCGGTTGTCCGGTGGGCTTGCCAGGGTGGTCGGCGTCAGCCCAGTCTGTCGTGGTTGGAGGTTACCGTCGGTCGGGCGCTCTGGGTGTGGCGGTGTCAGCTGAGCAGGTTGGCCAGTTGTTCGTAGGTGGGCGCGAGCTGCCGCAACGTCTGGGCGGCGGCGTTCGTGTGTCCGTTGACGAGGTCGTGCTGGAGGCTGCCGACCAGCCGGGCCTGCTGGGTAGCGATGGCGGCGGCTTCGTCGCGGTCGATGCTGGTGAGCGCGGTCGCGGCATCGGTGAGCCGCCGAGCGCCGACGCGGATCGCGAACTGCGTCAGGTGATCGTGTGTGTCGGGGTCAAGTCCGTCGGTGACCAGGTCAGCGAGGCGGTGCACGGCGGTGGCGCCGCCAGTGGTGCCGGGGGGCACGGCGAGGTCGTCGCGCCCGCGCAGCCAGGCGACCGCGCCGGGCAGGGCCGTGCGCAGCGCCGCGTCGGTGGTGATCACGCGGGCCTGCTGGAAGTCGCCGCGCATCGTGTACGGCTCGGCGCGGTAGAAGGTGATCGTGTCGGCGCGCCACGCGGCCAGGAAATCCTGGGTGGGCAGGGTCGCGTAGGGGCAGCCGTGCGGATCGTGGAACCGGACCAGTGTGTCGTCGGCTTCCAGGACGGCAACGTAGTGGTCCGACCCGATCGGCCCGGTCATTCCGGGCAGATGACGCAGCAGGCCCATTTCCAGCGGTCCGGCCAGGACAGGGCCGGTCTTGACGGCCTCCTCGAGTTTCGCCAAGGCTTGTTCGCCGTCGTCGGAGTTCTGCCGTCGGCAAGTCCAGCCGAGCAGCGCGATTGCGTCGTCGATGCCGCGGTCGTCCCAGCCGTGCGGGTTGAAAAGCGGCACCCGTCCGCCGAGCAGGTGCATGCCGAACGGCGAGCCGGTGAGCACTTCGATGATCGATGGCGAAGGGGCTGTGGGCCCCAGGGCCATGGCCAGCGAGTTGGCGTAGCAGTAGGGTCCGGACCCGATGTAGGGGTGCATGTTTCAATTTCTTTCGTTGGTCGAGATGGGGTAGGTGACGTCGAGGAGGGCACCGTCGGTGCCGGGCCGGATCTCGACCGGGCTGGCAAGGCTTACCAAGCGGTTCGCGTCGATCCATGCCTCCACCGTCTCGTAGGCGCGCAGGATGTCGGGGAACCCCGCGTCGGCTTCGGCGACCGGCAGGTAGATGTCGGTGCCGGCCGGCGACAGTCGGACTCGCAGGTCATCGACGGGTTCGATGGAGCCGGTGAACGGTACTGCGATCTCGACGGGTCCGTCGCTGTCGTGCGTCACGAATCCGTGGAAGTGCACCAACGTTGGCCCGTTGTGCGGCAGGCCGACCGTCTGCAGCCGGTCGCGGATGCGTCCCTGCGCTTCCGTGACGAAGGTGTCCAGCTCGCCGATGTGTACGCGCCGTTCCTGGCACAGCAGCTTGCGGAGTGGCCTCGCTCGCAGTCTTGGACGGACGGTGGTCGGTGCGGCGGCACCGTCGAGAGCCTCGATCAGCTCACGCCGGCGCCGCAGTTGGGCCTCCTGGGCGGCCAGCCACGCGCGCAGTTCAGCCTGGCGGCCTTGTGGGCTCAGCTCGATCAGAGTGGCGATGCGGGCCAGCGGCAGATCCAAGGTGCGCAGCCGGGCGATCAGCCGACCGCGGGAAAGCTGGTCGCAGTGATAGCGGCGGTAGCCGGTGGCCGGGTCGATGCCGACCGGCACCAGCAGCCCTTGCTCGGCATAGAGCCGCAGCGCCTTCGACGACAGCCGGGTCGCTGCGCCGAACTCGCCGGGCAGCATGAGGTCCGCGTCGTCCACCCGCCCAGCCTGGGCCATGCCCTTGGGGCGAGGTCAAGCTCATTCGCCTTCGGCTTCTTCAGCACGGCGGTGCCGGTGCTGGAGCGGGCCCGGCACCGCTCGTTTGATGGGTCAGCCCTGGCCGGTCGACGTGGGCGGCGGTGGGGGCACGTCGCAGTACTGCATCATTCACATTGGCCTCGGACGTCGTGGGCCGGACCGGTGTGAGTCGGAAGGACGCGGCGACCTTTTGCTGGTAGATCTCCCGGCTGGCCGGATCCCAGGGGATGCACCAGCGTCCGCTCGGACCGCGCCGCGCGGGTACCTGCCCGAGACGCAGCCAGTTGTAGACCGCGTCGGCGGGGATGCCGAGCTCGGTCGCGGTCTGTTTGACGCTGACCTCGCCGGCTTGGACGGCAACGGCGCGCGGACCGAAGATCTTGTAGGCGTCGCGGACCCGGGCGACGCCTCCGGCGGTGAATGGCTTGCCTTTGCCGGTGGTCAGTCCGGCCGTGTTGAGCATGTCGGCGAGTTCGGCGCTGGTGTGGGTGGCGCCGTGCTGACGGATCAATTTCAATGCCGCCATCGGGGTGCGGCCGGGACCGGGGCGGGCGACGGCCAGTTCGCCGGTGGCACCGGTGTGCCAGCGCACCCCGATCCGCATGGTCTGCGCATCCGGCTCGGGCAGCAGGGTGACATCGGCGATCAGGCTGCGCAGCAGCCGTTTCCGGTCGCAGGGGCTGGTGGTCTCGGCGTGCCACAACCTTGGCAGGTCCTGCGCGAGGGCCTGCAACGAGGTGGTGGCCGGCAAGGCCGGTTTGGCGGCCTGCGCGTTGGCCAGCGCCGCCTCCGCCTCGGTCAGCGCGGCGAGTCTCGCCTCCCACCGCGACTCCAAAGTCCTTGTCACCAAACGGTTTTCCGGTTCCACATTGCTGAAGGCCCGCTCGGCGCGGTCGGCTTCGTAGCGAGCCTGCTGCACCGCCAGCTCCACGGCTCGGTGACTGCGGGTGTGCCGTTCGGCAACCTCCTCGGCCGCACCGACGGCCATGCCGATCTGCTCGGGGGTGATCGTGTCCAGGAAATGGAGTTCGATTTCCGACATTTGCCCCTTGAGGCCGAGCAGGGTGCGGTCGTTGACGTTGGCCAGGTCGTACACGCCGTCGGTGTCGATCAGCAGCGTGTCGGTCAACCGGGCCAGCTCCATCAGCCTGGTCAGGTCGGCGCTCGAGCGGCCGAACCGGGAGACCTCCAGGCCCAACACCGCGCCGACCTCGCCCATCGGGAGTACCTTGACTGACGAGCCGTATAGGGCACGGGTTCCCGCCGACGTGGACCGCATCGACGCGATCCTCACCTCCGTACGCGCCACCGCCGCCCCCGCCCACGGGGTCGCCTAAAGGACGTCTCGTAACTCGGTGGAGGCGTTGCCGGGTAACGATGTTGGTGTCATCCGGTGAGGATGATGTTGTGGAGGTGGGCGATGCCGGATGCGGTGTCGGTCAATGTGTGGGCGGCGCGGCGGTAGTCGCGCAGGATTTTGAAGTTCTTCATGCGGGCCAGGGCGTGTTCGACCTGCGCTCGGACGGTGCGGTGCTGCTTGTTCAGGTCTTTCTTCCAGTCGGGTAGTTCGCTGCCGTCGGTGGGTTTGCGGTAGGGGA